>NZ_JAZHPZ010000006.1:0-334815 GCF_036553665.1 Paenibacillus haidiansis | reverse complement strand
GAGCAAACGGAGCTGACCGATGGTTATGTAGCATTGCGGCTGTCCGGGGAAACTCCGGCAACGGCAGCAGAAGCCACGGTGAACCTGACCTTACGATCGATCGGGGAAGATGGCGGAGGAACGGTATATGTGGACAATGTATCGTTGTATTACGGGGAAGAAACTCCTGAGCCATTGAAAGCCCCCTACAATTTTCGGATAGTACAACAGACTTATCAAAAAATTGAATTCACCTGGGACCCTCCAGTGGATAATGTGGAGATTATGGGCTATGAGGTTTATCAAGATGACATCTTTTTAGGGACGATAACAACTAATACCTACACTGCCAAGGGTCTTCAGCCTAGAAAGTGGTATAAGTTCTCGGTAAGAGCATTTGATAATTCAGGGAACTATTCTGAACTAATTGATTTCAGAGCAGCTACCTTTGGAGCCAACCTCATTAACAATTGGAGCTTTGAAGAGTTTGGTCAATCAGCTGACATTGGAACAGGATGGAGTAAGATCACCAGCGACGGTTCAACAGCCAACTTTGGATTAGTACAATCACCTGTTTATAACGGACATACCGCTCAGAAAATAGTAGGAACCGGAATGACGAAAGACAAAAGTATAGGAATAAAACAAGATATTAAAGTGAAACCAGAACTATCCTTTTCAATGAAAGCCCTTGTAAATATCTCTTCATTAACCAATAGTCAATTGGAGTATTCCGTTGATTTTGCAGACGAAAATGGAGTTTGGATCGATAGAATTTATCTGGAGAGAAAAACAGTAACAGGAGGATATATTTTACTTACTACCTCTGGGAAGGTCCCTAAACAGGCAACAACAGCTTCCATAAATTTGGTTATTAAGTCGACGGGAAATGGGGGAACGGGGACCGCATTCATCGATGCATTAGAATTTTCCTATACTAATACGAAGGCCACCTATCAGTATAATAGCTCGAATCAATTGGAGTCTATAACTTATAGTGATGGTTCCAAGGTGTTATATAAGTATGATGCGAATGGTAATATACTGGAAATAAAATTTCAGGATATTTAATGCAAGGCGTTAAAGGGTGGGCATTAAACTAGGAATTCACAACGCGGGGATTAACTTTTACGTTTAGAAGAAGCGGCCAAAATAAATAAAGGGGAATTTGCTTATGAAAAAGCGAATAAGCGAGATATTAGTTTTTATCTTACTGTTTATTACAATAGTTAATCCAAATATCTTACCATCCGTCTTTGCCGAAAATACTGACATCCCTTTAGTTCAAAGCACAGTTACATCAGATGTGTACGATGATATAGTTTCGCCTGACTCATTGCCTGTTGAATTGGACCCTGAAGAACTTATTACCATTACAACGTTAACTGAACGCTTTCATGTTGAACGGGATTGGGTACTTCAGGAATTACTGCGTGGCTATTTGCTTCATGAAATTTATCAGGGGTTACTTCATCAAGAATCGGGCGGTTCTTATGAAGAATATATGCAATCCACTTATCCCGGCAGAGTAGCAGATCCATTATATACATCATCTATTACGGATGATGTTTATGGCGTGAAAACCGTTACAGAAGATGTCTACATAACCAAACCGTCTGTCACCGATGATGTCTATGGATTGAATTCATTTTTGGCAGCCTCTTCCAAATATGATAGTGTGGCGTTGGAACGTCAGAACATCAAAATGAACAGCGCCCCCTATACGGTAGGTTCGGAAACGGATCAAATCTCAACCCTCGACGGCTCCCTTCGGGTGACGGCCACGGATTTATATCTTGAAGGCGTAAACGGTCTGGATTTTGCTTTAACGCGGATTTATGACAGTTCGCTTAGTAAGGATCGTATGACTGTGGATACCGATCGATGGGAGAACGAAACGAAAATAACGAAAGAAGAACGACGGTTCAACATAGGGCAAGGCTGGATTTGGGATATTCCCTATTTAAAAAAAGAAGAGGGCACTCAGTATATTTATCTTCCCAATCTAGGAACCTATGTTCTTGATATTGAAGAGGATGATGAATTGGTAGGTTACCCGTGGGATAATCTGGACTTTGGAGAAGTGAGTGAATCCCGTCTTGAGGAATTGGATGAATATTTCGAAGTGGATGATGCGGACTATGTCTTATTTGATTATACCGCAGGGATCAATACCTATTTCACCAGCAACGGCGATGTAGTATTAATCACCAATCAATACGGGAATCACATCAAGTTCAGTTGGGGAGCCGACGGGCTTGACTCTGTATTCGTCTATGCCGGAAAAGATGAAATGGTCAGCTATTTATATACCGACTTTGACGATCAGTCGGTTGAAATCAATGCCTACAATATAGCAAAAGGCGAGACTCAAACCGTTGTGTATCATAAAACGGTTATGGAAGGGGATGTACGAGATCACGAGGTTCTTTCGGAAGTTGTTGATCCGGTGGGAAGATCTACAAAGTATGATTACTATATCGATTGGAACTTCTTCAATCTTATAAGCGGTTACGAATATTATACGGGAACCGAACGAATGATTTATTGGGGAGTTAATGATTGGGTTGAGCTCACCGCAATCGAGTTTCCGACGAAAGCTATGGTTCAATATGCGTATGCCGGTCTTGCCGCGCGTCATATTGGAGAAGTAGCCGTCCAATATGAACCTGTATACAAAGTCAGACACTTATTTTACAGTACGACGGAAGAAACAGAATATAGCAGTATGGATGTAGAGCTGGAAGGCGATATCGGGGCGGTTTATGGAGAGGACGATACCTTCTCCGCCATCGTAGATGATGGCTTGACATTAACTACGTATCACTATGAGAAAGATTTTTCCGGCAACCGCAGACCCGAAGTGGTATATCTTACAAAAACGACTGTGGAATCACTTGATAAGCAGATGCGTCAGGAAACGAATTATACTTACGATAAAACGAAATATCGTGCGGTCCCCATTCAAATTCAGAGCCGCTCTTACACCGGCTCGTCCAGTTCTTCTGCCGTAACCACGAAAACTTCTTACAACGACTGGGGACTGATTACTTCCCAAACCGACCCTATGGGAGTTACGACCACTTATGAGTACGATTATTACGTAAATTATAATGTGAGAAGATGGTCTCCGATCAAAGTCACGGTACCGGTCAGTTCAACAAATAGCTTGATTACAAGCTATACTTATGATGACGACACAGCTACACTGAGTCAGGTCCAAGTGAAAGACAGTTCCGGGAAGTTATACGGACAAACCAATTATCAATATAACACGTACGGGAATCCCATTGAGATCAGGATGAAGGGAGATTCCTCGGATACGGTTGTCAATCAAACGTTTGAATATGCCCCGTCAAAAATTCAACAAAGTGTAAGTGTAACCAATGCGCAAGGAGTCAAAGCTTCGATTGTTCAAGATGCTAGTTATGATAATAGGGGGAATTTATTAAACTACAAGGATGGGAATCGTTACAACACAACCGTGACTTATGATGCTATAGGCCGTCCATTAACACAGACAAATCCGGATGGCTCCAAAATAAGCTCTTCATATAATGATTCCACAAATACCACGGTTGTTACGGCTCCAAACGGCGCTAAAACGACATATGAATATGACCCGTTCGGGCGCTTAACCAAACAAACCGATGCTTTGGGGAGTATCACCAATACCTATGACTCGTTTGATCGGCTTATCGGCCAAACGGATGCGGAAGGAAATAAAAGCACCTTCACCTATGATGCCTACGGTCGGATTCTGACTGAAAATGATGGAACCAGTACTACAACGTATACCTATAATGATGCCGCCCGGACCAAGACGATCAAAGACGGAGTAGGCAACCAAATCCGGGAGACTTACGATATACTAGGCCGGGTAATTAAAACCGAAGAACTGAAATCGACCGGAAATCTTACGTTATCCAGCAGTGTCTACGACAACTATGGACATCTGATGTCTACGACGGATGCGAAGGGGAATAAAACCACATATGCTTACGATGCGCTTTCCCAATTAATATCCGTGACGGATGCCGAAGGCAAGATCACCAGCTACAGCTATAATATGGCTGGGGATATGATTAAGCTGACGTATGCCGACGGAAAAGCCGTGACAAAGAGCTATGATGAAATCGGACGTTTGCTGAAGCAGGTTGATCCGTTAGGAAAAACTGAAACGTACACCTATGACAATAACAGCAATCTTACCAAATATATTGACCGCAAAGGCCAAACTCACACATTCCAATATAATAACCGTGATTTATTGACGCAGGATCAAGCGAGCGACGAGACGATCACTTATACGTACGATACGATGGGGAACCGGCTGACCATGAAGGACTCAACGGGGACCACAAGTTATACGTATAAAACAACAGGAGAGCTGGCGACCCTCACCTATCCGGACGGCGCCAAATTAACATTTGAATATGATAAACGCGGAGTCCGGACCAGTCAGATTTTTACACTGGGGAGTTATAAACTGACCCTCAAAACAACCTATCAGGGAGCATCGGCACTGCCGCAAAAGCTTCAAGTATTGAACAGCAGTAATACGGAAATCGGAACACTGGCTTATACGTACCTAAAAAACAATAGCATATCCCAAACGACAACCGGTACGAAATTAACACAAGGTTATACTTACACGGGATTAAACTTAACCGGGCTGAAAACCGCATTTAGCGGAACGACTTTGAAGCAATATACCTATGGATATGACAACAACCGCAATATCACGTCTCAAAGCGATTCAGGAAATAGCTACACTTACACCTATGATGTACTGAACCGGATCAAGACATCGAGCCAATTCAATGAAACTTACAGTTATGACAAAAGGGATAATCGAAGTACGCTGACGAGCGACCAGGTTCCGGAGCCTCCAAGTTTGGCCACATACCAATACGACACCAGAAACCGGCTGAAGAGCACAACCGTAGATGGCAACAACATTTCCTACACCTATAACGGTAATGGCTTGATGGTGGGACGTAAAAAGGGAAGCCAGACGACAAGGTATTATTACGACGACCGAGGCTTGCTGGTGGGAGAAGGAACGGTAAATTCCGGGACAGCAACGATCACTTATGGTTACGTGTATGATGCAACCGGGAAGCTAGTTGGCCGTCAGGCAGCAGGTGAAACGAAACTGCAATACTACGTCACGAATGGACATGGGGATGTAACGGAACTTCGGGATGCAGCGGGAAGTTTACTCAACAGCTACAGCTACGACATTTGGGGCAATCCTATAACGGTACAGGAGTCCGTACCGAACCCGCTCCGCTATTCGGGAGAATATTGGGATGAAGATACAGGGCTACAGTATCTGCGCGCCCGGTGGTATGATCCGGCGACGGCCAGGTTTATTGGGGAGGATACGTATGAGGGGGAACTGACGAATCCGCTAACGTTGAATTTGTATACTTATACGCTGAATAATCCGTTGAAGTATTTAGACCCTACTGGCAATATGCATGAAGTCGGAGGCTATGGATTTGATAGTAGAACACTAGGTTCAAATGGTGTGTTGTATAACAATGACGGTAGTGTAGCATGGGATTATTATCTTGACTGGCGGGAGAGAGACAAATTAGCATTTGATAAGCTTGCAAACTCTGGAGAGGGCCTTTCTCAAGATCAAATCATGGTTATGAGGCTTACCCTATCAGTTGTTACTTACGTGGATGATGGCAGTTTTGCCTTAATGTTTGAAAGCAATGGACAACATAGGTTGTCAAAAGCAGTGATGGAGAAATATGGGCTTAAAAGTACAGTTGTTAAGGGGATGGGTACTGCTTTCAAATGGACAGTCAAGAACTTTAGCCAAATGGGAAAAAGCATGTCCCCTAACGAGATGATTAGCATTCTTGAAAGATCGGGATGGACTAAGACCATTGAACCTGGTGGAAAGAAAAGTGGACCTGCTACTATTCTTACTGACCCAAATACGGGCACTAAAGTGAGAATACATGCAGAACCTGGGGAAGGTACTCCTTATTTTAGAGTTCAGAATAAGGGTGGTGGCTATCTAGATGACAATGGAGTATTCCCAAGTAACGCAACAAAGCAAGAACTAAGAGATGCAACGCATTTCTATTTCGAAAGGTAGGTGAGCAAAAGTGTTGGCTACCAATCTGCAGGATGTTCTAGAAAATTTTGATTTTACGGATAGCATAGTTACTGAAGTGAAATGGGCTGGCGATCTAATAGATCTGATAGTAGTTGTCGATTATTATTGGGATATACAAGATGGTTATGATACTACAAGGTTATTAAAGATTATTTTCAAAAATTGCAAAAAAGCGGATTTTCAATTCAGCAAAGAACATCTCTTAACTCTAGATGAAGTAAACAAAGAAAGTCTCTTTACAATTGTCCTTTTTAAAGAGTTAGCAGAGAGTTCGGATGGGCAAAATCACGTGGGAATTTTTACAACAGACTACTCGAAACCATGGTTGTCGGTAGTATGTTCTGACGTAATGTTAGAGGAATACCACCTAGCACCATCTACGAACCTTGATTAGCTTCGTGCTTTTCAAGGTTCTTTTTTTGAGGAGCTACCCAGTGCCAATTGAATTCATTCGTATAAACAACAAAACACTTAAACCCTGTAATACCCGTATGAGGATTTCGCAATTTTGTTTATACGGCACATCGAATACTTTAATTTTACAACCTAAATAACGCTTTTACGTTACACCAAACAAGTCGATCATGGTCAGATATCACCTTGATTAACCTGTTCTTCCTACCCGTTCGGGCGCTTAACCAAACAAACCGATGCTTTGGGGAGTATCACCAATACCTATGACTCGTTTGATCGGCTTATCGCCCAAACGGATGCGGAAGGAAATAAAAGCACCTTCACCTATGATGCCCACGGTCGGATTCTGACTGAAAATGATGGAACCAGTACTACAACGTATACCTATAATGATGCCGCCCGGACCAAGACGATCAAAGACGGAGTAGGCAACCAAATCCGGGAGACTTACGATATACTAGGCCGGGTAATTAAAACCGAAGAACTAAAATCGACCGGAAATCTTACGTTATCCAGCAGTGTCTACGACAACTACGGTCATCTGATGTCTACGACGGATGCGAAGGGGAATAAAACCACATATGCTTACGACGCGCTTTCCCAATTAACATCCGTGACGGATGCCGAAGGCAAGATCACCAGCTACAGCTATAATATGGCTGGGGATATGATTAAACTGACGTATGCCGACGGAAAAGCCGTGAAAAAGAGCTACGATGAAATCGGACGTTTGCTGAAGCAGGAGGATTGATATGCAAAAGATTACTGAATTTGAATCCATAAAATTCAAAACTTCATAAAAGAAAACGAAAAGAATTCTGAATCGGGGTGGTATAAATTTTTGGTACGGAAAGGATACATTTTTAAATAATATTAAAGTAGGGAAGCAGTTATTGGATTAAAAGTGTATAGCATGGATAGATATCAATCATGCTATTAAGGAGAGATTATGTGAAGCGTTGTATTATAGGATTAGTAGTTCTTTTGTTAGCACTTTTTGTATACTCTATATTTAATGGAACACCATGGGGAAAAGAAGCTATGAAAGAAGAATCAGCAAAGTATCTACATGAAAAATATGGAAATGAGATGGAAATAGAGTCGGTTGAGTATGATTTTGACAACTCATCATATTTCAAATACAGGTATTATACTGTTGTTCACTTGAAGAGAGATCCTCAAATTCAGTTTAAACTAAGTAAATATGATGGGAATATGGTTGATAACTATTATTTATCCTACTGGGAAAACGAGGTTAAAAATGAGATTAAACAGCAATTTCATCAAATATCCAGTGTGTCTTTTCAATTGAGGTCTGACCCATTACAAAATCATTCTGAAGGTAATAGAACGAATCCCCCCAGTTATCATGACATTAAGGGAGAAATCAAGGGTGAAGATATTTCCGATTTGAGATTGTGGATTAATGTAAATGATGATATGCAAGGTAATATTAAGAATACAATACTTGAAATTGTTTTGTTTCTCAAAGAGAAGGACTATAGACTATCGGCTATCCGATTTAAATTTGAAAATCATACTAGTAACGAATCATATTATCTGAACGGGGCAGATTTAAAGGGTATTACTGATCTTAACTCACTGACTAATAAACTAAAGTAGTTTTTTCTTCGCTACATGGAGTGTAACAACTCCCATGTGGTTTCTTTTGTCTTTTTAGAATTCCCCATTTAAAAATATAGGAGGAAAACTATGAGAAAGCTTGTAATCAACTTTTTATGCTTTTCCCTGATATTAATGTGCTTTAATAGAGTAACTTTTGCGGGGGAACCGAATATAGGGAATGGAAAATCATTTGACGGTACTGAACAAATAAATTTTACCAATCTATCCGTAAATACTGCTGCTGGTGCAAAGAATACTGTAGAGTTTTGGATGTATTGGAATGGTATTAATGGCCAGATGCCTTTTAGTTGGTCCACAGGTTATGATTTATATTTTTCTTCTAATTATTTTGGATTTAACACCTCAGAAGGGAATGTACTTGGAATCTCTGCAAATGAACTTAAAGGAACCTGGGTTCATGTTACAGCAATTTTTTCTAACGGAGTTCCGGATTCGACAAACAATGAATTATACATAAACGGTATTAAACAAAATATCTCCCAAGTGGTTAAAACTACAACCCGAAGTAAAACAGTATCTTCAACTGGTTACATATCAGGATACGGCGATAAATACAAGTTTAATGGAAAGCTTGCACACCTACGTATTTGGAATAGAGCTTTAAGTAGTGAAGAGATTCAAGCCAGTATGCAGAAAAATTTTCTTAGTGGCGACGAGGTTGGATTGGTTGGATCATGGGATTTAACGGAGGAACCGCAAGCCTCCAAAAATTTTGACGGAACAAAACAGATTCAGTTGACTGGACTAAAAGTTAATGTTGCATCTGGTGCTAAAAATACCGTTCAATTCTGGATGTACTGGGACGGGACAGAAAAAGTCATGCCATTCAGTTGGTCTGGGGGGTATGATTTATATTTTGTTGGAAATGCCTTCGGGTTTAACACAGGGGAAAGTAATGTGTATGGAATTTCCTCAGTTGATTTAAAAAACAAATGGGTTAATGTGGCCGCAGTCTTTTATAATGGAGTTCCAGATTCTTTTAATGCAGAGCTATACATTAATGGTTTGAAACAGACTTTATCCCCACTTGTTGGAACAACAACCGCAAGTAAGAGCGCCAAACCTCAAGCCTACATATCCGGTTATGGAGAAAAGTATAAATTTAAAGGAAAACTGGCGAATCTACAAATTTGGGACAGGGGTTTGAGTCAATCAGAAATTCAAAGCAACATGTATAGGTCAGTATTTACAAATATTGAGACTGGTTTGGTTGGTTCATGGAAGTTATTAGAGGAGCCACAAGTATATAAAAGTTTTGATGGGGTCACCCAATTCGAATTAACGGATATACCGGTGAATACCTTACAAGGGGCGAAAAACACTGTAGAATTCTGGATGTATTGGGACGGTACCAACGGTCAGATGCCTTTTAGCTGGGCTACCGGATATAATTTATATTTTACTTCCGGCTATTTTGGATTTAATACTCTGGAGGGAAATGTACTTGGAATCTCTGCAAGTGAACTTAAAGGAACCTGGGTTCACGTTGCAGCGGTCTTTTATAACGGGGTCCCAGATTCAACCAACAATGAGCTGTATTTAAATGGCGTAAAGCAGGAAATATCGCAAGTGGTTAAAACAACTACCCTTAATAGAGCAGTATCTTCGTCGGCCTATGTCTCAGGCCGTGGCGATAAATATAAATTGAACGGAAAGATATCACAAGTACGTATATGGAATAAAGCACTAACAGAAAATGAGATCCAAAGCAATATGTATAGAACATTATCGGTTGAACAGACTGATGGACTTATTGGAGTTTGGAATATAGAGGATGATCTAATAAACTCCAATTCCGGGACTGTCCAATATGTTTATGATTCGGCAGGAAGAATAAATTATATAACATACCTTCTGGACTAAAATATAAGTATGAGTATGATGCTAATGGAAATATGACTGGCATAAAGATAGCCTTTTAAAATTATAAAAATGCTATTGAATTGGAACTGTTTATCACTATTCAAGGAAATTATTCAGCCGCCAAAACCAAACCAGGCCCTCCGTGGAGGGCCTGGTTTTTTGCATTAGGCGAAAACCATGGCAACCGCTTAAATCAGCGCGATCGCCAGCAGGGTGAACAGGCTCAAGGTGATGATGTCGTTGCCGTACCAGCCGGGGCCGTAGCCGCCGCCGTACGGATAAAACGCCGACACCCGCGCGCCTCCGCGCTCGGGACGCAGATATACGTATTGCGGGTCGACATCGACGATGGTTCCGGTAATATGCTTTCTGTCATGAGTCAAGATGCGGACTTTTTTATTTTTTAAACGTAAGCAGTTATAGTAGGCTTCCACTTGGGCATACCTCCTCCTTTTTCTTATAAGCTATGAGGAAGCGGCGAGCCGGGGCACGGCGGACGTCGGGGCTTAACGGATTGATTGTTTCACGGACCGGGCAAGCCGGTTTATAGAAACTGTCGGTGTATTTAGGACAGTAACGAGAACGGGAGGGGATTACCGATGGCGAAATTGCTGGCCGCGATGACCGGAACGAGGCAGGATGCCGCATTGCTCATTGCGGATTTGAAGGAGGCCGGGGTCAAAAAAGGGCAAATTTCCGTACTGGCAAGAACCGAAGAAGAACTGGAGATCATCAGCCGGGATACCGGATTGCCCAAGCCGAAGCGGGGCGACGGAAATCACGCGCTGTTCCACCCGCTCATCGAGGTGACGGCCATATTGGAGGGGCAGCCCGCTAATGTAGCCGCGATTGGACCTGCGGCGCAATTATTGGCCGGCTCTGAAATCGGCAAAGGAAGCGACGATTTTATCGTGGGATTAATGGGGGCAGGCATTCCCGAAAACGATGCCAGACTCATGGAGGAAAGCTTGATCGACGGCGGGTTTGTCGTGTTTGTCGAATGTGAAGACGGGCAGTACGCGGAGATTGGGAGAATCATAAATTAATGTATTTTTCAGGTTTCTGTAAGGTTAAATTAAGGAATGGCTGATACATTTATAGTACTCCCTCTTCTTTATATAGATGAAGGAAAGAAACCATCCTTGCCAGAGGGATGGTTTCTTTTATGTGGTCTATTTTATTTTGGGAAAAATTATTTCAAGTCTTCGATCGAATCGATATTTACATAGGCGGGTACGACCAGCCCGGTCTTCACGCCGGTCATGTTCGCGCCGAGGTCCTCCAGCTTGTCGCCGTACTCGGCCCAGTAATCGGCGTGCGTCAGCGGCAGCCATGCGGCGGCCGTAGCGTCGACATCGCCGCTCGCAACTCCGGTCCACATCGGCCCGGCTTCGACTTGAAGCGCGGTTACGTCATAGCCGAGCTTGCTCTCCAGAACATACTCCAGCAGATTGGTGCTGGCGATTTCCGAATCCCAGGCCACATAGCTCAATTTCAGCTTATCGCCATCTACCGGTTGCAAATCCTTCGTCCAGGTGTCGACGCGGTCGGTGTGGCTGTCGGCCCATGCCTTGGCGGCTTCCGCCGGGTCCGTTCCTTCCTGGATGGCGGTCATGATCTCACCCATCTCATCGGAAGTCCACTCGAACCGGTCGAGGAATTCATACGCTACCGGTTGATCTTCTTTCAACCCTTTACGAACGACCGTGTGAATTTCTTCGGCTTCACCGTATACTTTTTTCGGATCGTCCAAATATTTCAGATCGTATTTCGCGAACATCCAGTGCGGTGTCCAGCCCGTAATGATGATCGGCTTTTCCGCTTTTACCGATTTGTCGAGCATGGCGGTCATGGCCGCCCCGGAGCCTTCGATCAGCGTCCAGTCGGTAAGTTCATATTGATCCAGCGCATCGGCGGTGGCCTTCATAATCCCTGCGCCGGGGTCAATCCCGATGATTTCGTAATTGACCTCGCTGCCGAAGGAAGCACCCGTCTCCGTGCCGGCCTGGTTCCCGGCATTATTTCCCGTATTGTTGGCATTGCCGGCGTTGGAACCGCAGGCGGACAGCGCCAGCACGCTAGCGAGCCCCGCGAGTACTAGTAGTTTTCTGCTTTTCTTCATGTTATCCTCTCCCTTTGTTCGATTTGAAAAGATTTTGCGTAAACCGGTCCAGCACGATGGCCAGCACCACGACGGCGAGACCGGCTTCAAAGCCTTGACCGATCTTCAACTGGGTGACGGCCCGGTAGACTGTTGCGCCGATGCCTTGGGCGCCGATCATCGAGGCGATGACGACCATGGACAGCGACAGCATAATCGTCTGGTTGACCCCGGTCATCATCGTCGGCATGGCCAGCGGCAGCTGCACCTTGAACAGCTTCTGCCACGAGGTGGAGCCGAAGGCTTCCGCCGCTTCGGCCAGCTCGCCGGAGACCTGGGTGATGCCGAGATGGGTCAGGCGGATGGTCGGCGGAATGGCGAAAATCACAGACGCGATGACCCCCGGTACTACGCCCAGGCTGAAGAACGTAACCGCAGGCAGCAGGTACACGAATGCCGGCATCGTCTGCATGAAATCGAGCAGCGGCGTAACGATGCGGTGTACCGTTTTACTGTAGGCGCTCCAGATCCCGATCGGAATACCGAGTACAATTGAGATGAGCCCTGACGTAATAACCAGCCCCAGCGTATTCATGGTCTCGTCCCAGTAACCGAGATTAACGATTAACAGGAATCCGATCACCGTGAACAGGGTCAGCTTCCATTTGCCCACCAGATAGGCGAGTACGCCCAAGATTACAATAAAGAGCAGCGGGTGGGGAAGGAGGAACAGGCCGGAGAAAAAATTAACCATAGCCTCGATAACCGCGGAGATGCCGTCAAACAGCCCGCCCAGATTGTCGGCCATCCAGTCGACGATCGCTTCGATCCAGTCCGCGAGCGGCAGCTTAGGAATGAAGTTCATTTCCGCTCACCTCCTTGTTTTCCACTTCGCCGGCGAGAGCGCCGAGTACGGCACCGCGTACGATGACGCCCAGCAGCCGGTCTTGTTCATCCACGACCGCGAGCGGAACCTTTGCCGAGCTGGTCACTTCGAACAGCTCATTGAGCAGCGTATCCGGCGGAACCTTCGGACCGTCCGTAATCAGGATGTCTTGGAGGGTTGCTCCGGTTTTGGCCGCGTTTGAAGCATCCTCGGCCGTGATTACACCAAGCAATCGCTTGGCCCGGTCGATCACGAACAGATTGGAAATCCCCCGTTCCCGCATCAATTGCAGGGCGACGCGCGGTCCGCGGTCCGGAGTTACCGTTTCCGGACGGCGCATGACGTGGGAGGCGGTCAATACCTTGGACAGATCGACATCTTCAATGAAGCGTTCGACGTAACGGTCCGCCGGATTCGTCAGCATCTCCTCCGGAGTTCCGATCTGCACGAGCTCCCCGTCCTTCATCAGCGCGATCCGGTCGCCGATGCGCAGCGCCTCGTCAAGATCATGCGTAATGAAGACAATCGTTTTCTTCATTTTCTCCTGCAGCTCCAGCAGTTCGTCCTGCATATCGCGGCGAATGAGCGGATCGAGCGCGCTGAACGCCTCGTCCATAAGCAGGATTTCCGGGTCGTTGGCCAGCGCCCGCGCGAGGCCGACCCGCTGCTGCATGCCGCCGCTGAGCTCATCGGGCATTTTGTCCTCCCAGCCCTTCAGGCCGACGAGTTCAAGCGACTTGAGCGCTTTTTCCCGGCGCTCGGCCTTGGGAAACTTTTGTACCTCCAGCCCGTACTCTACATTCTCCAGCACGGTCCGGTGCGGAAAGAGTCCGAATTTTTGAAACACCATACTGATCTTTTTACGCCGGACATCCCGCAGTTGGGCCTTGTTCATTTTCAGCAAATCCTGGCCATGGATCAGAACTTCGCCCGCCGTAGGCTCAATGAGGCGGTTCAGCATGCGAACCAATGTGGACTTGCCGCTCCCCGACAAACCCATGATCACAAAAATCTCGCCCTCATTAATACTGAGGCTGACCCGGTTGACGCCGACCGTAATGCCTTTTTCCTTTGCCAGGGAGTCTTTGTTGTAGCCTTGCTCAAGCAAGGCCACGCCTTGATCGGCCCCCGGTCCGAACAGCTTGCTGAGCCGGTTGACCTTCAGAATTTCATTGCCCATACTTTCACCCCTTTTGATTCAAAACCAAATGAATTTCTCTATAATGTCACGGTTGATTCAATAGCCGCGATAAATCCATGTTCTTAGTCTAACAAAATACACATTTTCCAATCAACTCTTATAACCGTACATAAAGAACGTACAGAAAAAACTGAACGAAAAGATTCTTCCGATAACTCCCGAATGCTCACAATTGCGCCCCGGTTCAGTTCTTTACTTTTGGACATCCTTTTCTTAAGATAGAATAAGCATTCCTCTAATCATTTAGTCGGGATATGTTTTATGGGCTGAATTTTCACATCTTAGATATAACGCAATGTCATGATAGGAGGTCGCACGCATGAGCTTGGACCAGCTTACACCGGAACAACAAGCCGAGTTATCGAAAGTGCGTAAACGTGTTATAGAAGCGATTGGCAGAAACATGGACTTATATGGAATCTCTTTGTCGACGGGCCATTTGTACGGGCTGCTTTTTTTTGCGGACAAGCCGATGACGCTGGACGAAATGGGCATGGAAATGAAGATGAGCAAAACCAGTATGAGTACGGGCGTGCGCACGCTGCTTGATATGAAAATGGTGAATAAAGTTTGGGAGAAGGGCTCCCGCAAGGATTTGTACGAGGTGGAGTACGACTGGTACCAGACGTTTACCGACTTTTTTGCGATCAAATGGAGAAAAGCGGTGGAGTCCAACATTCTGGTGCTGCGCCGGGCGGTCGAAGAGATCAATAAGCTGCTCGCACTGGATTCCGAGCTGCATGAACCGTTCCGCGGCATCCTGGAAGAGGACCGGCGCAAGATGGGCGAGGCCGTCAAATATTACGAATGGCTCGACCGGCTGATCGATGTGATGGAGAGCGGGGAGATTTACAACCTGGTGCCTAAGGAGTAAATGTAAATACACATACAAGGGTAAAAGGCGAAGTTCCGTCGTTAAGGAACCTCGCCTTTTTTGGTTTTGGACAGGATCGTGGATCTGACAACGGACGCCGGAGACACTAATCGCCTCAAGTTCACGCATCTATGAATCTAACGGACAGCAGGGACGTTATATAGTCTGTTTACGCCAATTTCAGCGCTATTTCAGTCATTTAGCGTCAACTGTGTCCGTTAGCGGTTTAAAAACCCGGGTTTTGATCATATAGCGGCTTCAGTGTCCGTTAATACTTATCATATCCGTTGTGAAACTTCCTCAATACACCCCGATATCGTCCAGCATCACCCGGCCGGGGCCACCGGTGAGGCGGAAGGTCAGCCGGGCGATACCGGAAGCCGGGTCAAACCGCGAGTCCGCTTCGGCAAAAGCCGAGAGTGGAAGATGGTAAGTTTGAAACACCGCTTCGGTCGGGTGCTTGTACTTCCCGCCGGAAAGGTGCTGGTCAAGCCAGGGATGAAGCGTGTAGCTGGTTTCGGGCAAGGGCAAAATCGGCATGAAGTCGGACAGGGGAAGGCGTACGCTAACGCCGTCCGCGCTCTCCAGCTCGACTTCGACATCCAGCGGCTCTGGGCCGGCAGGGGATTCATCCGTGCCGGTCTCGGTGCCGGCTTCGCCGTCGACCGAATTGCCCGGACCGGCATCCACGGCGGCGTCCTCCAGCTCGTAACTGCGGTCCGCCAAGGAGAAAGAAAGCACCTGCGCCGCTCCCGAGGCCGGGGCGGGCGCGGCGGTCTCCCAAGTCAAGCTGTAAGTGGAGGCTTGGTCCCCATCGTCGTCCCTTTCCAGCACGGCGCCGCGCGTACCCTTGCCGGATTGGTCGCGGTCTTTCGCTTCTTCCTCGATCCAGACGATATCCTTCCCTTCGGCGACGCCGCCTCCCGGCAAGGTCATCCGGTTCATATCCTCGTCGAACTTGGCCCAAGTTTTCATAAGCCCGCTTTCAAAACGGCTATAGTACGCCGTGTCGGGCAGCCAGGACAATCCCGTTCTGTAATCGCGGAACAGCGGGCGATACCGCTCCTCTCCATGAAGCGTCGTTTCCAGAAAAGCGGAGATGTACACCTTGGCGATGGTTCTTTGCTCGCCGGGGGACAGCATGCCTTTCCGGCTCAGCAAAATTCCCTTCGGATAGCTGATGTCCCGTCCGCCCCAGCCGGTATTGAACTGGCTGTGGTTGGCGTCGGCGATATACAGCGAGGCCTTGAAGCCGGAGTTCCCGGCGGTAAACGAGGTGCGGGCGTACTGGCGGTCGCCGTCAAAATCGTTGACATCGCCGTCGCGCGCGCCTTGCAGCGTAATATAGTTGACGTTTTGCAGCCTGGCGAAAGTCTCGTCGACCTTTTTGTCGGTCGGCGCGATCGCGGCGATGGCGCGGATAAGAAACCGGTCGATATCCTTCAAGGTCGCATCGGCGTCAAACCACCGCTTGTAATCGTAAGCCATCGCCACAGCTTGGCCGCCGCGGGAATGGCCGATCAGGGCGATTTGATCGAAATCGACCCGTTCGTAAAACGGGGTGGCCGGATTCTCGGCGAAGTCGGCGATTTGCTGCAGATGTTTCAACAAAATCCAGGCCCGGACTTTCATATCATTGTCCGGGATACCGGACCAAACGGAATAATTGAGGAAATTCTCGTCGACGGACACGGCGATAAAGCCGCGGCTGGCCAGCAGGTTCCCCAGATAAGCGTAGCCGTCGTCGGAATAATCCTCCATCAAGTGATTGCCGTGCACGATCAGCACGAGCGGAAAAGGGCCGTTTCCTTCGGGCATCCATACCCGGCCGTTGAGCGGCAGCGCTTTTTGATTATAGCCCCAATAGGCCGTTCTGAACCGCGACCATTTCTTGATGTAAGCGGAGGCGTCGACCGATTCGGAAATGAGGTCGGTTTCTTCTCCGTATTCCGGCTGCCAATAATCCTTGCCGCTGCCGTAGTGGAACGAGGTAACGGCGTAGGCGCCGGGCTCGGAAGGATCGGCGGCGGTCTCGGCGATATCCGGGATGTCCGCCTCATCGGCCAGGACCTGCACGGCGGCAGGCTCGGCCTTGTCGGGCCAGACGGCGGCGGACAGACTGCCGAGCAACAGCACGCCGGCCAGGACGGCTTTAACCGTCGGCTTGATTTTGCGGGCGGCAAACAGTCCGATTAGCAGGCCGGTCGCTACTCCGATCAAAGTTAGGGCCGCCGAGACGATGGCCGAGATGGCGAAAGCTTTATCCTCTTGATAGAAGATCAGAAATATGGCGGCAAGGTCGAACAGGACGCTGCCGACGAACAGACGCGGGACCGGCAGCTTGATCAGGCCGAGGACAACGGCGACGAGATTGGCGGCGAGAAATAGAGCCAGAGTTCCGCCAAAGGCGAAAACTGCCATGTCGAAGGATGCGCCCACGCCGGTCGGCATGCCCAGCGCGGCCAGGGCAAACGCAAATAGGCCGGCCCCCCAAGGGCCGGCCAGGCTGATCCGCCAAAAGGAGGTATCGTACCGGTATGTTTGCCGTATCCGTTCCCACAGCTTTGTACGAAACGGCATTCTCGGTGGCTTGACGACATACTCCGTCCGGATTTCGAGTTCCATCATTTCCTCCCCCAGCTTTTCTATCTATCTCTCTATCTCTATATAATAACAAGCGTTATATACTTAGGTTCATTCATACAACCCTTATTGTAACACGCTTGAAGCGGGGGAGAAACAGGAGAATAGCGCCTGATTCAGCGGGATTTTCCCGGTTTGAAGCGGAGGAAGGACCACACCGCGAGCAGGCATAAGACCGCAAGGCAGACGCCGATGCTGATCCGGTTTTGCGCATCGAACAGGAAGATGACGGCAATGACGGACAGGCAGATCACGGCGATAAACGTGAGATACGGATAGCCCCAGACTGTAAAACCGGGCTTAACGGGATACGTTTTGCGCAGCTTCCATTCCGCCAGCAGAATGCTGATCCACACGAGCAGCACGACAAACCCCGGTACGGCCATCAGCAGCCGGAACACATTATCCTGCGCGACATAAGCAATCATGGAGCCCAGAATCAGGATGACGGCGCACAGCTTAAGGCTGTTGACCGGCACACCCTTCCCGGACAAGCGGGCAAGACTCGGCGGCGCCTCGCCGTCCCCGGCCATCGAATGCAGCATCCGGGTAGCGCCGTAGATGCCGGAATTGGCCGCGGACAATACGGCGGTAATCAGGATGAAGTTCATCAGATGCGCGGAGCCCTGAAGCCCGGCGGAAGTCAGCACCTGCACGAACGGGCTTGTCTGCTCGTTCAGCGTATTCCACGGAATCAGGCCGCAAATGATCAGGATCGGCAGTGTGTAGAACAGCACGACCCGCAGGATAAAGCTTTTCACCACTCTGGGGAGAACCTTTTCCGCATCCTGGGCCTCCGACAGCGTCAGCCCGATGAGCTCGGAGCCGCCGTAGGAGAACATGACCACCAGCAGCGCCGGGAAAATCGCGGTCCAGCCGTTCGGGAAAAAGCCGCCGTAAGCGGTAAAGTTATGATGCCACGGAACGCTCGCCCCGGGAATCAGGCCGAACAGGATGGCGCCACCCAGCACGATGAATACGATAATCATCGCGATTTTAATCCCGGCGAGCCAAAATTCGAATTCGCCGTAGCCCCCGACGCTCAGCATATTGATGGCGAGGATAAAGCCGGCACACAAAAGACTCAGCAGCCAGAGCGGGACATCGGGCAGCCAAAATTGCAGGAAGCTGCCGGCCGCGATCACTTCGATGACGCAAACGGTGAGCCACATGAAGCAGTACAGCCAGCCGACAATGAAGGAAAGCCGCTCGCCGAACGCTTTACGGATAAAGTCTTTCATATTGAGCCCGGGATAGACGGTCGCCATCTCGGCGATTGCGCCCATGACGACGAGAAGCAGCAGGCCTGCCAAAGCGTAGGAGAACACGACCCCCGGTCCGGCGACGCTGACCGTTTCGGCGCTGCCTTTGAAGATGCCCGTACCGATGACCCCGCCCATTGCCATGAAGCTGATATGGCGCGGCAGCAATTTTTTTTGCAGAGGGGAATGTTCCGGATTGGATTTCGATTTCAATAGAAAAACCACCTTGTTGATTAGTATCATTTTTCGTTGATTGGGCAGATAGTAAGCCGGCGCCGATTTCCTTAGAATGAGGATAGATGGCGGAAAGCAAGCCTTAGGGAGGAACGATATGGCGCAACTATCCTTAAAAAAACGGCCCCTGAACGCAAACGCCCGCATCAGGCATGCCGGATTGCGGCGCTTTTTCAGGCAGATCGATCTGCAGCTGATGGTGATCCCCGCGTTGATCCTGATTTTTATTTTCAGCTACATTCCGATGTACGGAATTTTGGTCGCTTTTCAAGATTACAAGATCGGACGGAGTTTTACCAGTAGCCCGTGGGTAGGATTCAAGCATTTCGCCTATTTCTTCTCGTCCCCGGAATTCGGTCTGGTCATGCGAAATACGATTGTGATCAGCCTGCTGAAGTTTTTGATCGGATTTCCGGCGCCGATCCTGCTGGCGTTAATGCTGAATGAAGTCAGAAAAATGGCCTTCAAGCGGGTCGTACAGACGATCACCTATTTGCCGCATTTTATGTCATGGGTCATTTTGGGCGGTCTCGTCAGCGCTCTGCTCGCCGTGGACAACGGGAGCGTCAATATGCTGCTTGAAAAATTGAATGTGATCGACAAGCCGATCAATTTCCTGTCCCTGCCGGAGTACTTCTGGGGGATTCTCGTCACCACCAACGTCTGGAAGGAGATCGGGTTCGGCTCGATCGTTTATCTTGCCGCGATTGCGGGGGTGGATCCGAATACCTATGAAGCCGCCTCGATCGACGGGGCGAGCCGGTTCAAGCAAATCTACCTGATAACGCTTCCATCCATTATGCCCGTGGTCACGATTTTCATGATCCTCGCCATCGGCAACCTGCTTAGCGCAGGCTTTGAAGATATATTGATCCTGGCCGCGAACCCGGCGATCCGGGACGTATCCGATGTGCTGGACACATATGTAGTGCGGGTCGGATTCAATAATTACCGGTATTCCTATGCGACCGCGGTCGGGGTGTTCAAGGCGGTCATCAGCGTCGGGCTTTTGACGATCGCCAACTTCGTTGCCCGGCGGTCCGGCAACAGTTTGTGGTAAGGGAAGCCGGGATAACCGAAAGGAGGCCTTGAAAGAGCATGCGCGACAGCTTGGGTGACCGCGTCATGGTGGTTATAATCTATATCTTTTTGACTCTGCTGGCGGTGTCGACGCTATATCCGTTCCTCAACGCGCTGGCGGTGTCGTTCAATCAGGGGCTGGATACCTCCAAAGGCGGGGTTACGCTCTGGCCCCGGGTGTTCACTTTGGAAAATTACAAAATCGTGTTCAAGGATGACCGGCTGATGAGCGGGTTTATCGTCTCGGTGCTGCGGACCGTGATCGGCACCGTCACCTCGATTCTCTGTACCGCAATCTTCGCTTACGGGATGTCGCGGCGGGAGCTGATCGGCCGCAAATATTACATGGTCATGTGCATCATTACGATGTATTTCGGCGGCGGGTTAATCCCTTCCTTCTTATTGATCCGCAATCTGGGGCTGCTCAATTCGTTCTGGGTGTTCATCATCCCGGCCCTGATCAGCGTGTGGAACATGATTATCTTCAAAACTTTCTTTCAAGGCCTGCCCGCCGGATTGGAGGAATCCGCGAAGATCGACGGCTGCGGCAACTGGGGCACCTTGTTCAGGGTCGTCTTTCCGCTGTCCGGCCCGGTTATCGCCACCTTGTCCTTATTCACGGCCGTGTCGCACTGGAATGAATGGTTCCTCGCCGGCATTTACATCTCCGACCAGAATCTGTACCCGATCCAGACGATTTTGCGGCAGATTCTGCTGTCCAATATCGTTTCCGAGCAAGCCAGTTCACTGGACGCTTCTTCGCTCGCCCATTTGCAGCGGGCCAAAACGGTAACGAGCAAATCGCTGTCCATGGCGACGATGATGGTGGCGACGATCCCGATCATCTGCGTGTATCCTTTTGTCCAGAAATACTTCGTCAAAGGCGTGCTTGTAGGTTCCTTGAAAGAATAGCCTTACCGTATACCGGCATCGCGAAAGCGTATTGGACTTGGGTTTAGAGCATGAGCTTTAAACATAAATATTACTTATTATTTAAAGGGGGAAAGCAGCGCATGGTGAAGAGGAGAACACGGTTGGCCACAATTTTGTCGATCCTGACGATAGTAGCTCTGATTGCCGGCTGTTCCGGGAATAATGGCAATACGGCGCAGCCGACCGGCAATTCGGGAGGAAATAATGCGGAGGCGACCGCGACGGATGCGCCTTCGGCGGAACCGCAGCTTTATGAGCTGGGGAAGGAACCGCTCGAAATTACTTTGTTCGGCAATTACAATTGGTACACCATGCCCAAATGGGGCGATGATCCGACGACAAAATGGGTTCAGGACAACAAGAAGGTTACGGTTACGGAAGTGCCGAACGGCGGCAACAGCGCGCAAAAGCTGAATACGATGATCGCCTCCGGCGATTTGCCCGATATCATATGGGGTGAGCGCGGCACGGACGTCGAGCGTCTTCGCGAAGCCGGTCTGCTTGTCCCGCTGGATGATTACATCGAGAAATATCCGAACCTGAAAAAGTGGCTCGATCCGAAAGCGCTAAACATGCTCCGTTCCCCGGACGGCAAGCTGTATCAATTCCCCAACTGGTATACCAACCGTCCGAACGGCAACGCGGGCTGGGTCGTCAATAAGAAGATATACACGGAGCTGGGCTCGCCCAAGCTGGAAACGACCGACGATTTGTACGCCTATTTGAAAATGGTCAAAGAGAAATACCCGGACGTTATCCCGTTCGAAACCGACATCGCTTCCGAAGGTCATGGGCTGGACCAGATTTATTCCGCCTTTAAAGAGGATAACCTCGGCTTCACCCGCTTTTTCGCCGTACCGGACGGCGACGGGATGAAATCGATCTATAAGGATGAACCGTATCGCGAATCCGTCGTATTTGCGGCCAAATTGTTCCGCGAAGGCTTGATGACGCAGGACGCGATGACGCAAACCCGCGACCAGGTCGACGAGAAATTGCTGAACGGCCGCGTGGCGGTATATGCTTCCGCCAACCCGACCGTCTATGCGATGGCCGCGGATACGGAGGTGAAGAAGCAGGACCCGAACGACCCCAACCTCGGGTATTTCATGGTCTGGCCGATTTACAAAGAGGGACTGGATAAGAACAAAATCTATCCGGGCACTTACAATAAATTGGGCTGGAATGCGGCCGTCATTACGACGAGCGCCAAAGACCCCGAAGCGGTATTCGCTTTCCTCGACTGGTGGACCGGGCCGGAAGGAACGACGCTGCAATTCTGGGGCGTCGAAGGCGAATATTGGCAAGGCTATGAGGCGGACGGCTATACTCCCAAATTCACCGAGAAATACGGTACCCAAAAGGATAAACTGGCCGAATACCAAAAATTCATGGACCCGCTGATGTGGGTCGGCAACACCGTCTTCGCCGACGACACGAAGGGGAAATACGAATCCACGCTGGCGGAGAACGAACGCAACTGGGCGACGTATTGGCAATATCAGATCACCTGGAAAACGCAAGGAGACGCGACGGAATTCGTGAATATGACGCCGAACCCGGACAGCGAGGAGGGCATCGCCTACCAGCGCGCCAAAGATATTTGGCTCCAGGTCCGGGCGCAGACGCTATTTGCCAAAGACGACGCGGAAGCGCTCGCGCTGCTCGATAAGGCCTACGAGGACACGATGGCCGCCGGATTCGACAAAACGCTGGAGTTCTACGTGCAGAAATGGAGCGAGAACAAGGCGATTATAAACGGACAATAACATTCTCTTCCGTAAGGGCCCGGTGATCCGGGCCCTGTTTGATATTTGGCTATTCAGGAACATTCTGGAACGATATACTGAAAAAAAAGACCAGACATAGGGAGGGATTTCGTCATGTATAAGGTGCTGCTTGCGGATGACGAATTGCTTGACCTGGAAGGCATGAAACGGTTTATCCCCTGGGAACGGCTCGGGATGGAGGTGGTCGAGGCCGTCAGCAACGGCTTTGCGGCTTGCGAGGTGTTAAACCGCCAGGCGGTCGATATTCTGGTGACGGATGTCAATATGCCGAACATGTCCGGATTGGAGCTGGCCAGAATCGCGATTGATAAGAAGCCGAATGTCAGAATCATTTTCGTCAGCGGATATCAGGATTTTCACTATGTCAAAGAAGCGCTGTCGCTGAAGGCCTGCAGCTACGTGCTGAAGCCGATGGACGACGAGGAGCTGATCTCCTCGCTGCTGGCCGCTGCGGAAGAGCTCGGGCTAGAGGAGCGGCAGCGGGAGACGGAGGAGAATTACCGCAGGATGAAGCCGATGGCCCAGAACGATCTGCTCATCCGCTTGCTGGAAGGCGAGCTCGCTTGGGACTCGTCCGGCAGCCTGATGAAATTGGCCGCTTCGTACGGCCTCGACCGATTGCAGGGGCCGCTGCGGGCCGCGGTGCTGGAGATCGACGACTTGCAGTGGCTCAAGGCCGGAGAGAGCGAGCTCGCCGCCGCCCGCGATAAGCTGGAAAACAGTCTAAAGCGGCTCTACGAGATTATATACAGTAACGGGCTGTATAGCTGCAAATTGACGAGAAACCGGATAGCCGTCGTTCTGCATGGCGAGGGACTCGGCCGCTGCCTGGAGGAAATCCGCGGCTCGATCGACGCCACGATTTCGACGGCATTGACGGTGGGCCTGGGGGAAGAAGTGCGGCATATCTCCGATTTGCCGCTTTCTTATAAGCAGGCTTTGGAGGCGCTGGACGGCAAAATGTTTTTCGGCCGCGGGCAGGTGATCAATTACGAGGATGTGCGGAGGGCGCCGGAGCTGAGCGATGCGAAGACGCTGGATATCCGTCTGGATGCCCTGTTCCAGGCGATGACGGATTACGATCTCGTTCGGGTGCATGACGAAATCGACAACCTGTTTAAATCGGTATCCACGCTCCGCTCCAAATTTACGGTTTATAATTTGGCGATGTATATTGTGTTCAAGCTGGATCATTATTTGCAATCCCTGGACGAGGATCTGTTCGAACTGCTCGGGATGGAGCTGCACAGTCTAGACGTCGTGCTGAAGTTCGAGATGATGGGGGACATCCGCTCCTGGCTCGTCCGCAAGGTGTTTGAAATCTCGGAAATGATCCGCAAGAAGCGGGCCACGAAGAACAGCCGCTTGATCCGGGAAATTCTCAAAACGATGAAGGAGCGGATAAAAGAGAATATCACGCTGAAGGATATGGCGGAGCAGTTTTCTTTTTCCCCGAATTATTTGGGCCATTTGTTTAAAGAAGAAGTCGGCAAAAATTTCAGCGAGGTGCTGGTCGGGATGAGAATGGAGCAGGCCCGTGATTTGCTGAAGAACCCGAGCATGAAGATCTATGAGGTCGCCGATCGGGTCGGTTATCGCTATATTCCTTATTTTAGCCGCCAATTCAAGGAAACGTTCGGGATGACACCCATGGAGTTCCGAAAAAAGGATTCGTGACCAGAAGGAGAAGACTATGCCGACTGCAGGGATACCCTCCAAACGACCGAAGTATATCCCGTTTGGCTATAAACTGATGCTCACTTATATGGTATTTATCATTATACCTGTTATCGCGATCGGCTTTTTTTCGCATTCAATGTATCAGGATTCGATCCGCGTTCAAACGCGGAACAATATTCAGGGCACGCTGGTGCAGATGAAGGACAATATCGAATATAAGATGGCGGACGTCGTCCGGATTTCGGATATGTTGTACGGCGACTACTCCCTGATCCAGCAGCTAAGAAATTATGAAAAAGGCTGGGAAAGCTACGAGCGGACGACCAAAATCGTCATGCCCAAATTTTCAATCGCCGTGCATTCCACCGGACTTCATATCGCGATGTTTTTGTTCCTGGCGAACGACACGTATCCCGAAGTGTATTACGGCTCTTTTGCCCAAGAACGGCCGGACCTCCTGGAAGGAAACTTCAATATATACCATCTGAAGCGGATTGAGGAGAAGGCGTGGCATGTGGATTTTCCGCCGGAGCAATTCGGGGAGACCAAAGTATGGCAGCGGGTGGAGCGGGATATGGAATTCAAAAGGATCTCGCTGCTGCGCAGGCTGGTGGATTTCCAAAAACCGCTCGAATTGAAGGAGATCGGATTTATGCGAATCAGCGTCCGGACCGAGGAGTTGTTCCAGGCGGTGGATTACCGGAAGATCGGGAACGGCAGCGCGCTGATCATCAAGGACGAATACGGGAGGGTGCTGTACCGTTCGGGGGAAATGCCGCCATCGCCGAGCGGCGGGCCGAATAATGAAGCGGAATATTTGACGATTACGGAGTCGGTCGGAGACCAGTCATGGCAGCTTACGGCTTTTGTTCCGTTGACGGTCATGGAGCGCGATTCGCAAAAGGTACGGATGTTCATCTTCCTGATCTGCTTCCTGTGCCTCGTCATTTTTACATTCGCGGGGATGTTTATTTCCCGTTATTTCTCGCTGCGGATCAACAAAATCGTCTTCGTCCTCAACGCCTTCCGCGAGGGCGATCTGCGCAAACGGATGGGCTATCGGGGGAAGGACGAGTTCTCACAGATCGCCTCCGCATTGAATGAAATGGGCAGCAACATCGATCGCCTGATCGAGCAGGTCTATGTCGCGCAAATCGAAAAAAAGGAAGCCGAGCTCGAATCGCTGCAAGCTCAAATTAATCCGCATTTTCTCTATAATACTTTATCGTCGATCAGCCGGCTGGCCCAATTCGGTGAGGTCGACAAGCTGCAGCGGATGGTGCTGGATTTGGCGAAATTTTACCGCCTGTCCCTGAATGAAGGACGGACGGTCATTCCGATCCGCAGCGAACTGGAGCAGGTTCAGGCTTATATGAACATCCAGATGACCAAATTCGGCGACTCGGTGTCCGTTTTCTACGATATCGACCCGGAAATCGTTAAATATGTTACCGTCAAATTAATTCTCCAGCCCTTTATCGAGAACGCCTTGGAGCACGGCTGGTTTGGAACTCCGATCCATATCCGTCTTTCCGGCAAAAAGGAAGGGGACGATATCGTCTTTAAAATCATCGACGACGGCATCGGGATGTCACCGGAGTTGATCCGGCAAATTTTCGATCCGGTGGATGGACTCAACACCGGGTTCGGCATCCGGAATGTCCACAGCCGGATTCAGCTTCATTTCGGAGCGCGGTATGGCGTAACGATCGGAAGCAGACCGGGTATCGGCACGACGGTACGAATATTAATTCCGGCCCGGCGCTAGGCTGCGTTAGCCGCGGGGTCTTGGGACCAAAGAGGGGGGATGAAGCTTTTTTCCTGTTTTGTTCGGAAAGTGTTTGCGTGCGCCGGAAAGAGGGTAAGAGAAGAAAGACGATCTTATGAGCCGGTTACCTTCTATGCAAAGGAGTCAGGATATGAATCCGAATCTTAGCGTACATAGCGCCGTACCTTTTTATGACCAGTATCCGAAGCCATTGGCGGTAAATTCGGCGAAAAGACAGGATAACAAGGATACGCCCCTTAGCTTTCAGGAGATTTTACGGGAGAAAATAAAAGCCCGCCAGGAACGGCAGGCCCCCGTTACAGGCAAATTTTAAATCCGGCTTCCCCCTTGCCCGGAGCCACGCTGTAAATCGGCAGCGGCGGTCGGGCTTTTTTTGTTTCTATTAAAATCTTGACAGAATCTGGTTTCTCGGGTTTTAATAGTCCAATAGTTTTGAAAATCCGAGACATCAGGGGAGACCAGGACGATGACAGCGCAATCGCAATTAAGACAAATTCATCCCTTATCATGGACCATCATTGTCGGGACGATCTTTGGCCGGATGGCCACCTCGATGAGCATCCCTTTTCTCTCGATTTACCTGATCGGCAAGCTGGGAGCAACCGCCTCCGAAGCCGGGATCGTAGTCGCCGCCAGCTCGCTGATCGGCGTGTTCGCGAGCTTTTACGGGGGGTATATATCGGACCTGATCGGGCGTAAAAAGGTATTGTTTATTTCGATCTTCGGCTGGGTGTTTGTGTTTGTCGGCTTTGCCTTGGCGAATCAGATTTGGATGTTCTTCGTCATCAACGCCCTGAACGGGCTCTGCCGGTCGATGTTCGAACCGACCTCCCGCGCCCTGCTTGCGGATATTACCCCGCAGGAGAGCAAGCTGCTTGTTTTTAATCTCCGGTATGCCGCCATCAATCTGGGGGTCGTGGCCGGACCGCTTCTCGGCCTGTATATGGGCGCTTCCGAATCGGGAAGCGCGTTCTACATTCCCGCCCTCGTTTACTTTTGCTATGGCGGCGTGCTGGTTTTGCAATTTTTGATACATAAGGATATCGGCGGAGTTAACCGGCAACAATCGGACAGGCTGACGCTTAAGCGAGCGTTCCAGGTAACCGGAAGGGACCGCACCTTTATGTACGTCTTGATCGGTATGATCTTCTGCGTCATGGGATACGGGTATTTCGATTCGACGCTGCCCCAGTATTTGGAGCTTGGTTCGAAATTCGCGAACGGAGCGACATTGTTCGGTTACATGATTTCCCTGAACGCCGTCGTCGTGCTGGCGGTACAGTATCCGCTCGTTCGCTTCGCCAGCCGTTTCTCACCGGTTGCACCGCTGATCGCAGGTAATATTTGCGTCTCCGCCAGCATGTTCGTGTTCGGGGCATCCAGCCATATCTGGATGCTGATGCTGGGCGTAGTTCTGTTTACGGTCGGCGAAGTTCTGATGTTTACGATGACGGATATGCTTGTGGACCGGATTGCCAAGCCCGAGCTCCGGGGCAGTTACTTCGGGATGTTCGGCTTCAATAATCTGGGGAATGTTCTGGCCCCGCTGCTGGGCGGATTTCTTCTGGATGGCCTGGGTGTCCATCGAGCCCTGATCATCTTTGCCATAATGGCCTTGATTACAGCCTTTGGCCTGCCGTTCTTGCTTCTCGGGAAGCGTCATCTGCCGGCGGAGGAGATCGCGAAGGAAGGGTAGAGGACAGCCTGAAGTATTACTGAAAGAAATTCAAAAATATGTCCAAGGAACTACCCTATACATTCCGAATTCTGGCGAATGCGTAAAAAAGTGGGGTGAGAATTGGCGGAAGCCGCGATTTGCTGGCCCGCAGAAACCGGGAAATCGCCGACAGATTCTCTCAAGGCCAATCCATAGACCAACTGGCGGATACTTTCTGCCTTTCCCATGAAAGCATCAAGCGAATTGCGTATACCAAAAGAAAATAATCTTTGGATTTGGCCCGTCGCCATAAGCGGCGGGCTTTTGGCGTATACGAAGAACCTCCGTTGGATTTTTCCAATGAAACTCATTAACAGAGCCCGGATTCTCGGTTTTGCTTGGAAATATCCAATCAGAAATGTCCATTTCGGTTGTTTTTCTTAAAATGAAGCTTGCCTGACTGGATATTTCCATTCTAGGCACGAATAGTTGCGGCGAAGGCAGAACTACATTGTATTTTTCCAATCGTCGAGTCAAAAACAGCTATGAACCGTACTCGGTATATTGCTAAAGGAACGATCTTTTAAAGTCGCGAGCTTAAGCGCTTGCTCCATCGCGGAAGAGGATATCCGGGCAGCGCTTTTGCCATCGAAGGGATGTGGGCACAGAGTAATCCTATGTTACACTGACGAATTTTTAGCCTGTTACCGTGACACATGCCCAATCTTTCCTTGGCGCCGGACGTATACTGTGTTATGACCTATAGGAGGTGAGGGGTGTTGGCGGTGACGGCTCGCGCAAAGCTGGCCCGGAAATATGTGGGCAAACCGGTTCGGATCAAAATGAAAACCGGCGCAGTACTTTACGGTAGGATTGTAAAAGTGAGCGGCGGTAAGCTGTACCTTAAAACGAGCTCGGTTCACAGCAAAGGCAGCAAGGCGCATGCGACATTCGCTCCAATTATTTTGCCGCTCGTGCTGTTTGACCTGCTTGCGATCCTGCTGCTGGAGAGAAGACCGATACGCAGAATACGAAGAATCAGATAGATAACATGCTTCCATTCAAAAGACTGCCGACGAGGGCAGTCTTCTCTTTAATAGTATATCTATTTAGGCGTGTGAATCCTTAAAGCTATCTTCTTCTTTTGCGCTTTGTACTCGAAACGTAGCACATTTCATCTCTGACACTAACCTTGTAAAAATGTTGCGGCACGGGAACGCAATGATGTTGTCTAATGATCTCAATAGGATGGATCACCTGAACGATTTGAGGGTGAAAAAAGTTCTGGTAAACCGGTACGGGCGGATCTACAACCGTTTGGGTTGGGCATGTCGGGCAGAATGACATTACATCATCTCCTATATTAGTGACTATTTATAAGTGACTTTAGGATAATGTATGCACTTCGTGACAGCTTGCCTGTTCATTTGTCCTTGCTATTGACCCGAGGCCCGGATTTTCCCGGGTCTCGAATCTGTATCTTCTCCGCTTCAAGCCCGGAAATAATCAAGACCCATCGCTTCCCGCACTTCGGCGAGCGTTTCCTTCGCGATGCCTCGCGCGCGCCGCGTTCCCACGATGAGGATCTCGTCGACCAGGTCCGGCTTCCCCGCATAACGGGCGCGCCGCTCACGCATCGGCTCCAGCAGCAGATCGAGCGTCAGCGTAATACGCCGCTTGCATTCGGTGCAACCGATGGTGCCGCGTTCGCAGTTTTCGCGGATTTCCGGGGCCTGGTCCGCCCCGAATACCTTGTGATAAGCGTAAATCGGACATACCTCGGGATGTCCGGGATCGTGCTTGCGCACCCGGGCCGGGTCGGTCACCGCCCGGCGGACTTTCAGGGCCAGCTCCTCCGACGAGCTGGCCAGCTCGATCGCATTGCCGAGGCTCTTGCTCATTTTCGCGTTCCCGTCCGTACCGACAAGCCGCGGCGAGTCGCTGATCAAGGCCCGCGGCTCTGGAAACACCGGCCGGTACAGTTCGTTAAATCGGCGTGTAACCTTCCGGGCAAGCTCCAAATGAGGGAGCTGATCCTCCCCGGCCGGCACGACCGTCGCTTTACAGAAGGCGATGTCCGCCGCCTGACTGACCGGGTACCCTAGGAAGCCGTAATACAGCTCATCCAGGCCGCTGCCTTTCGATTCGGCCTTAACTGTCGGATTATGGCGCAGGGCATTGACTGTGACGAACATAGAGAAGAACACGGTCAGTTCGGCGATTTCCGGTACCATGGACTGGACGAAGATCGTTGCTTGATTTGGATCTACGCCCGCCGCCAAATAGTCGAGCGCCACTTCGCGCAGATGCACGCTGATGGACTCCGGCCGCTCAAAATGCGTTGTCAGCGCCTGAATGTCCGCGAGCAGAATCATAGTATCGTACTTGTTTTGCAGGTGAACCCGGTTTTGCAAACTCCCGGCGTAATGGCCGAGGTGCAGCTTGCCGGTCACCCGGTCGCCGGTGAGCACCCGCTCTTTGCCAACTTGGTTCATTCGATTTCCTCCTTAAATTCGAGAGCTTCTTCTTTACCGACCAACGGCACCACCACCAGCCATCTTCCACGGCCATCACCTCCTTAAAAGAATTCGGAAAATAAAAAAAACTCCACCCCATAAGGACGAAGTTTCTCGCGTTGCCACCTTAGTTGACCGTTCCGACTCCGGCGAGGGGAAACGGCCATCTCATCAAGGTACGGAGCATGATTGCGGCTCTTATACCTGTCCCTTGATAACGGCGGGAATCCCGGCTTCTCCTACTTTCATCCTGAAAAGGACGGGTTCGGCAAAGCAACTCCAAAGGCCATTCGAGTAAACGCGCGATACCGGTTTGCAGCAGCCACCGGCTCTCTGTTATCGTCATCGTCAGTCTACTTACCCTTTATCACGGTTGTTCGCATTTATAAAAAACATTCTACATCCACTATATTCATACGGTCAATCCCCGATCATACCGCCGTTTCCAGGTAAATGAGCCGATCCGGTCAAGCCGGAACTCGTCTGCATAATCGGCCAAGTTGCCTCATAGACATGTATCAGTTTAGGAAATCAAACTGCAGAGGGGATGATCTCATGCGTCGGATCGCAAGGATGCTGACGATTTTGATCGTATTAAGCATCGTACTGGCCGCATGCGGGAAAAAGGATGCCGCCGGCGTCGTCAAGGATTTGGACAAAGTGGTTACCAAAATGGAAAGCTATCAGGGCTCCGGCACCATGACACTGTTTACCGGCGACAAGCCCCAGGAGTACAAGGTCGAGGTCTGGTATCAGAACCCGTCCTTTTACCGGATCGCGCTCACTAATGACGAGAAGGACGTGACCCAGATCGTGCTCCGCAATGAACAGGGCGTGTATGTCCTGACGCCTAGCCTGAACAAGAGCTTTCGCTTCCAGAGCGATTGGCCGGAAAATCAAGGGCAGGTATACCTGTACCAGACGCTGGTCCGCAGCATCCTGAGCGACAACTCCCGCCAGTTCGCAAGCGAAAAGGACAATTATGTGTTTGAAGTGGCGGCCAATTACAACACCCATGCGTTGGTCCGCCAGAAAATCTGGCTGGCCAAGGACAATTATGCGCCAAAACAAGTGCAAGTATCGGACTCCCAGGCTAAAGTGGTGGTCGAAGTCAAATTCGATAAATTCGATTTCAACCCCAAGTTCGAGAGCAATTCCTTCGATATGCAGCATAATCTGGATGCGGCCGCTCAGGATGCCAAGGGCACGCTGCTGGAGGTCGACGAGAACGGCATGCTGGTGGAAAAAGCGCAGGAAACAAGCCTGGATGATCCCGCATCGGAAGGCACGGCTGCAGGAGGGAATGCCGAAGGTGAAGATTCCGCTTTGCCCGCATTGTCCGATCCTTTCGGCGTAATCATTCCAACCTATTTGCCGGACGGAGTGGTATATCAGGACGATAAAATCGTGGAAGACAGCGACCGGAGCCTCGTACTGCTACGTTATAACGGTACATATCAATTTACGCTCACGGAAGCGCGCTCGCCTGACCGGACGGCGTCGCTCGTTCCCGGGGAACTGGTTGACCTGGGCTTCACCGCCGGACTTCTGACCGGAGAAGAACTGAAGACCTTGACCTGGACCACGGACGGACTGGAATTCCGCATTACGAGCGATGATCTTCCCGTCACCGAAATGGTGAAGATCGCCGCTTCTATGCAGGACCAAACGGGTAAATAATATAGTATGGCAGGCGGAGTACGGCTGTTCCGGAGGTTGGCTATTTCCTGGAACCTGCGTATCCGCCTTTTCCTCATTTTGGGCCTTTCGTGGATTTGACAGCCGCTCCCCGGGACATTACCATTAGTGTATTGTCGGAGTAAACGCAAGTTTGAGTATGGACTGTCAAACATTAGAGAAGGTGACCTACAAGTGCAAGTGAAGTATCGACCAACCCAAGCGGTTATAGATTTGGACGCGTTGTATTCGAATTATAGAGAACTGCGGCAGGGGCTGCCGGCGGACATGAAATTGCTCGCATGTGTAAAGGCTAATGCCTATGGACATGGTGCCGTTGTCGTGTCGCAGGAACTTGAACGCTACGGCGCGGATTACCTCAGCGTCGCTTTTTTGGACGAAGCGCTGGAACTGCGCCGTGCCGGCATCAAGCTCCCGATCCTGGTTCTGGGATACACGCCGCCGCATGGCGTACAAACCGCATGGGAGCACGACATCACGCTGACTTTGTTCAGTCGGGAAGTGCTGGAGGCGATCCGGGCCCTTGATCCTGCGGAATTTCCGCATAAACTGAAGGTCCATATCAAAATCGACTCCGGAATGGGACGTCTGGGCTTGCTGCCCGGAGAAGATGTGGCCCTTTTCGTGACCGAAGCGCTGCAAATTCCGCATGTGGAAGTGGAGGGCTTGTATACTCACTATGCCACGGCGGACGAAGAAGACAAGAGCTATACATTGGAACAGTATCGGCGTTTTCAGGACGTGGTGAACGCGCTGCGGGAGCATGGAATTCATATCCCGATTATACATACGGGCAATAGCGCCATCGCCATTGATATGCCGGAAATATCTTGCCAAATGGTGAGAATCGGCATCGCCTTGTACGGTCTGTACCCGTCGGATGAGGTCGGGCGGGATCGTATCCGGCTTACCCCGGTATTGTCGCTGAAATCGGAATTGGTCAGGGTCAAAACGCTGCCGCCGAATTCCGCTATCAGCTACGGGGCGAGATACGTGACCGACCGGGAAGAAACCATCGGCACATTGCCGATCGGCTATGCCGACGGTTATTCCCGGATGCTCGGCGGCAAAGCGCAAGTATTGATACGCGGACACCGCGTTCCTGTGGTCGGGACCATTTGCATGGACCAATGTATGGTATCGCTACAACCTTTGGCTGACAAAGCCGAAGAAATCCAAGCCGGCGAGGAGGTTGTACTCATCGGCCAGCAGTCCGGCGGCTGCATTACCGCAGACGAACTGGCTTCCGCATTAGGAACCATCCACTACGAACTGATTTGCATGCTGGCTCACCGGGTCCCGAGACTATATACCCGGGCCGGAAAACCGGATAATCTGGTAAATCCTCTGCTGACCTAAGAAAAACGGGCAGCTCTGACAAAAACCAACAAAACTTTTTTCCCGAATGAAGGATTTTATGCCGGGACTAGCGAATGAATAAAACATGGAAATGATCAGGTATGTACGGCAATGTCATTTTTGTTTATAATGATATGCATCATACTTGATATACTCACGGCATATACTTCTTTTGTATATATTTCCTTGAATAAAGCAATACTGAGTCATATGGTCAAGGGGTACTAGGGTCTACAAGGTTTTGGGGGTGGAAGTAAGGATGGCCAACATGCACAATACCAAAAGAATTATGATTAGTTTACCGGATCATCTTTTACAGGAAGTGGATGGAATCGTTGCAATGGAAAATTCCAATCGCAGCGAGCTGATCAGGCAAGCCATGAAGCTGTATTTGAATGAGCGGAAGAAACGTTTTATCCGCGAATCGATGCAGCGGGGCTATATGGAGATGGCGAAGATTAACCTATCCATGGCCTCTGAAGCATTCCATGCGGAGGAAGATGCAGACATCACTCTGGACCGCCTAGTAAGCGGGGTGTAACCATTGATCGTAAAGCGCGGTGACGTTTTTTTTGCTGACCTCTCCCCTGTGGTGGGTTCCGAGCAGGGCGGGGTAAGACCAGTGCTTATTATCCAGAATGATATCGGCAACCGATTCAGCCCGACGGCGATCGTTGCCGCCATCACGGCGCAAATCCAGAAAGCGAAGCTGCCGACTCATGTCGAGATCGATGCGGCTACGCACGGATTTGACCGGGATTCCGTTATTTTGCTGGAGCAAATCCGAACGATCGACAAACAGAGACTTACGGACAAAATCACGCATTTAGACGAAGAGACGATGAAGAAAGTGAACGAGGCTTTGCTGATCAGTCTCGGTTTAATTGACTTTTGAATATAGAGCCGGGCAGGTCGTTGTGGGCCTGTTCGCAGCGGCGCCTGAACATGAATGTTCGGGCGTTTTTTTTCGTTAAAAAAGCAGTGATCGTCCCGCGTTCGGGAAACGATCACTGCTTTTTGTTTTTTTGAATATCTTATCAGTCCGTCCGCAGGGCGTAGATCGGCCGCAGCTTGGCCGCTTTGTTCGCCGGAATCATGCCAAACACGATGCCGATGAACAAAGAGAAAGCGAATGAAAATACAACGATGAATGTGCCTACGCTGGCGGTTAAGCTCGTATAATGGGTTATTAACGCGCAGGTACCATATCCGATGCCTATTCCGATAAGCCCCCCGAGTCCGCTGAGCGCCGTCGATTCAACCATGAACTGCATCAGAATGTCTCTCTTCTTGGCGCCGATCGCTTTGCGTACGCCGATTTCCCTTGTTCTTTCGCTGACCGAGACCAGCATGATGTTCATAATCCCGATCCCGCCGACGAGCAGGGAAATGCCGGCGATCCCGCCGAGCGCCGCCGAGAGCATGCCGGTGATCGAACCGAGCGTATCCATCATTTCCTGGGCGCTAAAGATCGAATACGCATTCTCGGCTTGCAAAAACTTCTCGTCCAGCCAAGCTTCCAATCGGGTTTGCGTGTCTTCGACCACTTCCGTCGAGTCCGCCTGCACCGTGATGGAACGAATGCCGCGGCTTTGCAGAAACCGCTCCGCCGTTGTGATCGGTATGAGGATTTTGTCGTCGTTGGAACCCGTGATCCCGCTGCCTTTGGATTCGAGCAGCCCGACGATTTTAAAGCTTGAACCGTTCAACTGGATCGTCTCGCCTACCGGATTGTCGGCCCCGAAAAAATCGCTGGCCACTTCGGTGCCGATCAAGGCTACCTTCATCCGGTATTCGTTGTCGATATCGAGAATATAACGACCGTCTTGAACGTGGAAGTCTTGCACATCCTCATAGGAAGGGGATATCCCTTCAATCGAGTAAGAATCGTTGGTCGTTCCCTTTTTGACGGTGGCCGAGCCGCTGACGACCGGGGATACGGCCTTGACCCCTTCGATATCGTTCAGGCTTTGGACTTCTTCATAGGTCAGCGAGGTCGTGGCCCCGCGGCCCATGATGCTCACGGTAAGCAAATCGGTACCGAGCCCTTCGAGCTGATCCGTGATCGTAGAAGTCGTTCCCTGGCCGACGGAAACCAATATGATGACGGACGAAACGCCGATGATGATGCCGAGCATCGTCAGGAAGGATCTTACTTTATTCCCGATGATGCTTTTCACGGCCATCTTGATGCTTTGATAAATATTCAAACCGCAGCCCCCCGATCTTCGACAATCCGGCCGTCCATGATGCGAATGATCCGCTCGGCTTGCTCCGCGATGGAAAGGTCGTGCGTAATGATAATAATCGTATGGCCCAGTTTATTTAGTTCCTTCATCGTATTCATGACTTCGACGCCGGTTTTGCTGTCGAGAGCGCCTGTGGGTTCGTCAGCCAGCAGCACCGGCGGCTTGCCGGCGATGGCCCTGGCGATGGCGACCCGCTGCTGCTGACCCCCGGACATCTGGGAGGGACGGTTGTACATCCGGTTTTCCAGGCCGACCAGACTAAGCGCCTCCTCCACGGACTTTTTCCGTTCGCGGAAAGGCACATTCCGGTAAATCAGCGGCAGCTCCACATTTTCAAAGGCGGTCAATTTGGGCAGCAGATTGTACTGCTGAAAAATAAAGCCTATTTTTTCATTTCGTATACCCGCCAGCTTGTTGTCGGACAATTTTCTTACATCCTGTCCGTCCAATAAGTAAATTCCTTCATTGGCGACATCCAGACAGCCGAGCATATTCATGAGAGTGGATTTCCCCGAACCGGAAGGGCCGATGATGGCCACGAATTCACCGTGGTTGATTTTAAATGAGATGTCCTGCAATACAGGCATCATCTCTCCCGCCATCATATAGCCGTGTCCCAAATTGCTGACTTCGATCAGCGGCTGTTGTGGGTTGGTCATTATCTTCCACCCCCGCCTCCGCCGAAGCCGCCCCCGCCGGGTGTACCGCCGCCGGGACCGCCGCCTTCAAAGCCACCGCCACCGCCGCCGAAGCCGCCGCCCATTTGGCCTTGCATTTGCTGTTGGGCCGAAGCCGCGCCGGAGCTATTGCCCAGTACGGTCGGAATTACGACTTCGTCGCCTTCGTTTAATCCGCTGACGATTTCGATCGTGCTTTCGTCGTGGACGCCGACTTCAACTTCCTTCATGTTGCCGCGAGAGGCTCCTTCGGCGCCCTGACCTCCTTTGTCGCTTGGAGCGCCTTCCGCCTGGGCCTTGTCGCCTTGCGGCTGCACTTCATCCGCAGCAGGCGGAGCCGCCGCTTCTTTGTCACCGGAATCGCCGTCAGCCGAGCCGCCGTTTGGCAGCATCACTATGTATTTGTCGCCCCGTTGCTGTACGGCTTCGATCGGGAGGGTCAAAATATCGTTTTTCTCGTTCAAAATGACGGTAGCTTCCGCCGACATGCCGACCCGGACCCCGTCGGATTTAAGCAGTTTGATCGTGACATCAAATAAAGATACGCCGTTGGACGCCACTCCTTCGTCGGCGATATCCGAAACCTCGCCTTCAAATGTTTGACCCGGAAGTGCATCGATCTCAACCGTCGATTTCATGCCCAGCGCCACTTCCGGAATATCGAGCTCGTCGACTTGAATCTTCACGCTTAAGTCTTGATAATTGTTGATCACGAACAATTCGTCGCCGTTTTTGGCTTGTTCGCCCTCCGTGATATTCACTGTGGTGATCGTTCCGTCGATCGGCGAAGTCAAAGGATCGGGAGCGATCATATCCTCTTTAATAGAGGCGATTTCCTTCTCCACGTCCGCGATATTCAATTCCTGCTTGGTGATTGACTTTTTGGTGGCATTCAATGCTTCGTCGTCTGCCCCTTCTTGCACTTGCCGTTTGTATTGCTCCTGCAAATCTTCGAGATCAAGCTTTTGGGACTTAAGGGATCTTTCCTGGGATTCAAGACTGTCGGCCAAATCGGCGGCTTCAAAGGTCAGAAGGACTTGTCCCTTTTTGACGATGTCCCCTTCTTCGACCAACACTTCCTTGACCTTTCCTTCATCTTTGGTACGAACGGTCTCGCTGACCGTGGAAGTTACCGAGCCGGAACCCGCAACGCTGACCACAATATTCCCCTTCGTTACTTTGGTGGTGTTTACGGTAGGAGCCGCCGCCTCATTTTGCTTGTCCGGACGCAGGCTCAGAATAAGGATCACGATGATGGCGATAAGTACCACCGCTCCAATGCCGATCCATAGCCATTTCTTTTGTTTCATCTCATCACTCCAACTTTCTTACAAAAAATGATAATCATGCTGTCTCCAGGCGGAATAAACCGTACTCATCTCATCCAAAGCAAAGATACTAAGCTGGCAACAATTTACATCACATCCTTCTTTATGGTTCACCCGGTAAAAACAGGTCAAAATTTTAGATGAAATTTATTCTATCTTACAACAATTAAATGAAAGTAATATTAAATGAAGCTGAAAATAAACTGAAAGTAAGCGGTTCCGAGTGAAATAAATCCAAAAATTTGGTGACAGTCCAAGCAGGGATACGTTACAATAGGAAATATTGAGGTTAGCGGAGGTATTTTTGAATGGATCAAAATCAGACAGACTATCAATACACAACCTTTAACAATTATCAGGGAGGCTTCCCGCCCCCGCCGCCGGCACCGCCGAAGACGAACGGCAAATCGATCGCCTCGCTCGTTCTCGGCATCATGTCGCTCGTGGTTCCGTACATAGGCTTTATTTTGGGGATTGTCGCTATTGTATTTGCCAGCATGTCGTTTAAAGAGCTCAAAAGAACCGGGGAGCAGGGACGCGGACTATCGATCGCCGGGCTGGTTTGCGGGATTATCGGCACCGTGCTGTACGCTATTCTTATCTTAATCGTAGTTTTGGCCTTTGTGATGTTTGCGACGGTTGATTCGGGTAGTATTTATACCAATTTCTAAAATCAATTTTGGAGCACCGCTGCCGGTAACACGGCCGCGGTGTTTTCGTCTTTTTCGGGAATGGAGCGGTAGTTTGGACGACCCGACAACGTCACCAGGCTGGAAAAGGCGGCTTGATTTTGTGATAATAAAGGAATAACGCATTTTTTAATGAAAGAGGGATTCCATTGCCGCAATCGGATACGATCGAAACAGTGGGGAAGAACGAGGCGGAGGAGCGCGAACGGATCGTGCAGCAGGTCGCCAAAGAGCTTAACCTGTCCTTGAAGCAGGTGCGGACGACCATATCGCTGCTGGACGAAGGGAATACGATTCCGTTTATCGCCCGCTACCGGAAAGAGATGACCGGCGAGCTGGACGAGAACCAGCTTCGCGATATCGAAGAGCGCAATCATTATCTCCGGAATCTGGAGGACCGCAAGCACGAGGTCATCCGGATTATCGCGGAGCAGAATAAATTGACGGAGGAGCTGGAGGCGGCGATCCGCAAGGCGGTTAAGCTCCAGGAAGTGGAGGACCTGTACCGCCCTTATCGGCAGAAGCGGAAAACGCGGGCCAGCGTGGCCAAAGAGAAGGGATTGGAGCCGCTTGCGGAATGGCTTCTGTCCCAGCCGAAGCAGGGCGATCCGTTGGCTGAGGCAGCCAAGTATATCGACCCGGACAAGGGTGTGGAAACGGCGGAGGAAGCGCTGCAGGGCGCGATGGATATCGTGGCCGAAAGCATCGCCGACGAAGCGGCGACCCGGGCATGGGTCCGCAAATATACGATGGAACACGGGATGATGGTGTCCGAGGCCAAGGCGCCCGAGGCGGAATCCGTGTACGAGATGTATTACAATTACCGGGAATCGGCCAAAAAAATGCCGTCCCACCGCATCCTGGCCATGAACCGCGGCGAGCGCGAGGACGTGCTGAAGGTTTCGCTGGAGGTTGACGCGGAGATGATTCACCGCCATATCGCCGGGCGCTGGATTAAAGGCGGCTCCGCGACGAGCGGCGTGCTCCAGTCGACGATCGAGGACGCTTATAAGCGTCTGATCGCTCCCTCGATCGAGCGCGAGGTCCGCGGCGAGCTGACGGAAAGAGCCGAGCAGCAGGCGATCACGATCTTCGCGGCCAATCTGCGCAGCCTGCTGCTGCAGCCGCCGGTCCGCGGCAAATGCGTGCTCGGCGTCGATCCGGCGTACCGGACCGGCTGCAAGCTTGCCGTCGTGGACGATACCGGCAAGCTGCTGGAGGTCGCGGTGGTCTATCCGACGCCGCCGAACAACAAGAAGCGCGAGGCGGCGGCCAAGGTGGGCGAGCTGATCGACAGGTACGGCGTGTCGCTGATTGTCATCGGCAACGGCACCGCGTCGCGTGAAACGGAGCAATTCATCGCCGAGGTGATTGCGGAGCGCAAGGGCAAGGAGCTCGCTTACCTGATCGTGAACGAGGCCGGAGCGAGCGTGTACTCCGCGTCCAAGCTGGCGCAGGAGGAGTTCCCCGATCTCGACGTCGCGGAGCGGAGCGCGGTGTCCATCGCCCGCCGGCTGCAGGACCCGCTGGCCGAGCTGGTCAAAATCGAGCCGAAGGCGATCGGGGTCGGGCAGTACCAGCACGACGTCTCCCAGAAGCAGCTTGACGAGAGTCTGACCGCGGTGGTCGAATCCGCGGTCAACCACGTCGGCGTCGACGTCAATACGGCTTCGCCGTCGCTGCTCTCGTACGTGTCGGGGGTCAACGCGACGACGGCGAAGAATATCGTCAAGTTCCGTGAAGAGAACGGACGGTTCCAAAGCCGCAAACAGCTGCAGAAGGTGCCGCGGCTCGGCGCAAAGACGTACGAGCAGTGCATCGGGTTTATGCGGATCAACGGCGGCGAGCATCCGCTGGATCGGACCCCGATTCACCCCGAATCGTACGACGTGGTGAGCCGGCTGTTCGCGGAGCTGGGCGTCGGCCTCGACCAGCTCGGCTCCAAGGAGCTGGCGGCGCGGCTGGCCGCGCTGAAGCCGGAGGAGCTGGCCGAGCGGCTGGAGGTCGGCGTCCCGACCCTGCGCGACATCCTGGACAGCCTCCAGCGTCCGGGCCGCGATCCGCGCGAGGAGCTGCCGCTGCCGATCTTCCGCACCGATGTGCTGAAGATCGAGGATTTGGCGCCGGGCATGGAGCTCCAGGGCACTGTGCGCAATGTGATCGATTTCGGTGCCTTTGTCGATATCGGCATCAAGAATGACGGCCTCGTGCACATTTCGCAACTGAGCAAGAGCTTCGTCAAGCATCCGATGGACGTCGTATCCGTCGGCGACACCGTTACTGTCTGGGTGCTGAGTGTCGACGTGAAAAAGGGACGGGTCGGACTGACGATGGTATCGCCGCAGGACAGTAAGGCTCAGTAGCCGCCGGCCCTTGCATATTGGACACAAAACAAGCCCGCCGTTCCCCGGCGGGCTTTCGTTTTCGGTCAGATTGTCGCCACTCTTCATAGCTTACTGAAGTTTGCCGGATGCGTTATCGGCGTCCCGGCGATTGTAATAAAAAAACCAGCAATCATTGAGCAGCATAATCTGGCGGCGGTCGCGCTTATGAAAAGCGCGCATAATCTGGTTGCTGAGCCATTTGGGCAACACGATCTCCTCCTCCGCATTCTTAGTAGCTAAGATATGGGGAGATGCCGGAAACGGTGCAGGTCCAATGCCGGAACGGCTAACCGCCGGCCACGGAAGAGGGTTTAAGCGATTCCTTCCTCTTCGTACCACTGCTCCATCTGCGCCTGCAGGGCGCGGATTTCCGTCAGCAGCGAGATTAGCGGATAGTTCTCCTCGCGGATCGCGGAGAAAGCCGCTTCCAGTTCATTTATATAATCCAAACCGCTCGTAATTTGCAGCGATTCATCGAGCAGCTCAAGCTTGTCGCATTCCGCAATCGCCAGCGGCAATGCCGGCACCTCATCCGCCGTCAGCTTGTCGATTTCCTTATTCAGGCGCAGATTCAGTGCGCTCAACTGATAGGCGTAATCGCCGGGCATTTCGACGAACAACAAGCTTTGATCCTGCTGCAAAATAACGTATCTCATAACGGCCATGTCACCATAATCTCCTTTTTCCTTCATTCTACTTGACAGTGTATCGTAAGCCGAAGTTAAAATTCAAGTATACTTATAGAAAAGAGGGGAGGGTAACCGATGAACGACGAGCAGCTTCAAACCTGGGTCGAGGAGATTTCGTTACGAAGTTTCGGCGTGCCGTTCCGCCATCGGGCCAAGTTTAACGGGCGGCTGCGGACGACCGGGGGAAGGTATTTTATGAAGACGCATCATATCGAGATCAATCCGGCTCAGCTTGAAGCCTATGGAACCGAAGAAGTGGAGCGCATCATCAAGCATGAATTGTGCCATTACCATCTTCATCTGTCGGGGAGAGGCTACCGTCACCGCGATCCCGAATTCAAAGCGCTGTTGAATCAAGTCGGTGGCAGCCGCTACTGCCAGTCCCTGCCCGGCCGCGCCAAGCGCAAACCGCTGCCTTATCGTTATAAGCTGGTCTGCAATCGCTGCGGGATGGAGTATCTTCGCAAACGCCGGGTTGATCCGGAGCGTTACCGGTGCGGGAAATGCAGAGGTGTGCTACAATTAAGCAGTCTGCAATAGACAATGATGATTTAGGGGAGTGATTACCATGGCCAAATCCAAGGCCCTTAAGATGCGGCAAAAGCGGGTCCGCGAAGGCAAGCGGAATCCGGAGGAAAGCCGCAGCCCGTTCGCCTTCACGGACATGAGAACGAGAAAGACCAAAACCAAGACGGAACTGATGAACAGCACTAAACATAAGAACCGGGTTTCCTATTACGGGGAAGACGGTTCTTTTTTATTTATACCGTCCTGCTCGGGTTCCGGGCTTTTCGCTATGGCGAACAAAATATCGAATTTTTCGCGGGGTACGGATTTGTCGTCGGTCTGATGCCGGTTGCAATAGTCTTTGATCAACTCGACCAATTCTTTCGCTTCTTCTTTCGTCAAATAAACACTCTGGTTCATCAGCGTGCCGTTCGGCTCGGGGTGTTGATTGGCCAACAAAAAGCGCTTTTTGCCTTCCTCGAAAATATTGTTGAGCAGCTTCTGGGTCTCGGATTGAAACACCGGATGCAGAGCCTCGTCAAATTCGCTCTTCCGGATCGAAATCTCGCCGTCGAACGGCTCGTAATATTTCGCGGTAATTCCGTTGATGAGCTTGGTATCCACCAGCGAAACGAGCCCGATGCTCTCCAGCTTTTTGACATGATAATGCACCTTGGCCGGGACCTCGTTCATCGAGTCGGCAACCTCTTTGACGGTCGCGGGACGGCCGATCTTCTGAAATTCGCTCATGATTTGGATGCGGTACGGGTCCGAATAAATGCGGATTTCCTCCAGCGTTTTAAGTTCCTTTTTCATATATGCCCCCGTGATTCAAAAGAATGACCATCCTTGAATGGTGCACCTTTATTAGTATCACTAGTATAACGCATGAGGGGACCACGATCATAGCTGCATAAAACTGCGGTGTTTCAGCATCAGGAATGTCGGTACTATCAGCAGAACTCCGAAGGAGAGATAGAGCAGGTGGATTCTCATCCACTCCCCCGCCGCACCTGCAAGCAGGCTGCCGAGCGGAATCGCGCAAGTGCAGATCATACTGTAAATCGCTCCTACTCTGCCCAACATTTCTTTGGGGACGGTTTCCATGAAATAGGTGGTTGCCGGAGTGCTGCAAAGCGGCACGGCGATGCCCATCCCGAATGTAAACAAGGCGGCCGAATAGAGTGGGTAAATTGAAATGTAAGGGGGCAGGCACAAAAGAGCGTAACTGGCCCCAAGGAGCAAGTATCCGGCCAGAATCAACCGGCTTTTCTTGAAGGCAGCGCCCTTTTTGCCGAGCCAAAGCCCGCTGATGACCATTCCGCACATCAGCGTTATTCCCAACAGACTGAGACCGGACGGGCCCGATTTCAATATTTCGTCGACATAGGCCGGGTTCAGCACATTATAAGCCGACAGGCAAAAGTTCACATAGGCGGCAATCAGTACAATGGTCAAAATCAGTTTGTCGGCGAAAATATATTTCAGCCCGTTTTTGATTTCTTGCCCAAGCGTGGTTCGTTCCGGGGCTTTGGCGCCAGGCAGCTCGGAGGTATTACGGATCAACGCGATGATCAGGGCCGCGATAAAAAAGGTTAGCCCGTCGATCAGAATCGCGCCGGATATCCCGGCAAAGGCGATAATTCCTCCCGCGACGGCCAGTCCGGCGAGCTCGGCGATTTTGGAAACCGAGGTGCTGATGGAATTGCCGCTCATCAGTTTGTCTTTGGGAAGAAGCTGCGGCACCAATGCGATTTCTGCGGGAGACGTGAAGCACTCAAGGGTAGAAATGAGGAAGGTCAGCACGTACAGATGCCAGGGGCGGAGCAAGGAAGACGCATAGAGGATCGCCGTTAAAACTACGAGAAGCCCGCGGCTCAGGGTCGTGATCAGGATGACGCGGCGTTTGGGCCAGCGGTCTACCAACGCACCCGAGAAAAAGCTGAATAAAATGCTGGGCACATAATTCAGGGCAAACAATGATCCCATCATCAGTTTGGACCCGGTCAGCATGTATACCATCCAGCTGTAAGCGATCGAATCGATCGAATCGCCAAACCGGGAGACGATTCTGGCCGTCAGCAGATACATAAACGGTTTGTATTCCGTCAAACCACCCAATATGTTGCGTTTGCTTTTCACTGCAGCTTCTTCGCTCATGGGCCGCATTCTCCTTATACAATAAAATTGTTAGTCGTTAAAATATTTTTAACGTTAAATATATTTTAACGTGGGAAATGATTTTTGCAAGCCCGGATTTACATTTTTTTGTACGTTTAATTCCGGCCGCTGAGAAGCGAAAATGACTCCGCTTTCTTGACTTTGCCCCGAAATCGTGATAAATTAAAACATGTTCTAAATAAGTTATTTATCTATTGTTCCCTGATAGCTCAGTCGGTAGAGCACTCGACTGTTAATCGAGTTGTCACAGGTTCGAGTCCTGTTCGGGGAGCCATTTCTTGGAGAGATACCCAAGTGGCTATAAGGGGACCCTCTGCTAAGGGGTTAGACTGCGTAAGCGGTGCGAGGGTTCGAATCCCTCTCTCTCCGTTTTGAAATACTTTGTTGAAAGAGTCCGTCAGATTACTGGCGGGCTCTTTTTTGCGGAGGGATGAGAACCCTCAGAAGGAGGGTTCGTCGGAGCATAAGCTTCGTTAGGAATGGCGTCGCAGTCTCGAACGAAGTGAGAGTATCCCTCTCTCTCCGTTTTGAAATACTTTGTTGAAAGAGTCCGTCAGATTACTGGCGGGCTCTTTTTTATGTGCGCAATTAATACTGCCCGAATAGTTTGCCGGTAGAATGGAACGGACAAGACTCATAGGCAGGTGGTAGCAGTGGGGCATTATCCAATCATCGCTTCCGTCACGAAAGAGGAGCAGTTCGTACAGGTGCTGGAAAGCAGCGTGAAGCGGGTAAATTTGATGATAGGACATATCGGAAATATCGAGGAATATATCTCCCGTTTGCATGATGCGGGCAAGCTGGTATATGTCCATCTTGAGATGATCGCCGGGCTGGGGAAGGATGCTCATTCCGTCGCCTATTTAGGCGATAAGTTCAAAGCGGACGGCATCGTGACGACCAAATCGGGCGCCGTCTCGGCCGCGCGGCATGCCGGGATCAAGAGCATCCAGCGCATTTTCGCGATCGATACCGCCGCCGTAAATACGGCCGTGCGGATGATCAACAGCACGAATCCCGACGAAGTGGAGCTGATGCCCGGTTTGATGCCGCGGGTAACCCGAGAATTGAAAGGCATGATCAACCAGCCGCTGATCGTCGGCGGTCTGATCCGCCATGAGCATGAAATGGCCGAGGCTCTGGCGAGCGGGGCCGATTATATTTCCAGCGGGGATCCGCTGATTTGGAACTTTGCGAACGCTCAAACCACAACATTTACATAAAAATAACAGTCCATTGATGATCCGTTGACATACAAGCTATATACTTCTCTTAGTACCAGCGGTTACTGCAATTCATGGGTTGAGACCAGGAGATAACCCTTGTTCGGTAATGACGGTACGGTGAAGACCTTTTTATGGTCTTATTCCGTATCTCATTTTTCGGACAAGGGTTTTTTTGTTGAAAGGAGCAGCTTGGTAAACATATGCGGCAGACCTCATTACATGATTTTTCCGGTTACCTGTTTGATCTGGACGGCACGATTTATATCGGAGACAAGGCGCTGGACGGGGCGGCCGCCACGATTCGCGGCTTGCGCGAACGCAAGAAGGCCGTGATCTTCGCAACGAATACGACATTATACACGCGGGAGGAAGTCAGGGACAAGCTTGCGGGGCACGGTATTACGTGCCGGACGGAGGAGATTATCACCGCCTTATCCGCAGCGGGCGCCTACTTTCGGGATTTTGCCTCCGGCGCCAAGGTGTTTCTCGTCGGAGGGGCTGCGATGCGGGAGGAGATGCACCGCAGCGGAATTTCCGTTACCAGGGAGGCGGGGCAGGCGACCCATGTGCTTGTCGGCTTGGACAGGGGCTTCGATTTCGATAAGCTGACGGCCGCCGTAAATGCCGTAAGGGGCGGTGCCCGGCTTATCGCCGCCAATCCGGATCCTTTCTGCCCGGCGGAAGAAGGAGTTATTCCCGATACCTGGGCATTCATTAAGGCGATCGAAACCGCAAGCGGGGTGCCGCCGCATGAAACGGTCGGGAAACCCTCGAAATATTACGCTTCCTGTGCGCTGCGGCAGCTGAGAACGAGCCCGGAACAATGCCTGATGGTCGGAGACCGGCTGGACACGGATATCGCGCTTGGAAAAAGCATCGGCATGTCCACCGCGCTGGTGCTATCGGGCGTGGATACGCGGGAATCGGTCATGCGGACGGGGATTCATCCCGATTACATCTGCTCGTCCGTATCTGCGATTTTTGACGGCAATAACCTTCACCTTACGGTGGAGGAATAAATAAATGCTTTTCTTACATTAAGGAGGGAGAAATATGAAAAAGTTCAGTCTTCTCATCGTTGCTCTAATGCTCTTGCTATCGGCATGCGGCAACGGCGGCAGCAAGGTAAGCAACAATGACGGCGTCGCAGCGGCGGAACAAGGAACGAGCGGGAACGGGGGCAAAGAGACGGTTAAAGAGGAAAAACCCGTCGAGCTCAGCTTCTACTTCCCGGTGGCGGTAGGTGGGCCGATTACCGGCTTCATCGATAAGCTGGCGGCCGACTTCCATGAAGAGAATCCGTCGATCACCGTCAAACCGATTTATGCCGGAAGCTATCAGGATACGATGACCAAAGTCGTGACGGCCGTGCAAGGCGGCAACTCGCCGGATTTGGCCGTGCTGCTGTCGACCGAGCTCTACAGCCTGCTGGAGATGAACGCGCTCGAAGAACTGACGCCGCGATTCTCGCAGGACTATTTTGACGGATTCTATGAGGCGTTTATGATGAACACCAAATCCGGCGACCAGGTGTGGAGCGTTCCGTTCCAACGCAGTACGATCGTTCTCTACTATAATAAGGATCTGTTTAAGGCGGCCAATCTGGACCCGGAGAAGGCGCCGGCCAACTGGGATGAACTCAGAGATTTTGCCGGGAAGCTGACGGTCAAAAACAGCGGCGGAGAAGTAAGCCAATGGGGCCTGGAAATCCCGAGCACCGGCTATCAATACTGGATGCTTCAAGCTCTTTCCCTGCAGACGGGGACGAATATCGTATCCAACGACGGGACCGAAGTTTATTTCAATAAGCCGGAAGTCAAAGAAGCGCTGCAATTCTACACCGATTTGGGACGTAAAGACAAAGTGATGCCCGAAGGCATACTGGAGTGGGCGACGGTTCCTTCCGATTTTATCAGCGGCAAAACGGCGATGATGTTCCATACGACGGGCAATCTGTCCAAGGTGAAGTCCGATGCGAAATTTGATTTTGGTGTGGCCTATCTTCCCGCGAACAAAAATTACGGCTCGCCGACAGGGGGAGGCAATCTATACGTATTCAAGGACATTCCCGAGGAACGCAAAGCGGCTGCCATCAAATTCATCGAGTTCCTGACGCAGCCCGAACGCGTCGCCCAGTGGTCGATCGACACCGGTTATGTAGGGACAACCAAGGCCGCCTACGAGACCGTGCTCTTGAAAAATTATGTGGCCGGATTCCCTCAGGCGGCGGTGGCGCGCGACCAGATGCAATACGCTTCCAGCGAATTGTCGACCTATCAAAACGGGCAGGTGACCAAGCTGTTCAACGATAATATTCAGTCTGCGCTGCTCGGCAACATGACCCCGGAAGAGGCATTGGAAAAATCGCAGCAGCAGGCCGATAAGATTCTGGAGAAATACCGTAAACCATGACGGATTTTCGTTTGAAGGACAATATTCTGGCCTATGCGTTACTGCTGCCTTCCCTCGTTTTTCTGGCCGTCTTTACCTTCTATCCGATCGTCAAAGTGGTGGATTGGAGCTTCTACGAATCGGTCATGAACGAGAGATATTTTGCCGGGGTGGACCTCTATGGCCAGGTATTGCGGGATGAAGTGTTCTTGAAGGTGCTGCGGAATAATGTGCTGCTCGCGCTCGTGACCGTGCCGGTCAGTGTGCTGCTCGCCGTCTATATGGCGGTTTGGGTGAACGGCAAGCTGCGGGGAAGAAGTCTTATCCGTGCCGCGTTCTTTTATCCGACGCTGATTCCCATGATCGCGATCGCCAACATCTGGCTGTTCATCTATACGCCGGACTATGGGCTGCTCGATAAATTTTTGGAGCTGTTCGGAATTCAGGGGCCGAGCTGGCTGGGGAATCCGAAATGGGTGCTCGTTTCCATGATGGCGATGCTGATTTGGAAGGAGTCCGGCTATTTCATGATTTTCTTCCTGGCCGGGCTCCAGGGGCTGCCGAAAGACGTCTTTCAGGCGGCGGAAATTGACGGGGCGGGGCCGCTGCGTAAATTCGGGGCCATCACCTGGCCCTTGCTCATGCCGACCACGCTGTTCGTTCTGGTCATCGCGACAACGAATTCTTTTAAACTGGTGGATCATCTCTACATCATGACCAAAGGCGGCCCGGACAATGCCAGCAATCTGCTGCTCTATCATATTTATGAGACGGCATTCAGCTTCTGGGATATGGGCAAGGCGTCCGTATTGACCGTGATTCTGCTCGTTATTCTGCTGGTCATTTCGATTTTTTACTACGGATTTTTGGACAAGCGGATTCATTATTAGAGAGGGGTCAGGTTATGCATCGCCTTACGAACCAAATCGTTATCATCGTCTTGTCCGTCATGTTCGCGATTCCTTTGGTGTGGGCCGCAGTAACTTCATTTACTCCGTCGGACGAAATGCTTACCCGCGCCAACCCGTTCGCCGTAAGCGATCCGACCTCCGCCAATTACATAGAAGCGTGGAGGACGATTCCGTTTCCCGTCTACTACTGGAATACGCTGATCATCGTTGCGGGCGTACTGGCGGTCCAGTTGCTTACGGCAACGCTGGCGGCTTATGCGTTCGCCAGATTGCGATTTATCGGCCAAAGCGTCTTATTTATTCTGTTTCTTGTGCAAATCATGATACCGCCAGACATTTTGATATTTCCGAATTACACGATTATGAAAGAACTCCATCTGATCGACACGAAATGGGCGATCATGATCCCGTATTGGGCTTCGTCGTTCGGCGTGTTTTTGCTGAGACAGACCTTTAAGCAAATTCCATATGAACTGGACGAAGCTTCCAGGGTTGACGGCTGCCGGTGGTGGCAAAGCCTCCGGCATGTCTACCTGCCCTCCGCGCGCCCGACTTATGTGGCATTTGCGCTGATTTCGATCAGCACGCACTGGAGCAATTTCATGTGGCCGCTCATCGTGACGGACTCCGTCAACAACCGTCCGCTCACCGTCGGCATCGCGATATTCGCGCAGTCTTTCGAGACGGGAGCCCAGTGGGGGACTGTTACGGCGGCAACCCTGATGGTCATCTCTCCACTGCTGATCGCGTTTTTCTTCTTTCAGAAGCAGTTTGTTGAAAGCTTCATGCACGCCGGGATCAAGTAATAAAAATTCCGTCACATTTTATGTGAACGGAATTTTTTTTGAAAATTTATGTTGCACGGTAAATATGTTTTTGGTATACTCATTCTTGTCGCCGCTTCCGGGCGGTTAATGATTGTGGCCCGTTGGTCAAGGGGTTAAGACACCTCCCTTTCACGGAGGTAACAGGGGTTCGAATCCCCTACGGGTCACCACTTTCATATATTGCTTCAAGTAGGGGTGAGAAGCCCTTGGGGGTTCGTCGGAGCCTAAGCGTCGTTAGCAAAACAACGCAGTCTCGAACGAAGTGAGAGTATCCCCTACGGGTCACCACTTTCAATTGAATATGCGGTCGTGGTGGAATGGCAGACACGCTATCTTGAGGGGGTAGTGGGCGTACGCCCGTGGAGGTTCGAGTCCTCTCGACCGCATCCTAAGCAAAAAGAGCAGTTCCTTTAGTCGTTTTTAAACGACGGGGAGCTGCTCTTTTTATTGTTTATATTTTTTCATTGGAAAATATCCAACGAGGATGAGAAGGGCAATCTTATATCTGGCGCTTGATTGGATTTTATCCAACGTTATCGCTCAATTAGGACTAAATCCGGAGGAATTCGGGCGAATCATTGGATTATGTCCAATGTAGAACCCCGGTATACGGAGTGTCACGAGAAGCCGTTGGAAAAATTCCAACGAAGGGGCAGAGAAGATAGGTTGATAGATTGATGGACCGTTTTATGGACAGAAGGGAGGAAACTATGATATTTATATGATAATGATAACCATTATCAATCAGAGGCGGGATCAAAATTGCTTTCCAATAAATTCAATGCCATAGCCGCAGCCACAGCCGCAGCACGGCTTGAGCCTGATCAACATCATATACTTGGGAACCAACCTGTAATGCCGAATCAAAATACTTGGACCATCCGGTTATGGCATATCGAAATTTTCAGCGGTCGCGAGGTGCCCGTTGATCAGAGTTTGACCTTCAATACGGCGATGATTGTCCTGCTGGAAGGGGAAGCCGACATCGCGAGGAACGAGCAGGTGACGCGGATGGGTAAGGGATCGGCGTGTTTTTGCGCGGGGAACAGCACGTTCGGGATCGCACCGCATTCCGAAGCCGGGGTGAGCGCAGCCGTCATTTATTTCAGCGTGTATCAGGAGACCTGCTCCGGCAACGGACACGCACTGAGCGAAGCGGTTCCCGAAGGCATGCTGCCGAGCGGAATCGTCGGCACGTCCGGATCGGAGGAGCGGATCGGCTTGGTATGCCGCAGCGTCTATGAAAATTCACGGCATCCCGACGCCCTTAAGCGCTGGCGGGCCCAGCTCGACTTCCAGGAGCTGCTCTTCGCCATCCTGACCGAATACAGGCAAAAGTCCAGAACCGGGAAAACGGAGGCGCTGGAGCGAACGAGAGGATACATGGAGGAGCATTTCGGAGAAGAACTGACCATCGTCATGCTCGCCGCCATGGCGGAGCTCAGTCCGAAATATTATGTGGAATTGTTCAAAAAAACCTATGGCGTCACCGCAATGGAGTATCTGGCGCAGATCCGCATGAACAAGGCCAAGCAGCTAATGCTGGGAACGGACCGTTTGCTCAAGGAAGTCGCCCATTTGGTCGGGTACAGGGACGAGTTTTATTTCAGCCGTAAATTCAAAAAGGAATTTGGCGTTTCTCCTTCGGTCTATATGAAGACACGGAAAAATAAACTGGCCGTCTACGGCTCCTCTTCGATTCTCGGCTATCTGATTCCGCTGCAAATCACGCCCTATGCCGCGCCGCTTCATCCGAAATGGTCGCGAGATTACCACCAGGCACTGGCCCCGGTCATGCCTGTCCATCTCAGCGCCTTCCGGCAAAATCACAACAAGCATGAAAACCTGCAAAATCTGGCCGACGCGGAGCCGGAGCTGATTATTATCACCGCGGAAACCGAAGGCTGGGAGAAGGAGCGGCTCGAAAGGATTGCGCCTTTATATGAAATGAAGGACGGGGCCATAGGCTGGCGCGCCCAATTGCTGGACTTGGCGAAGCTGCTCGGCAAGGAAAAAGAGGCCGCAAGCTGGCTGGCGGAGTTCGAGCGGACCCGGGCGGAGGCGACCCGTCGCATTCGCGGAGCCATAAACGGCCGGCACGTTGTTTTACCGCTGCGTCTTTACAGCGACAGGCTGCACATCAATGAAGGGCGGGGCATAGGCGAGACGCTGTTCGACACTTTGGGGTTCGAGCCATCGCCCATCCTGGCGGAACAGGCTGCCGCTCAGAGCGGCTCGCTGACCTTGGAGCGTATTGCAGAGTACGGCGAAGCCGGCGCCGACCATATCTTTATGCTCGTCCGCCAAGACTCCGAAACGCTGGGATATTGGAAAGCGATGCAGGCTTCGCCCGAATGGCTGAGAATCCCGTCCGTCCGCGCGGGAAGGGTTCACCTCCTGCCGTCTTACCCTTGGCGGGAATACTCGCCCTTTGCGATCAGCCGGATGCTGGAGGAGCTCCCGGCGTTCTTTTCCGGAAATAATCCATGAAAGTTCCGGCATTATTCCATGGCGAAAAATAGCGAAATAAATGATAATAATTATCATTATCATCGTACATATTTTCGCGTTAGGAAGGGAGCAACTGGAAGGAAATGAAGCAAATCAAATGGGTTGCGGGGTTATTATTAGTATTTATCGTTATTTTGGCGGGATGCGGCGCAAATAAAGAAACTGCCGCCCCGGCTGGTGCCGACGGAGCCGCCAATTCGGCCACAGTGGAATCCGGCTCAAACGAAGCCGCAGCTTCCGATACCAAAGTCGTGAAATACCTGGACAAAGAGTACATCTTGCCGGCCAATACGGAACGCATCGTAATTACCGGCGCCGTTGAAGCGATGGAAGACTCCATTGTCCTGGATGTCAAACCTGTAGGTGCGATTACCTTCTCCGGCGAGTTCCCCGAATTGTTTAAATCGATTACCGAAAACGCGGAGTCGATCGGCGAAAAAACCGAACCGAACTTTGAGACGATTTTGTCGCTGAAACCGGACGTGATTTTGGGAAGCACCAAATTTAAACCGGAAGTAATGGAGCAATTGAACAAAATCGCCCCAACCATTCCTTACTCCCATATCTCCACCGATTGGGAGAGCAATTTGCGCCTGCTAGGGGAACTGAGCGGCAAGCAGGATCAGGCGGAACAAGAGATCGCCGAATATAAAGAGGACCTGGAGACCGCCAAATCCCAGCTTACCGATTCCGTGAAAAATGCCAAAGTGGTAGCGGTACGGATTCGTGCGGGAGAAGCGTATATCTATCCTCAAGACGTTTTCTTTAACCCGGTGCTCTATCAGGACCTCGGACTTGCGGTACCGGCCGAAGTTGCCGCCGCCAAAGCTCAAGAACTGGTTTCTAAAGAGAAGTTTGCCGAGATGAATCCGGATTACCTGTTCGTTCAATTCTCGCCCGACGAGAACAAGGATAATACGACCGCGCTTGAAGATTTCCAAAACGATCCGATCATTAAAAGCATCAATGCGGTCAAGAACGGCAAATTGTTTGTCAATGCGGTCGATCCTTTAGCACAGGGCGGTACGGCTTACAGCAAAATCGAATTTTTGAAAGCTGCGGTAAGCAATCTGAAATAGCAAATTAGCTTATTATAAGGCGTGTTGAAAAATGAAGCAAAAAAAATTGCTGCCGGCGTTCATCCTTGGGATGGCACCGGCAGCCGCTCTTTTACTGATTCTGGTTTCCATCCGCTTCGGCGCAAAAGATATGACGCTGGACACGGTCTGGAACGCCGTTTTCGCCTTCGACGCAACGAATGTCGACCATCAGATCGTCATGACTTCAAGGCTGCCGAGAGCGGTCGGCGCCCTGCTGATCGGCGCTTTTCTCGCCATCTCGGGAGCGCTGATGCAGGGGATCACCCGAAATTATCTGGCCGAGCCTTCCATCATGGGCGTTTCGGACGGCTCGGTGTTTGCCGTCACGCTGTTTATGGTCATGATGCCGAATGCCCATTCCGAGATGTATATTCTTAGTTCTCTGCTTGGATCGGCGGCGGGAACGGCGCTGGTGTTCGGTCTGGCCCGGCTTATTCCCCAGGGGATGTCGCCTGTGCGGCTGGCCATATTGGGGACGGTGATCGGCAGTTTTTTGAGCGGAACCGCAAATGCGGTGCAAACCTATTTTCAGGTGTCGCAGAACTTGAGTTCGTTTTACAATTCCCGGCTGCATGCGCTCGATCCGGAGATGATTAAACTGAGTGTTCCGTTTGCGATCATAGGACTGGCGCTTGGCTTGTTGCTGACGAAATCGGTCACGGCGATGTCATTGGGGGAAGAGACGGCGGCGGGGCTGGGAGTACGGGTTTGGCTGGTTAAAGGACTGGCCATGCTGGCCGTCGTCATTTTGACCGGCGTATCCGTAGCTCTGGCGGGTAAAATCGCCTTTATCGGGCTGATCATCCCGCATATCGCCCGGTTTCTGTCCGGCTCCGACTATCGTTGGAGCTTGCCCGTGTCAGGCGCGCTTGGCGGCCTGTTTCTGGCGGCCTGCGATATTATCGCCCGGTTCGTCAATTACCCGTTTGAAACGCCGGTCGGCGTCGTTACGGCTTTGTTCGGCGTGCCTTTCTTCCTCTATCTGATCAAGACGAGAGGAGGGGAACAACGTGCGTAAATCATCGGGCGCAAGATTATCGGCTGTGGCGGGGACGCTCATTCTGGTCGTGTTTATCGCGGTTTATTTCAGCTTGACGAACGGAACTTTTGATATATCGGTGCTCGACATCGTCAAGACCCTTCTGCGCGTCGATCCCCGGTCCGATTACGATTTGGTGGTTTTTGATTTCCGGCTTCCCCGGATAGTGCTGGGAGCGCTGGTCGGGTTCGCGCTCGGGATCGCCGGCTGCGTTCTCCAGGGGATTACGCGCAACGGCCTGGCCGAACCGGGGATTCTCGGGATTAATGCCGGAGCCGGAATGACGGTCGTGCTGTTCATGTTCCTTTTCCAGGGAACCATCCAACTGACCGGCTGGCTCGGAGTTATGGCGATGCCGATGTTTGGACTGGCGGGCGGGATCGCGGCGACGGTGTTTATCTTTCTGTTTGCCAGACAAGGCGGCAGGCTGGACCCGCAGCGCTTGATTCTGGTTGGTATTGCCATGAGCTCAGGGTTCGGGGCGGTGACGATGTATGTCTCGCTCAAGATGAATCCCCAGGATTACGAAGCGGCGGTCGTCTGGCTGTACGGCAGTCTTTACGGCGCCAATTGGAAATTCGTCGTCGCGATGCTGCCCTGGCTGCTCGTCCTGCCGCTTGTGGTCTGGTCGCGCAGCCATGTGCTCGATCTGTTCCAAATGAATGAGGATAACGTAAAAGGGCTCGGGGTGGCGGTCGAGCGGGAGAAGAATCTTTTATTGCTGAGCGGCATCGGTTTGATCAGCGCCAGCGTCGCCGTGGCGGGGGCGATCAGTTTCGTCGGCCTGATCGCCCCGCATCTGGCGCGGCAGTTGGTCGGCCTGCGGCATAAGTACATCATCCCGGTCAGCGGCCTTGCCGGCACGGCGATCGTGGTCATCGGCGATCTGATCGGCAAGACCGTGTTCGCCCCGGCCGAACTGGCCGTCGGCATCGTCGTATCGATCATCGGCGTGCCCTATTTTGTCTATCTGCTGCTCCGCAGCAGAAAAAGTAAATAACAGCAGGATATTTGCGGGAGGTCATCATGAAATTATTCGAACGGCTGCAGATCGGGAGAAGAGAAGTGCTGCTGTACCTTCCCCCGTCCTATGGACAAACGGACCGCCGATATCCGGTCGCTTATGTACAGGACGGAGGAGACCTGTTTACGGGCTGCATCAGATACCTGGAGCATCTGTTTGCGACAGGGCACCTATGCGAATTGATACTGGTCGGAATTCAAACGGAAAACCGCAACGACGAATATACCCCATGGCCCGCCAGCCCGCTGTCCCCAAGTAACGGCGGCGGCTTTGGCGGCGGGGGCAAGCCGTATGTCGATGAAATCGCGGATGTGCTTAAGCCGTATATCGACAGGCATTACCGGACCCAAAGCGGGCCGGAACATACGGCTATCATCGGAGGATCGCTCGGCGGGTTGATCGCCTGGTTTGCCGGCTGCTGGCGGCCGGAGGTGTTCGGGCTTGTCGGCCTCTTGTCCGCTTCGCTGTGGTATGAAGGCGTTATGGATTTTATCCGGCGGGACAAAGGGCCGGCCCATAACCAGCGGATTTATATATCCGTGGGGGGGCGGGAGGGAATATACAAAACCAACGCCCAGAGCCATATGGTCCGGAATAATGAAGAGCTGTTTACGCTTTTGCAAGAGGGGGGGCATCCGCCGGCCCGCCTGACTTTTGTGCTGGATCCGGGCGGTACGCATGACGATCTGTTTATGCTGAAAAGATTTCCCGAAGCGCTTCAGCGGCTGTTTGATCCGGCGCCGGAGATTCCTGTCCCGGTCCAAACCGATTTCGGCGGCGGCTACAGCATTCCGGGAACGTTGACCTGGCGCATGGTCGCGCGGAATACGGGCCGGGAATACCAGATCCATCTCGCCGTTCCCGAAGGGCCGGCCCCGGAGGACGGGTATCCGGTGCTTTACGCGCTGGACGCCAACGCTTCCTTCGGCGCCCTGGCGGAATCGATGCGGCTCCTGTCGCACGGCCCGCACGGGATTCCGCCCGCCGTCATCGTCGGAATCGGCTACGATTCTCCGGAACTGTTCGCAACCGCAGAGCGGTTCCGCGATTATACGGTTTACGCGGATCCGAGTGAACTGCCGGAGCGGCCGGGCGGTCTTCCTTGGCCGGAAACGGGAGGAGCGGACGCTTTTCTGGATTTTATGGAGCGGCAGCTTAAACCCGCGGTCAAGCTCCGCTATCCGATCCATTCCGCGAAGCAATGCCTGTTTGGCCATTCGCTAGGCGGCTTCTTGACACTATATGCGATGCTTTCACGCCGGGGCGGCTTTCAGCGCTATGCAGCGGCGAGTCCGTCGATCTGGTGGAAGAATCATCTGCTTTTCGAGTTATGGGGTTCGGTAAAAGAAGACTTTCAACGGCAGGAAAATCTGACTACGGAGCTCCTGATGGCCGTGGGATCGGAAGAGAAGGAGTCCATGATCCGGGACGCCAAAGAGCTGGCGCAAGAAATGCAACTAAGCGGAAGTTCCCTGCGTGCGGAATTCAGACAAATGGACGGGGAGGGGCATGTCTCGATTTTTCCGGCATTGCTCGGCCCGCTCCTACGATTTGTCACCCGATGATAAAAAGATACTAAATGACCCGCTGAGGAGAATCACAGCGGGTCATTATTTGCATATGGACTTAATGCCTTGAGCGATGTCCTATTCGGCCCCCGGTACCTATAAACCGAGCAAAACGTTCAGTGCATAGGCTACGCCATGGTGATTGTTATCGCGGGTAACCGCCGAACTGAGCTCCTTGATCTCATCGATCGCGTTCCCCATGGCAATGCGCGTGCCCGCCACCCGAAACATCGAAATATCGTTATGGCTGTCGCCGATCACTACGGTATCCTCCATCAGGACACCGTAATGTTCCGCCAGGAATCGCAGAGCGCTGCCTTTGTCCGTGGCCGTCGATATGATCTCCAGTGTGTGATCGGCCGAAGACGTGGTGTGTACGCCGGGAAACCGGTCGAAATGGCGGCGGATTTCCGTCAGCTTGGCCTCATCATAAGTGAAAATAAGCAGCTTATATACGGGAGCCCCGCTGTCGATCACTTGCTGGGGATGGTCGATTTCCTCAATGCCGAATTGCACGAATTGAACAAGCGCGCTCTTCCATAGCCGGTCGCGATCGATATCCGGGTTGGCGCTTCTCAGCACGTCCATTTCGGCGCGCAATTTGTCCTCGCCGGAAGACGGCGAGTAGATGGCTTCCGGGCAAAAAATTTCAAAGTAGACATCGCGTTCCGTCAAATACCGTACCGCCTCGGCGGCGATGTCATGATCGATCGGTGTCTCGTTCAGGAGCCGCCCGCCTTCGTCGTGGACGGCGGCACCGTTAAAAGAAATAATCGGAAGCTCCAGGTCACGCCCTACCAGATTCCGCACATCATAGCTGGCCCTTCCCGTGCAGATCGCGACTTTGCTTGCTCCCCGGGATATAACGCCTTGGATGGCGGCAAGCCCTTCCTCGCTGGGTTTGCTTTCCGCGGTCAGCAATGTTCCGTCCAAGTCTATGGCAATCAATTTCATGGTTTGTCCTCCTGTCGTAGATGTCCTTGTCCTTCGTTGGAAAGAGTATAAAACATGAAATCCATTTCAGGTCAACCCCCGGCTTAGCGGCGGAAGCCCTAGGCTGCTCTATTCCTTTGCGGGCTTGTCCGGGCTATCGAGAAAAGAAGAGTATTTGGGGTAAAGAAGCCGGATGCAGTCCGGGCATATGTCATGGGTAAATTCGGCATGGGTATGCTTTGTTAAGTATTCTTCTATAGAACTCCAATCCTCATTCTCGTCCTTGATTTTTTTGCAGACCGCACAAATCGGCAGAAGTCCCCGAAGCGTCCGGATTTCCGAGAGAGCTTCCTGCAACTGGTTCTCATTTTCCTTGTAGCTTGTAATATCCGAAGAAGTCAGCAGGATGCCGCTGTAGGAGGACTTTTCTCCGGACAGGGAGGAGGCCTCCATCAAGTACCAGCGTTTCTCCCGGTCTTCCGTAAAAAATTCGAAGGCATCGTATCGGCTACGCCCCTCCAATATCGCTTTAAATCTGGCGATCAGCTCTTGAATATATGGTTTATGTCTATGGGTGCCGTTCATAAAATGACGAATCACATTCATCCCCGGATGACCCCAGAGAAGAGAGTGTCGAGACGCTTGCCTGGCCCAAGTCCGGTTGACAAACTGAATGGTCCCCTCGGCATCGACGATGGCCAGACCTTTTGGAAGCGCTTGCGCAGCCTCCTGCCATATGGATAATGTATCGGTCACTGTGTCCGCTCCTAATTCCATAATATGATGGGTTATACAGGATGATAAGTGAGGATATCAGCAGAGAAGTTATGCGAAAGGCCTTGTGAAATGTTGCACAATAAAGTGATAAATTCCTATTAATGGTTGGAAAATCTGTGTTATAATGGGCCTCGTGATAGGAGCATCAAAGATTCATTTTATCATTATATACGCAACTACGTAATTATACAATATATTTGTACTTAAATGCGTAATTTGACGTATTTTGAAGGAAGGTTGAAAAGGTTTGTCTATTTATGACAGAATTGAATTACTGATCAAGACAAGAGGAATGACCAAGAAAGATTTTTGCCAGGAGCTTGGCATCAGTACCGGAAACTTGGGCGATTGGAAAAGGGGAAAATCGACGCCGAGCACAAACAAGCTGATCGAGATTTCAGCGTTCTTCGATACGAGCCTGGATTGGCTGTTGACCGGAAGGGAGCGTACACCATATCAAATCCATGAGAGTATGGAGGCATATGTCGCCGACGTTACCAAATTGGGCGAAATGGGCGGCAAACTGACGCCAGTGGAAGCCGCCTTTATTCAGGAATATCTGGAATTCGTTCAATACCGAAGAGAGAAAAAGAAAGGTGGAAATTAATACCGCTTTACATTTCGATAACACATATATATAATAAAAAATGTTCGTTTCTTGAACAGCTTAAGCGGTCGTGGTGGAATGGCAGACACGCTATCTTGAGGGGGTAGTGGGCGTACGCCCGTGGAGGTTCGAGTCCTCTCGACCGCATACTTTTAACCTTGAATTAAAATCGGAAGTCCGGGGAAACCCGGGCTTTTTTTGTATTCTTTTTGTATTATCTCAAGCGTTGCGCTTCATCCCTTGTTCCATATTTTAACTTTTGAAGAACATTATTCTGACATTCTCCTAATATTGGCCGTTTAAACTCTACTTAGTTTGAGAAATGGGAGGAGAAAAGATGAAGAAGATGTGGAGAAGCCTGGCCATCGGCGGGTTGGCCTTATCCGTTATCGCGGCCGCCCCGGCGGCCATCGCCAAAGAAAGCGGCAATGCGGCGGCAAACGGAAAATCCCAAAACCTGATCGTATTGATCGGCGACGGTATGGGACCGGCGCAAGTATCGGCGGCGAGATATTACCAGCAGTACGAAAAAGGGGTTCAAACGCTCAACCTTGATCCTTACTATGTAGGTCAAGCCACTACATATGCCGACCGGGGCGAAGACGGCGGGACGATCGTCTCCGGGATCGTAACGGACTCGGCATCGGCGGGGACCGCTTTTGCCACCGGCCATAAGACGTATAACGCCGGGATCAGCGTGTCCAATGAAGATGTGTCGAAGCCGTTCGCTTCCATTATAGAAGCGGCCGAAGCCAGCGGTAAGTCAACCGGTCTCGTTACGACGGCGCGTATTACCCACGCCACTCCGGCCGTTTATGCTTCCCATGTACGCAACCGAGACAACGAAAGCGCCATCGCCGCCCAGTATCTGGACAGCGGAGTGGATGTGCTCTTCGGCGGAGGGAAGTCGTTCTTTGTAACTAAAGACGAAGGCGGAAAAAGAACTGATAAAAACCTCCTGCCCGAATTTGAAGCGAAAGGGTATAAGATCGTCGAGTCCGCAGACAATCTCGAAGCTCTAACCGCCAAAGATTCCAAGGCGCTCGGCCTGTTCGGCGGCTCCCATGTCAGCTACGTGCCGGACCGGACGGAGGAAACGCCGAGTCTGGCGGAGATGACTTCCAAAGCGCTGGAGATTTTGTCGGCGAATCAAAACGGCTTCGCCATCATGATCGAGGGCGGCCGGATCGACCATGCCGGCCATGCCAACGACCTCCCGACCATGGTGCAGGAGGCGCTGGATTTCGACGCCGCGTTCAAAGTGGCGATCGATTTCGCCAAGAAGAACGGGAATACGTCCGTCGTCGTGACCGCGGACCACGAAACGGGCGGGCTGTCGTTGTCCAGAGACAATATTTACGAGGTAAATATCGATCTTTGGGATAAGCAGAAGCATTCCTCCGAATATTTGATCGGTTCGCTGAATGAAGCCAAAACGATTGCCGATGTGAAAAAGATCGTCGCGGACAATACATGGATCACCGATTTGAGCGACGAAGAGGCCCAGCTCATTTTGGACGGAGACGGCTCTTCCTATAACCGCGAAGGCGGATATAACGCCGTGATTTCCAAGCGTTTGCTGATCGGCTGGTCCGGACATGGACACTCGGCGGTGGATGTCGGGGTATGGGCCTACGGCCCGATCGCCGATAAAGTAAGCGGGCAGATCGACAATACGCAAATCGCCATGGCCGGAGCGGAGGTGCTTGGCCTCGATCTGGCAAAACGAACAGCGGAATTGCAATCGGCGAATTTGTATCCGAAATTCAAAATCAACCGCGCAAATGAAGTGCTGTATCCGGCCAAAGCGTTGACCGAAGCGCTGGGCGGCACGTACAAAGAGAACGGCAACACCGTTACCTTGAGCGGTAAAGCGGCGGCAACGATCACGGTCGATTTGGCCGGTGGAACCGCCACAGCGGACGGGAAAGCGGCCGGGTTTACGGTCGATGTGGATAACGGCACCTTGTATCTGCCGCTGTCCGCCTTCAGCAAGCTTACCGGACAAAATCTGAAATGGGATGCGCTCTCGGAACGGATCCTGCTGAAATAATCATAACCGGAAGGGGTGAGACGGGGGAGAGCCTCTATCGTTTCACCCCTTTCTTTTCCATAAGGGGGATGCGCATGCTGCATTTGCAAGGTGTGAAGAAACAGTTCCAGGTGACGGGGAAAAACATTCCCATTCTCGATATTCCGGAATGGAGCGTCGGGCAGGGCGAAAAAATCGCCATCATCGGGCCCAGCGGTTCCGGCAAAAGCACGCTGCTTCATCTGATCGGCGGTATCCTGCGGCCCGACGCCGGCGAAATCGTTATTGGAGAGGAGCGCCTGTCCGGCATGAAGGAATCGCGGCGCGATGCTTTCCGCGCGGAGCATATCGGCTACATTTTGCAGGATTTTCATCTGATCCCGTCCTTGACCGCCAAGCAAAATGTAGAGATCGCCTTGAACGGCGGAAGCGGCACCGCCGAACGCCGGGACAAGATCGACCACTGGTTCGAATCGGTCGGGCTGAAAGACCGCCGGAATCACAAGCCCTCGCAATTGTCCAGAGGGCAGCAGCAGCGCGTGGCGATGATCCGGGCGCTCATTCACGAGCCGGCGCTCGTGCTGGCCGACGAGCCGACAGGCAGCCTCGACTGGGAGACGGCGGACGAGATCGCCGGGCTGCTGCTCGAGCTGTGCGGGAGCGACCGCCATACGCTGCTGGTCGTCACGCATGATCTTAAGCTGGCCGAGCGGTTTCCGAAATGCGTCCGCATCGGGGAGATCAACGAAGCGAACCGCCGGGCCGCGGAGCTCGGGAGGATGGCGATATGAGCCTGCCGCATTATTTGCTCAGAAACCTGCTGCACCGCAAATTTTTGTCGCTGCTGACGATACTCGCCGTCGCGGCGACCGTGGCCTTTATGCTTCTGCTCTCGCTGTCCAAGGCGGGAGTGGAGCAAGGCGCGGAGAAAGGCTACGGCCCTTTCGACATCGTGGTCGGCGCGCAGGGCAGCGAAGCGCAGCTGGTGTTGAACACTTTTTATCATGTAGGGGCCCCTACGGGAAATATCCCGGGGAATACGCTGGAAAAGGTTGCGGCGAGTCCCGCGGTCGACCAGGCGTTCGCCATGACCACGGGCGACCACTTTAACGAATATCCGATCGTCGGAATCGACCCGGCTTATTTTCTTACCAGGTATGGAGACCGGCGGCTGGCGGAAGGTGGCTTGTACGGACACACCGGAGAGGTCGTGGTCGGGGCATATGTCGCAAAAATGCTCGGTCTAAAAGTCGGGGACACCTTCTCCGGCGCCCATGGCCTGGTGGAAGAAGCCGCGTTGGAAGCCGACGAAACGGATGAAGCGGAGCACGGGCATGATGAGCATGAAAGCTTCATCTATACGATCACGGGGATATTGCCGCCATTGAATACCCCCGATGACCGGGCCTTATTCACCACGGTCGATTACGCTTGGGCCGTTCACGGCGAAGCGGCGGCGGAGCGGGACATCACGGCGATCCTGGTGAAGCCGGCCGCACTGCAGGCCGGGCAGGAGCTAAGGGACATGCTGGAGGCGGACGGCCGGGTGCAGACGGTGTATACGAGCAAGGCGGTCGGCGATGTGGTCAACCTGGTCGATCAAGGCACGGAGCTGCTGGGGATCGTCACCCTGTTGTGCGTGCTGCTCGCAGCGGTCACGATCTTGCTGTCGATGATCGCCGCCGCCGGGGAGCGGACGAAAGACGCGGGGCTGTTACGGCTTTTGGGAAAATCGAAAGGCTATATTTTGATTATGATGATCGGGGAAGGCTTGATCTTGACGATCGCAGGCCTGCTTCTGGGCGGCCTGGCCGGTCATACAGCGGGTTATTTGCTCCGGGACGCCGTATTCCATTACGCGGGTATTCAAATCGACCCGTTCCTGATGTCCGGCGATCATGTCGCGATCGCGGCGGGGGCCCTGATCATCGGAATTGCGGCGTCGCTGCTCCCTGCCGTGCGGCTATACCGGATGGACCCGCTGACATTATTTAAGGCATAAGGAGGTGGCCGGTTTGAAGAAACCATGGATCATGCTGGGCTGGATCGTCATGCTCATGCTGGCCGTTCTGGTGCAGGGCTGCGGCCGGAATGATATGACGGCCGGATCATCCGCAGGCAGCTTCTCGGCGGCGGTTGACACGGCCACAACGGCGGTTTCGGCTTCGGCCGGCTCCGGTCAGGCGGATGCGGGTGTGCCGCAGCCGGAGCAAACGGCCGGGGAAGCCGCGGACGGACCGCAGGGCGAGGGCGGCCGACCGGCGCATCCGGCGGAGGAGGCGGAGCCGTCCGCCGAAGACGCCGCCGGAAAGCCGGGCGCATCAAGTCCGGCCCCGGACGCCTCGGCGGAGAGCGAAGCGTCGGGTACGGCGGCCGGCGTCGCGCAGGGGCAGCCCGCCGGGAATGCACCTGACGCCGGGGCCAAGGCCGCGGCGGAGCTGGCCTCGGCCAAGCAAGAGGGCGCGGCCGCAGCGGACGCCTCGGCCGGCGCTCGGGCTGGAGCCAAGCCGGGAAGCGCACCAGCCCCCGCCGCATCGGGAAGCCATGCGGCGAGCGGCAAAGGGGCGGTCGCTTCGGGGCAAGACAGCCCTCAGGCCGCGGCCAAAGGAACCGCTGAACAGGCTGCGCCCGGTTCCGCCCAAAGCGGGGGCAAAGGCGCCGCCAAGACCGGAACCGGGCCGCAGGCCATCGGTTGGTCGGAGTTTTTTGACGGCGACGACCAGAGCACGCCCTCCGACAAATTTTGGGATCTGAGCGGCGAAACCGTGACCATCAAGGGATTTATGGGCGAGGTGCTGTCTTTTGACAAGCATTGGTTCCTGCTCATACCCCAGCCGGGCGCCGAGTGCCCTTTTGACAACGGGGACGAAACCTATTGGAATAAAATCATGATTGTGTTTGTGCCGGACGATGTGAAGCTGAGGTATAAATCAGAGCCGCTGCAAATTACGGGCCGCCTCGATGTAGGGATCAAAATCGACGAGTCGGGTTACAAGACGATGTTCCGCTTGTATGACGCTTCGTTTAAGGAAATCAAAGAGTAAAAAGAAACCCCCGGACAGTCAAGCTGCCGGGGGTTTTCGCGCCCGCGTTAGTGCTGATTTTTCAGGAAGCGATCGTTTGGGCCAGGAGATACACATTCAGCACGATGATGATGCCCGCGATCAGCCAGGCGAGGATATTCAGCCAAAGCTTGTTGGCGAATTCCCCCATCTTGGCTTTGCTCGAGGTGAATTTGACGAGCGGGACGACCGCGAACGGCAGCTGCAACGACAGGACGACCTGGCTGAAAATAAGCAGATCCTGGGTCCCGCGCTCGCCGTAAATAGCGGTGACGATGACCGCCGGAATGATGGCGATCAGGCGCGTAATCAAGCGCCGCAGCCAGGGGGCCAGCCGGATGTTGACGAAGCCTTCCATGACGATTTGACCGGCAAGCGTTCCGGTCAAGGTCGAGTTTTGGCCGGACGCCAGCAGCGCTACCGCAAACATGACGCTGGCCAGCGTCGTGCCGACAATCGGCGTAAGCATATGATAGGCGTCGCTGATATCGGCGATTTGCGTCAACCCGGCGGAATGAAAGGTTGCGGCGGAGACGATCAGGATGGCCGAATTGATAAATAGGGCGAACGTAAGCGCGATGGTCGAGTCCCATGTCGCATATTTGATGGCCTGCCGTTTTCCGGCCGGGGTTTGTTTATATTTTCTGGTTTGGACAATCGAAGAATGCAGGTACAGGTTATGCGGCATCACGGTCGCCCCTAGAATCCCTATGGCGATATACAGCATTTCAGGCTGGCGGAGGATTTCCGCGCTGGGAACATAGCCCCGGGCGACTTGCGCCAAGTCCGGCTTCGCCAGAAACAGATCGATGGCAAAGCAGAGGCCGATCGTGGCGATCAGCACGACGACGAATATTTCGAGCGAGCGGAAGCCTTTATTTTGCAGGAGCAAAATCAGCAATACATCGACGGCGGTGATCATCACCCCGTAAATAATCGGAAGGCCGAACAACAGGTTCAAGGCGATGGCCGCCCCGATGACCTCGGCGAGATCCGTCGCCACAATGGCCAGCTCGCAGAGAATCCACAGCCCGATTACCACCGGTTTGGAATAATGGTCCCGGCAGGCCTGGGCCAAATCCTTGCCCGTAACGATGCCAAGCTTGCCGGAAAGCGACTGGAGCAGCACGGCCATCAGATTGGAGATCAAAATCACGGATAAAAGCGTATAACCGAAGCGGGAACCTCCCTCGATATCGGTCGCCCAGTTGCCGGGGTCCATATATCCGACGGCGACCATGTAGCCGGGTCCGGCAAATGCAAGAAATTTGCGGAGCCAGGAACCGGTGGAAGGCACGCGCATGGAGCGATGGGCTTCCGGCAGGGAAGGCTGGCTTCCGTTTCTTTTCCAGCCGTGGATTCCGATTCTTGCTTTTTCCTGAATCGTTTCGTTCATGGTATTCTCACCCTTTCGTTCGTTTTTATGAGTTAATCCGATTTGGAGTGGAATTAAGAGTCCGGTGTTTTTTGTTGCCTTTAACTATTTATATTGTACACCTACAATAGTTTTTGTCTAGGGCAACTTTTTGGGGCGTGGCCGTTTCAAATCGGAACAATTGCTTTAAATGGACTGTGAACCGTAAAATTTTCACGGCATCAAAGGAGGCTATTTGCATGGAAGCATTATATACGGCAACGGCTACCGTAAAAGGCGGACGCACGGGCACGGTCGAATCTTCGGACGGCGTACTTAAGCTGAAGCTTAGCATGCCTGAATCGATGGGAGGACAGGGCGGCAGCGGAACCAATCCGGAACAGCTCTTTGCGGCGGGCTACGGAGCCTGCTTCGCCAGCGCACTGGCTAATGTGGCGGCCAAAGAAGGGATTCGGACCGACGATGCGGTGGTTACTCATCATGTCAGTATCGGAAAAGACGACAGCGACGGAGGCTTCCGCCTCGGCGTGGAAATCGACGTCAAACTGCCGGGAGTGGAAAGAGAGAAAGCGCGGGAATTGCTGCATAAGGCCCATGATTTTTGCCCGTATTCCAAAGCAACCCGCGGCAATATCGAAGTGAAACTGAATCTGGCGGAGTAGTCCGCAAAAATATCCCGCTGTTCAATAAAAGGGCTTCTCCTGGGCATACTGGAGGAGAAGTCTTTTTATATGCCGCGGAGTAAGTTCCCGGCCTACTCCTTTGTCATCCCCTTCCAAGTTGACACACTGTAGAAAATTATTTAATATGTCTAAGTACTAAAACTGGAATTCAAATTCATAATACGGGTGATGAAGCATGTCTTACAGACCGAGTGTAGAAAACGTGACCAAGGCCGGAAGCAACGAAAAAGAAGGATTGTACGAGTTTATCGTCAAGCTGGCCGACGGAACGGAGTGCCGTGCTTTTTATCATCGTTTTCCGCAGTGGCGCATGACGAATATCAACCGCCTGCAGAAAACGCCATGTCCGGTCTGCCGCAAAGACTTCATTTGCAATTGCATGGAGAGTTTTTCGGGAGATATCGGGCTTCAAATCGAAGACGGTCAATGGATTGACAAGGCTTTGGCCGAATAAGGCGCAAAGTTTTGGATAATAAGCGCGGGGAACTAGACCCCGGGCTTTTTTTCTATACTCGGCAATCGGTCATATTCGAAAGAAAATAGGGAGGGTCGGAAGATGAAAAGAACGGGCCGTGAATTTCCTAATGCGGTAGTTTTGTTTGACGGCGTTTGCCATTTATGCCAGGGCGCCGTTAAATTCATTATCAGACGGGATCCCCGGGGACGGTTCAAATTCGCCTCTCTGCAATCCGAGGCGGGGCGGCGGCTTTCGGGAGAGGAGGCGGAACCGTCCGGGACGCCCGGAACCATCGTTCTGATCGACAGGAACGGCGCTTCTTATACCCGCTCGACCGCGGCGCTGAGAATCGCCAAAGGACTGAAATTTCCCTGGCCGCTGCTCTACGGCTTCATTCTTGTTCCCCGGCCCATCCGCGACGCAGTCTACCGGTGGATCGCCGCCAACCGCTACCGCTGGTTCGGGAAGGATGAAGCTTGCCTGGTCCCGACACCGGAGATCCGGGGACGATTTTTGCGGGACGGTTGATTAAATTCGTGAAAACCGGGACTTGTCCGAACTTTTTATCTATGTTATTCTAAATGTGAATTTTAGGAATGCGGAACGGAAGCACCGTCCAAATTACCGGGATACCGGTTTTTTGGGGCGGTGCTTTTTTGCGTTTTCCGTATTTCGAAATGAACCTTATATTTGCCTGGATATTTTCCCGAAAGAGGGTGATGGCTTAATGCTGCCTGTCAGACTTGTGCTGGCCGTTCAGGATGAGGATTACATCGAACCGTTCCTGCATTACGTGCGCTGCAGCGGGTTCGAGCGCCGCCTGATTATAACGGCTTTCAGCCGCAAGGAGGCCTATTTGAAATTTTTGGTGGAATCGGGGGATACGGTCGACGCCGTGCTCGCCGAGACCGGTTTTCTCGAAGCTTCAGGCACGAAAGGAGGAATTCAAGACAGAATCGTCTTCATCGGTCTAACGGAGGGTGGGGAAGCCGCGTATCCGGGAAGACATTTATCCAAATACCAGCCGCTCCATCTGCTGCTGTCCGCCCTGCTGGATATAGTCCGGGGAGGGAAGGAGGGAGCCTTGCCGATTGAAGGCAGGGCCGTGGTTATCGGCGTTACGTCGACCGTGGGCGGATTGGGCAAGACGACGCTTGCCCTCAATATGGCCAGGCAGCTCGCGGCCGAGGGGGGCAAAATATTTTACCTTAATTTGGAGACGGTTCAAACCGCAATTTCCCCGGGCGGCGGGGAAGCGCGAAGCGAAGAATATCGCGCGGGGCTTGCCAGGCTGCTGTACGACCTGAAAGCGGCGGAGGACAGGCGGGAGCGGCCGCGATTTCCGGTCTCGGCTTATGCGTACAGGCATCCGGTGCTCCAGGGGGACACCTTCGGCCCTCTGGACAATCTGAACGAGCTGCTGGAAATGGAGCGAAAAGACACGGCGGAGCTCATCGATTTCATCGCGGGCAGCGGCCTTTACGACACGTTGATTGTGGATACGGATTCCTTTCCGAACGGCAGGACGGAGATGGCGCTTGAGAAATCCGACAGGCTGGCATGGCTTGTCGCCGACGATTGGGGCGTTATGCGGAAAACCGGGGTTTGGCTCGATCACTTGGAGCGCTCCAGACCGGAATTATATAGCGCGGTCATGGGAAAGGCACTGTTCGCCGCGAGCAAGGTTTCCGGAAGCTTGACGGTTTCTCCGCCGAGCAAACGGATCGCCGTCGAGGCCCTTCTCACTTACATCCCGGCCTGGAGTCAAGGGAGCCGGGAAGGGGGCCTCATGCATTCGCCGATCTACCAACGGGACGTGATGAAGCTTTGCGGCGAATTGCTGGGCCGGACAAAGGCCGGAAGCGAAGGAGGTGAGCTGCGGGATGCGGCAGGATACGTTCGCGCTGCTCCGGGGAGAGATTCGTTCCGGCCTTGATTTGACCTCCTCGATGGAAGACGGCCGGTTGATGGATTACATCGAACGCCGGGTGCTTGAGGAGCCGAAGCTCGCTAGTCTTACGGCAGCCGAGAAACGGGCCTGGGTCCGCCGGCTTTACGACTCGTTCCGCGGGTTGGATGTCCTCCAGCCGCTTGTCGACGACCGCAGCGTGACAGAGATTATGATCAACGGCCATGAGGAAATTTTCGTCGAACAGGACGGGGTGGTGCGGCAGCTTCCGGTTCGTTTCGAAACCAGGGAACGTCTCGAGGATATCATTCAGAATATTGTTTCCGGCGTGAACCGGGTGGTCAACGAGTCCTCGCCGATTGTGGACGCGCGGCTTGCGAACGGTTCCCGCGTCAACGTCGCGCTCCCGCCGATCGCGCTCAAGGGGCCGACCATGACGATCCGCAAATTCCCGGAGCGGCCGATGACGATGGCGGATCTGATCGAGAAGGGCTCGCTCGACGAGGAGACGGCTATTTGGCTGCAAACGCTGGTCCGCGGCAAGTACAACATCTTCATCAGCGGGGGAACGGGGTCCGGCAAGACGACGTTTTTGAACGCGCTGTCCCAGTACATTCCGCCGGATGAGCGGGTGATCACGATCGAGGATTCGGCGGAACTGCAAATTGTCACCGTCCCGAACCTGGTCTCGCTGGAAACGCGGAACGCCAATACGGAGGGAAAGGGAGAGATCACGGTGCGCGATCTTATCCGCTCCTCGCTGCGGATGCGGCCGAACCGGATCATCGTCGGCGAAGTCCGGGGCGGAGAGGCTCTGGACATGCTGCAGGCGATGAATACCGGGCATGACGGATCACTTTCGACCGGTCACGCCAACAGCACGGCGGATATGATAAGCCGTCTGGAGACGATGGTGCTGAGCGGGGCCGATCTCCCGATCGGGGTCGTGCGGCAGCAGATCGCGTCGGCCGTCGATATTTTCATTCATCTGTCCCGGCTGCGCGACCGTTCGCGGCGGGTGGTGGAAATTTCCGAGGTGGCCGGGGTGAAGGACGGGGAGGTGGCGCTGAACCGGTTGTACCTGTTCCGGGAAACTGGGGAGCGGGGAGGCAAAATTATCGGCACCTTGGAGAGTACGGGGAAGGCGCTGCTCCACACCGGGAAGCTGCGCATGGCGGGGCTCGGCGGAGAAATTCGGGGGGAAGGAGGTGATTGATATTGGCGCTGCGGAGACGGGAAGCGATTAAGGGGGGATCAAAGACAAGCGTCATTGCAGGGCCGGGGTCAGCCGGGCTGACGGATTACCGGGTGTATACGCTCAGCAGGCGACAGAGGTTGGCCTGTCTCGTTGTCGGAGGAATGGCTCTTTATATGATCGGCTATGTATTTTTTCATTCTCCGCTGATTTCCCTGGTCTTGATGTGCGGCACTTTCGCCCTTCCGAAATATTGGAGCCGTTATTTGCTTCGCCGTAGAAGGGAGAGCCTTAGCCTGCACTTCAAACAGGCTTTGTATTCGCTCTCCTCCTCCCTGGCCGCCGGACGCTCGGTCGAGAACGGGTTCCGCGAGGCGATCAGCGATCTGCGGCTGCTGTACCCGGACGGGAGCAATGATTTGATCGCCGAGCTCGGCATCATCTGCACGCGGATGGAGTACGGCCAGCCGATCGAAGAAGCGCTTCAGGATTTCAGTCGCCGCGCGGATATGGAGGATATCAGCAATTTCGCCGATGTGTTCACGACCTGCAAACGTTCCGGCGGCGATTTGGTGGAGATCGTGAGACGGACATCCGCGGTCATCAGCGAGAAGCTGGAAATCAGCCAGGAGATCGGGGTCATGCTGGCGCAGAAACGGTTTGAGGCAAAGGCAATGCTGGTCGCGCCGCTCTTGTTCCTTATGTTTATGGATCTGTCTTCGCCGGATTATATGAGTCCTTTGCACAGCGGAGTCGGTCTGATTATTTCGGCATTTGCCCTGCTGCTGTATGCGGGCTCTTCCTGGCTTATTTTAAAAATCAGCGATATCCGTATTTAGGAGGCGGTCGGGATGGTTTTTATCGTGGCAGGATTGCTGGTTGGGGTCCTGCTTGGCGGTTGGGGTCTGCTTTTCTTGCGGTCGTCCGGGAAATACGACGGATATTCTCGGATGGCGATGGAAGGAATCCGGCTGGCGAGGCTGGCCCCGCCAATGCTTTACTTGCTGGAGAGACTGAAGGTGTCGCGCAGGCTTCCGTTTTTTTTCTACAAAATCCAGCGCTCAGTCCAAAAGATCGGCGGCGACCGGCGCGCGGGCGAATACACGCTGTTGTTTATGGCCGAAATGCTCACTTACGGCTGGCTTCTGCTTGTTGCGGGCAGCCTGCTCTCGCTTATGAACGGAGATGCGAGTTTGATCGTGATCGGCGCCGTAATGGCGGTGCTGCTTCCGGCTGCGCTGATCAATGACCTGCACCGGAAGGTCGTCAAGCGGGAGCGCGAGGTACTGCTTGAGCTGCCCGAGCTGCTCAACCAGATCATCCTGCTTGTCGGCGCGGGCTCGACGGTGCAGCAGGCGATCAAGCACTGTCTTGAGCGTAAAGGGGAGGGAACCCGCCATCCGCTGTACCGCGAGCTTCTGCAAATGAGAAGGGAGTGGGAAGGAGGCTATTCTTTTCAACAGGCGATGGAAGGCTTCAGCAAGCGGTGCGGCATCCAGGAGGTGTCGGCGTTCACTACCGCGGTGTTGCTCAATCTCCGCCGCGGCGGGAACGATTTTGTCCTGGCGCTGCGCGATCTGTCCCGTTCATTATGGGAGCGGCGGAAGGCCGTCAGCAAAACGCTGGGCGAACAGGCTTCGTCCAAGCTGGTGTTTCCGATGGTGCTGCTTTTTCTAGTGGTGGTCATCCTGGTGGGCGCTCCGGCGGTCATGATCATGGATTTATAGCTTGGATTTTACCCGAATTTATGAAGGAGTGAACATAATGTTGGGACAAGTAACCGGAAAATTAGAAGAATTTTGGCGTGATGAAGACGGGCTGGGCATGCTGGAGATGATTCTGATTATCGCCGTTATCGTCATTCTCGCCGTCATTTTTCGCAGCCAGCTTAAGGAGATCATTACCAGCCTCTTGGGCAAGGCGAAATCGAAGACGGAAGATTTTATGGACGGACAATGAAGCGGCTGCTGCGAAACCGGGAAGGGAGCTTTACGCTGGAGGCGTCTTTGGTGCTCCCCGTTATTCTTACCTCGATATTGATTCTGCTGTTCTTCTGCATGTTTTTGTATCAGCGTTCCTTGCTTGGTCAAGTGGCGATTGTGGCGGCGGAGCGAAGCGCCTACGCGTGGGACAACAGCAGCCGTGATCCGGTGTCGGGAGCCTACCCGCAGGACGAATATGACTCCTTGTACTGGCGCCTCACCGACGATGGGATGCTCAATACGATATTCGGTTTGGGGCAGCAAACCTCGTCGGCCCGGCTTTCGCTTCCGGCGGAGGAGGGACAGGAGGGGACACTGGCCTTCCGCAAACTGTACCGTACCGGAACGTCCATCCCGGAAGGCATGAACGGGACGATGGAATACGACAATAAAGTGCTGCTGCGCAAAGTAACGGTATCCTTGAACCGGTTAGTTCCGCTCATTCCCTTGGAGCGTGCGATCGGCGATCTAACGCAGGAGGCGCAGGCGAGCGCATATATCGTGGACCCGGTGGAATGGGTTCGGACTGTGGAACTGGCCCGGTATTACGGCGCAAAATTCCAAGGTGCCGGCGGAGATCGGGTCGATCGGCTGGAAGCCGGCAATGCGTTAAGGATGTTCGGCAAGTAGATGCCTACTTTATGTATATGTATTAGACGTCTTCACGGAAAGGAGGGAACGCGGTGCGACGCAGGCGGCGTTCCGAGCAGGGGGCGGTTTCGGTTTTTCTGATTGTCATTTTCGCCGCCGTTTTTGCCTTTGTTGCGATATTTATAGATTTCGCCCGCATGTCCGCGCTGCAGGCGAAGACCGAGCTGCTGGCGCATACCGCATCCCGCTCGGTCATGTCGGCATACGATCCGCAGCTTCTCGAGCAGTACGGCTTGTTCGCCTTCGGCGAGACGGATGCGGGCTACATCATGTCCAAGGTGCTGCAAGATCAATTGGATCTCATGCAGCGGAGCGACGATTTGCCGGTACTGGGAATCCGGCTTGATTCTTCCACGGCGGAGCTTCAGCGTCCGCTCGGGACATACGCCGTATTCGAGCGGCAGATTAGGGAGCAGATGAAGTACCGGGCCCCGATCGATCTAACAATTGAGGTCATCAACAAGTTCAAGCCGATCTCCCAGGTGATGAAGGAGGCTTCCAATACGGTGGATTTGCTTGGCAAGCTGCAGAAGCTCTACGACCAGCGGGAAGCAAAGCTTGATCAAGTGCTGGAGGAGCAGCGGCTGGCGGCGGAGTCGGCCGCCGGAATCTCGCCGCTGATTCCCCGTTCCGGGGGATCGGGGGGTTACGGCATATCCACAGCGGACGATATTGCGGAGGAGTATGCCGAATATGCCGATATGGTCGAGGAGGACGCGGACCGGGACCCGCTTGAACGGATATATACGCTGGAGATAAGGATTTATCGAAATTCGGCCTCGCGCGTGTTCGATAATCTGGAGGACAAAAACGCTAAGGCGACAACCAGCCACGACGAGCGGCTTCCGGAAGCGAAAAATCTGCTTAACGAGGCGAGGGGGATTAACGAGCAAATGAGGCAAGTGATCAAGGAGGCGGAGTCGCGCTCGGCCCAGGAGGGATATAACGGGGTGTCGTCCATAGATAGCACGGGAGGCGGGGAAACGGTGACCGGAGACGATGCGATCGCCGAAATCCGCCGGCTGAGCGACAGTTTGCTTCTATCCGAGTCGTTGTTTGCCGATATGGAAGGCGACATCGAAGCCCAAGCGACAGCGTTTGACGATTTCGCCGCAGCGGTAAATTCCTTTCTATCCCTGGAGGGGGACGTTATGTCGGCCTCCACAACGGAGGGGTCCTTGAATTCGGCGGTTCGTCAAATGAATCGGGCGGCGGATAAGTTTCTGGATGCGTATGCCGACCCGGGAAGCGGAAATGTTCTGGAACAGAACAAAAAGACGCTCGAAGCTCACCGCTCGTCCGATGCGGAGCGAAAGAAGACCGAGCAGGAAGCCCGGAGCAAACTGAAGGAAGCCAAAGGCTTGATTGGTCAAATCTCCGGATTGAAGGATAAATGGAAAGACCAGCAAGCCCAGTTTGACCGGTTGGAAGCTTTCTTTCAGGAAAATCGGAAAATGAATCAAGGCTCGGCGGCAGGAGAAATGACGGGCGCTTCCGTCGATGATGATCCTTACGATGCCGGGAGCGGAGCGATGGCGGGCATGGACTCGTTCTACGGCGGACTTTCCGGCTTGATGAAAGGGATGACGGACAACGCTTTTCAAACCGAATATATTGTGAGTTATTTTAACTTCCTGGATATCAGCACACTGAACGGGCTTATGGAAGGAAGCGGCGCGGAGCGGCTCGACGCCTTGGGCGATTCCTTTGCCGTCCACAATCAGGAGGTGGAGTATATTCTGTACGGGTTTCATAATCCCGCTGGGAACATTGCCGCCGCATACGGAGAGATTTTTTCCATGCGGCTGGCGATTCGCACGATGGAGGGGTTCATCAAGAACGGGACAAAAGGGAATCCGCTGCTTATCCTTGCTTCGGCCTTGCTCTACGGAGTTGAGCATGCCCTTAAAGATATGCTCGATCTGACGAAACAAGGAAGCATTGTGCTAAGCGATTATCTCAAAGTAAAGCTTACCTACCGCGATCATTTACGGATGTTCCTGCTCCTGCACGGCGGCAGCGATAACAGGCTGTCGCGGATGCTGGCCGTGATCCGGATGAATACCGGGATTCAAACCGAACAGCGCGCTACATACTTAACGGGGACGGTTACCGCCGCCATCCCGCTGTGGTTTCTCCCGGGGGTTGCCCAAGCGATGGGCGCGGCGGGAGCCCTGAACGGCAAAGTGGAAGGAAGCAGTTACTATGCGGTTAAACAAGCGGATTTCTCGTATTAATAACCCGCGGAGCTTGCGGGGGAGCATTGTGCTTGAAGCGTCGCTGGTCATGCCCGCATTTGTTATGGTGATCTTTCTGTTCATTTATATGGTCCAAATGACCCTGATTTCCTTGCAAATGCAAAATGTGGCTGCGGGAGCGGTCAGACAGGTATCCGCTCATATTTATCCCGTGGCGCTGGCCGTTTCCGGGCAGGTTGAAAACGCACAGGAGGATGGCGGTCAGGTGAGCGGGAAAGAGAGCACGAACGGTTCGGACGGTAAGGACAATTCTCCATTTGTCTGGAGTATGCCCGAGCTTTCCATGCAAGCCTGGGCGGGGAAGTATGCTTCGGCACTGCCCTCTCCTTTATCCGAGTGGGTTCAGTCCGCCGCGGAACGGGGCGATGAGCCGCTTGCGGATATCAAGAACAGCGTTTCGGAAAGCCTGCTCGATCCGGTGGTAAAGCCGTTGTTAAAGCCCTTCATGCAAGGGACCTGGCTGAAGGATGAACGGCTTCATGTAAGCCGCGTTACCGTACCGGATATAAAAACAGGCAAAAACCCTTATTTCGGCCTGGAGATAAGTTACGAGCTGCCGATTAAGGTTCCTTTTACGGGCAACGCTATCGTGCTTCAAGCCAGAGCCGAGGAAAGATTGTGGATCGGCGATACCGGGGAACTGAACGAGGATACCGGAGGTACGGGAAACGGGGAGGGCGCAGAAGGGGAGCCCGCTGTGGTTCTGGCGAAGCCTGATCCTGCATATGCCGGACATCGGGCTACGATCAAGGCCAAGGTTAGTCCGGGTACCAAGGCAACGCTCACGGTCTATTACAAAAGCGGGGTTAGTCAGGCAAAGTATTTGGGTGAAGCTACGGCGGATGAGAACGGAATAATTGAATGGAAATGGCTGGTCGGCGGAAGAACGACGCCCGGGACATGGACATTTGTGATTGAGACGGAAACGGGCCTAAAGACCACCGAGCAATTTACGGTTGAAAGCCCGGGCGGATCGTAATCAGCCGTTTTGCGCAGAAGCCGGTTTCCATTTTAACAGAAAGGATGTATTCGTATGTCATGGGAATCCCTGGGGTATCTAGGATGCTTCGTCATGCTGGCGGCTGCGTTTATGACGGATATCCGGACGATGAAAATCCCGAATGTCATTACGCTATCCGGTCTCGTGGCAGGACTTGTCTGGAACTTGCTGTACGGCGGGTGGATGGGAGGACTTTTTGCATTGAAAGGAATCGCGGCGGGATTCGGGGTGATGCTGTTGCTTTACTTCCTCGGCGCGGTAGGCGGAGGGGACGTGAAGTTGTTCGCTGCCATCGGAGCGTGGACCGGAGCGGTAATGACTCTGTACATCATGATGTATTCGATTTTCGCCGCAGGCTTGATCGGTATCCTGGTTTTGATCTTGCGGCGGGAGATCTTCTCGCGCCTGCGCGGAGCGCTTCGAAATGTGCTGGGTTCCTATATTTTAAAAAGCTGGAGTCCGATCAGGGTAGGCGCCAAGAAGCAGCTGCAAATTCCGTTCATGCTTGCGGTTTTACCGGGAGCGATCCTGGCCGTGTACTATTTATCCTAGCGAGGGGGCAGCTTACATGCCGGAATTAGTCGCCGATTTTATCAGGGACGGCGGGACAACGATGGTGCTTACGGCCAGAGAGAGCCTCCGTTCCGATCAATTGAACGGGGTGCAGCGCCTGATGCTGTCCTCGGTGACAGTCCCGTATTTATTGCGGCTTGATGTGAGAGACGTAGATTTCAAGGTGAGCCTGCACTACGAGATAACGGGCAAACGGATGTTATCCCAATGCCTGAAACTCGACAAAATCGGGATGACGGAGTTTTTCAGCCTCTTGCTGCAAATCGTTACCGCATTGGACGATTGCCATCAGTATATGCTTTCGCCGCATAATTTTGCGCTGGATGAGGAGCGTATTTTTGTGGAGGAGCCCTTGGCGTCGGGGATTTTGTATTTTACATACGTACCGATTAAAGGGAAGCTTATCGAAGGTTCGCTTTCTCAAAGTTTGTTTGCCTTGATCACCCGAATGATGTCGAGTGTGGCGATGCTGGAGGGAGACGGCATTCAGCGGCTCCTGCGCTTTTGCTCGGACGAATTGTTTTCCGTGGCCGAAATGAAAAAGATGCTGCTCCGCCTTCTGGCCGAGGACTGTTCGACCGGAACCGGCAAAGCCGATCCTGGAGAATTGAAGGAGGCCGGCAAATTACCCTCTTATTCTTATCGGGCATCCCCTGTAACGATTAAAGAGTATGTGCCGATGTTAGGGACTCGACAACCGCAGCTCGAACCGTTCGCTGCCGCAGTACAATCGAGTTATAAGGAGGAAGCCTTATCGCCGGAAGTCGCAGATCCGGAGCCGGAAGAGCGGAAGGATCCATCGTCCGGCAAGCGTACCTATATTGTGCTTGGTGCTCTCTTAATAACTGGGATAATTTGGAAGTTTGTTTACTTGGATCATCCAGCCGATTTAAACTTATTTATTTGTCTTGCACTGACCGTCATCACAGCGGTTGCAGCCATATGCTTACGAAGCAATTCGTTACTTCCCCGAGGGAGTTCGCTCATTGCCCGATTCTTCGGGGATTCTTCGGCATCCGGGGAGAGGGAGGAGAAGGATATTCCGGAGAAGGAATGGCGTTGGAATTATTACGCCGACGATCCGATCCTCGAGACTCTAAATGCCGAAGTCCCTATCGGAAAAGGGAGGCTTCCGGCTGGCGAAAGCTCAACCGACAAATCTTTGATCGGGGAACATTTCGGGTTGCATCCAATCCGTTATGGCCCGGGCGATGAAATCGCCCCCCCTGTCCCTTTAGCCGGGTCTGACCCCGCGCCGCCGCTTTGGCCCGATCGCGACATCGGGCCTCCCGTCCATACTCCTTCGCCACCAACGGTATTCCTTGGCAAGCAGACGGCGCCGGATCAGGGGGCGGTACCTGCTGCCGCCGTTATTATTTTCAGTCTCGAGCGATCCGCTCCCGGGCAGTCTCATCCTGAGGCTATTCCGCTAAAGCCGGGAAGCTTTGTGATCGGTCGTTCGGAGGAAATCGCAAGCTATGTCGACAGCTCGGTGGGCGTGTCCCGGGCCCATGCGGAGCTAATGGTTCAGGCCGAGGGCTGCGATCTGAAGGATCTTGGTTCCAGGAACGGGACGAGATTGCGGGGAGAACTCATTCCGCCCTATAAGGATCATCCGCTGAACCCGGGAGATTCTTTTATGATTGCCGACAGCACCTATACACTGCGAAAGAACGAATAGAGCTGCTTGGGATTCCCCGTAGCTAATCCGTACAAATGGGAGTATAATAAACGAGAATCATTCTCATTTATTGACGATGTGGATTGAAACGGCTATACATATTTGTAAGATTGATTCCAGTTATCGTCGAGCACACCAAAGGATGGATTAGTTCATGACTGCTTCAACTTCGGCTTCCAAATCCCGCTATCGCTCCCGTCCGGTAGCGGCCACGTTGATTCTGTTCGGCGGCACTCTATTGCTGCTGTTCGCCATAGGTTTGTCTATTTCCGTAGGCGCCGCGGATATCAAACTGTCGACGGTGTGGGACGCTCTGTTTCATTTTGACGGGAAATTCACCGCGCACCACATCATCTTGGACATCCGGCTTCCGCGGGCGCTGGCCGCTGTCCTGATCGGCGCCGCGCTGGCGGTCGCCGGCGCGATTATGCAGGGGATGACGCGCAATCCGATGGCCGATTCCGGTTTGCTTGGTTTGAACGCCGGGGCCGGTCTGGCGCTGGCGGTTTGTTTTGCCCTTTTTCCGGGGACTCCGATTATGCTGACCATTTTGTTAGCCTTTGTCGGTGCGGCGGTCGGGGCTCTTCTCGTCTTCGGTATCGGGTTTATGTCCAAAGGCGGGATGACCCCGGTCAGACTTACCCTTGCCGGTGCGGCGGTAAGCATGCTGCTGACGGCCATCAGCGAGGGGATCGCCATTTATTTCAACGTAGGTCGGGATCTCGCCTTCTGGTATGCAGGGGCTATTATCGGATCGACCTGGAACGATATTCATTTCGTCGCCCCCTGGGTGGTCGTCGGACTTATCGGGGCGCTGGCGCTGTCCAAATCTATCACGCTGCTGAGTCTCGGGGATGAGGTGGCTACGGGACTTGGTCAAAGAACCGGCCTGATCAAAGCGGTCAGCATGGTATTTGTCCTGATACTTGCCGGCAGCGCGGTATCGCTCGTCGGAGCGGTCGGCTTCGTGGGACTGTTGATTCCGCATGTCGCCAGATTTCTGGTCGGCGTGGATTACCGCTGGGTGGTTCCTTCCTCGGCGGTGCTGGGCAGCTTGCTCATGGTGTTCGCCGACATTCTCGCGCGGACCGTGAACCCTCCCCAAGAGGTGCCGATCGGCGCCTTGATCGCGGTAATCGGAGTACCGTTCTTCCTCTATCTGGCGCTGAAGCAGAAAGGGGGAGCCGAATGAGCGGACCGAATTACGACGCACATTTGCGGAAAAAGGCGGCTAAGGCATACTCTATTATTCTGCTATTTGCAATTCTGATTGTAGGAGCTTTCATTATCAGCATGAATATGGGGGTTATCCGCTTGTCTCCGGCCGATGTGTTCCGAACATTGCTCGGAATGGGTACGGACAAGCAGGAATTGATTTTATACCAATTCAGATTACCCCGGATCGTCATTTCGGTGCTGATCGGGATGGGCATGGCGGTTGCGGGCTGCATTTTCCAAGGCATCTCGCGCAATCCGCTAGCCGATCCCGGCGTACTCGGCATCAATGCCGGGGCGGGGCTTGCCGTCACTTTGTTCATCTCGTTTTATCCGACGGCCGCGGCGGCCCCGGTATTCCTGATGCCGGTGCTGGCTTTCCTGGGCTCTACGCTGGCGGCAGCCCTGATTTACGTTCTCTCATATAAGAAGCATTACGGGCTGCAGCCGGTCCGGATGGTGCTGGTCGGAATCGCGCTGGCCGCGGGCATTAATGCGGCCATGATCATTCTCCAGCTCGGCTTGCGTCCCGAGAATTTTCAGCAGCTGCAAATGTGGCTGGTGGGGAACATCGGGGATACGTCGTGGAAATATGTGCTGGCCCTGCTGCCATGGATTGTTATTCTGATGCCGTATGTTTTCCTGCGGTCGCGGGCTCTGGATGTGCTTAGCCTCGGCGATCAGACGGCAACCGGTCTCGGCACCCGCATCGAGCGTTCACGGCTCGGATTGCTGGCCGCCGCCGTCGGCTTGACCGGAGCCTCCGTCGCCGTGGGGGGAGGCATCTCGTTTGTCGGCCTGATCGCGCCGCATCTGGCCAGACGCCTGGTGGGACCGAAGCACGGGTATCTGATTCCGGCTTCGGCGCTTGCCGGCGGCCTACTTGTCATCGCCGGCGATACGCTGGGAAGATGGGTACTGCAGCCGGCCGTGATTCCGACAGGGATCGTCGTCGCGATAATCGGCGCGCCCTATTTCCTCTATTTGTTGACGAAGTCCAAAATCTGAAGAGTATAAATTGAAAAGCGCAGAGCCGGAATTCTGTATCTTCCGGCCCTGCGCTTTCTTCAGCTATTTATTCATCAAGTGCTTGTAAGGCTGATAATCGATCTGATTCTTCTCCAGGAATTGAATCAGAAACTTGTTGTCTCGTTTCGGCGTGGCCGAAATATACCCTTTGATGCAATGATCCCGGGTTACCTCGGAAGCGTTCTCCTCCAGCGCGATCCGGCCGATTTCCGCGGCGATCGAATGCCTGGCGATATCGCGGAATGGCCCCGGCACGGGCTGCACCAGCATACCCAGAAAGGCTTTGGCGTCGTCGGTCCAGAGATGGCGGCTCTGTTCGACCCAATGATTTTGCCAGTCGAGCTTGGATTTCCCATCCGCCTTGGGCAGCACCTTCAAAAATTTCCGGAACATAAAAAATCCGCCGATGACCATTAAACCAAGCAGAACGAATCCCCAGAAGACGATCGTATTCATAAACAGACGGCTGGGCCCCTCCGACACTAACGGGAGCAGCAGTTCCATATTCCGCACGGGCAGATCACCTCAAATTTATGCATTCAAAATTCCATTTAAGATGAATTATACTTTATTTCCAAATATTTTTCGAGAGCCGTATAAAGAGAAAAAGACGACCGGCACACGCAAAATTTCGTCGACCTATATATTCTCCGGAATTCCCGAACGCTTCCTCTCGGCTAGCTTTATTTTAATTTTCAAGATAAAATAGGGTTGTTTAGCGATTTACTGTCCAAAAGGGGGAAATCCATATGCTTAAAATCGGCTCCCATGTCTCGTTCTCGGACAAAGGGCTGTTGACTGCAACTGAGGAGGCCGCTTCGTACGGCTCCAGTTCGTTTATGATATATACCGGCGCACCGCAGAACACGCGGCGCAAGCCGATCGAATCGATGAATATCGAAGCGGGGAAAGCGGCGATGGCCGCGGCGGATATCGAGGAAATCGTCGTCCATGCCCCTTACATTATCAACCTGGGATCCTACAAATCGAACACGTACCAGCTTGCGGTGGATTTTCTTCAGGAGGAGATCCGGCGGACCCACGCGCTCGGGGTGCGCAATATCGTGCTGCATCCCGGCGCTTTTACGGACAAGGATGCGGAATACGGCGTGGCGCGGATCGCGGAAGGTCTGAATGAGGTGCTGAACGGCACGAACGAAACGGAAGTCAGCATCGCGCTGGAGACGATGGCGGGAAAAGGCACCGAGGTCGGACGCAGCTTCGAGGAGATCGCCGCGATTATCGATAAAGTGCAGCATAACGAGCGGCTGACGATTTGCCTCGACACCTGCCACATTCATGATGCCGGCTATGATATCGTCAATGATCTGGACGGTGTGCTGCGTCAGTTTGACGACACGATCGGCTTGAACCGGCTGGCGATCGTCCATGTCAACGACAGCAAGAACCCGATCGGTTCCCGCAAAGACCGTCATACTCCGATCGGCACCGGCTGGATCGGCTTTGAAGCGATCAATCGTGTGGTGCATCACGAAGCGCTGCAAGGGCGTCCGTTTATTCTGGAAACGCCGTGGGTGGGCAAAGACGCGAAAACCCAGCGCCCGATGTACGAAATGGAAATCGCTTTGTTAAGAGGCGATATTGCCGCGCGTTTCGGCGAGAGCGTGTTGACCGAAGTGGAGCGGCTGGATTCGTTTTTTGCCGGACAAGATATCCATCCGCGGTCATTCGTGCTGGATACTTGGAACCTGCTCAAAAACGACGCGAAGGCGAAAAAAGCCGACCCGCGCGAGCCGCTCGAGCGCTTGTACGATCTTGTGACCGCGGCCAATTTGTTCCCGGATTATTCGGAGGAACAGGTCAATCAGCGCGTGCTGGCCTGGCTGGCCACGGGACATTAAGAAGCCGGGGGGATTGCCGATCGGCTGAAATACAGCTTCATTTACAGAAACAGGGGGAAAAGAGCAAGATGGACACACGTATCAAAGCGGGCGGACGCTCCGCCAAACCTTATGAACACAATCGGGCCCGGATGCTGATATCCTGTCCGGACGGCCCCGGCATCGTCGCCGCCGTATCGCATTTCCTGCACCAGCATGGCGCGAACATCGTCCAGTCGGACCAGTATACGATGGATCCGGAAGGCGGCATGTTCTTCATGCGGATCGAATTTGACCTGGAGCAGTTGGCGGACCGGGTAGCCGGCCTCAAAGCGGACTTTCAAACGATTGCGGACAAATTCGAGATGCAGTGGAATCTGTATCCGCTTAGTCAAAAGAAAAAGATCGCCATCCTCGTTTCGAAGGAGGACCATTGCCTGGTCGAACTGCTGTGGCATTGGCAGGCGGGAGATCTGGACGCGGACATTTCCATGGTGATCAGCAATCATCCCGACATGAAGGAATACGTGGAGTCCTTCGGCATTCCTTACTACCATATTCCGGTGACGCCGGACACCAAGGCGGAGGCCGAACGGAAGCAGCTTGAAATCATCAACGGCAAGGTCGATTTGATCGTGCTGGCGAGATATATGCAGATCGTATCTCCGTCGCTGATCGAGCCGTACCGCAACCGGATCATCAATATTCACCATTCCTTTCTTCCTGCTTTTGTCGGCGGGAAGCCGTATGCCCAGGCATATGACCGCGGCGTGAAGATCATCGGCGCCACGGCGCATTATGTAACGGAGGAACTGGACGGCGGGCCGATCATCGAGCAGGACGTTCAGCGCGTCAGCCACCGCGACGATGTGAGCGAATTGAAGCGGATCGGTCGCACGATCGAGCGGGTGGTGCTGGCCAGAGCGGTCAAATGGCATATTGAAGACCGGATTCTCGTGCATCAGAACAAAACCGTCGTATTTATATAAGCTATACTATTTCAACCGCGCGGCAGACAGCAGCTTTTGCCGCGCGGTTTTTGTTTCCGGAAAAGGTAACTTTTCAGCATTCCCGACCGTTAAAGTAAAGAAGGAGTTCATGAAATGAAATACATACAAGGAGAGGGGAACGTTTCGTGTTTTATTCAATAAAACGGTACTCGGCCATGGTTCTCTTGGGACTCATCCTATTCACCGGCCTGAGCGCTATGGTTCCGGGAGCCGCCCGCGCGGCGGAGCCGTCGATCGCCATTCAAAGCGAGACGGGCTTTGACGGGAAGCTCAAGATGAACGAATGGAGTCCGCTTACGATTACGCTGACCAGCGACCGCGATATATCGGGGGAGCTAGTCGTGCGGACGGAAATTCCGTATAACGGCACTTCCGTTTCCCATGTCAAACAGGTGGACTTGCCCGCCGGAACGGCCAAAACGGTGACGTTCGGCATTGTCGGGAACACGTTCGACAGGAATAACAGCGAAATTCGTTTTTATGAGGGCTCGGCGGAATCGGGGAAGTATATTCCGTTCGCTTCCGGCAGACTCACTTCTTTACAGAGTACCGCAGTACGCGGAACAATAATCGGCGTTCTGGCCGCCGATCCGGACAGCATGAATTTTCTGGCGACCTTGAGCGCATCGGGGAACGATGCGAAAGTTGTAGTCCCGCTAAAGAGCGAGCAAATTCCGGAAGACGGGATTCTCCTGTCCGCGCTGGATGTACTGGTACTTAACAATTTTCCGGCCGATACACTCACCGCTAAACAAACGGAAGCGATTCGCTCATGGGTAAGCAAGGGAGGTTCTCTGGTACTTGGCGGCGGTCAGGATTATCCCAAAACCGCCCAAGGATTTGAAGATTTGTCCCCGGTCGAATGGCAGGGCGGAGCGGACGTTACGGCTTTGCCGGAGTTGGCGAAGGCGGGAGGCAAGCCGCTTGAACTGAGCGGACCTTTTCCCCTCTCTGCGGCGAAGTTGAAGGAGGGCGCCAAAGAGGAAATAGCGGCGGGGATAATACCTATGTTTGCTTCATGGGATGTAGGAAAAGGCAAGGTTCACTATGCGGCTTATGATTTGGCGATGGACCCGTTGTATCAATGGAGAGGACATGCCGAGGTATGGAACCGGGTGCTGCGCGAGGAGTTTTCCGCGAACAACGGAACGATGTACGGGAACGTCCCTACCGGAAATTTAATGTCCGACTTCGGTTATTTGCTGGACTATTTCCCGTCCCTCACACTGCCGCCGTTTTCTTTGCTGTTCTGGCTGCTGCTCGGGTATGCGGTAATTGTTGCCCCCCTCCTTTATTATGTGCTGAAAAAATTCGATAAACGGGAGTGGGCTTGGGGACTGATTCCGCTGATCGCGGTCATTGCCAGCGGCGGGATTTATCTGGCCGGAACCTCCGGCAAATCGAGCACGCGCGCCCATACGCTAAGCATCGTCGAAATGGACGGAAAAGGCGGGGCCGTACGGTCGGTCGCCTCGGCCTTGTTCGTTCCCCGCGGCGGCACCTACAATTTGACGTTCCCGGCCGGGACGTATGTGTCCGTTTCCCGGGAGGACGGATTATTGCAAGGGGGGCAGGACGGCTCGAACCGTCAACTGCTCCGGGTCAAAGAGGATGCCACCGAAGTGAAGCTGCGGGATGCGGCGCACCGCTCGATCACAAAGCTGTGGCCGGACCGTGCGGAGGTAATCGAATCCGGCGCATTGAACATCAAAGCTTCCTATGACGATAAAGGTTTGCAGGGCACCGTAACGAACGGGACGAATTACGATTTAAGCGGAGCGGCTTTGCTTGCGCCTGGAGAAATTTATATTTTGGGCGATATTCCGAAGGGGAAATCCGTCACGCTGCCGGCCGCTTCGTCCGCAGCTTACAACGATTACGGCTCGGCGTTGTTTCCCTACGCATCAAACAACCAGGACGATTATTTACTGGAGCGGCAAAGGGGCATGGTCAACGTGTTCATGAATCAGGCTGCTTCAGTCGGAAAATACGTCCTGATCGCCTGGAATCGGGATGCGCAGAACGAATACCAAGTGAATGGCGAGAATCCGGCGACCGAGCAGCTGAATATGTATACCCAATACTTTGAGCCGAATCTGGAGCAAAACGGGAAAGTGGTCATTCCGTACGGATTGATCGGGGCGCGGATCAGCGGTACGACCTCCAGCGAATGGTCAAAATCGGGAACGGGCAGGGTCGATATGTCTCCCGGCGAGATGACGCTCGAATACGAACTGCCCAAGAATACGGAAACCCATTATTCGCAATTGAAGCTGCGCTGGAGCTTTCCGACCGGGCTTGCCGCGATGATTTGGAATGAAAAAAATCAGCAATGGGAAAGTATGGAGCGAACCAACGGAAATGAAATGGATTTTTCCCAGGATTCGGACTTTTATATAAATAGCGGGTACTTGAAAATCAAAATCACGGCCGAGGAGTGGTCCGCCTTCGATCTGCCGGAAATTTCGCTGACGGGGAGCGTCGCCCAATGATTGAAATCAAAAATTTGACGAAAACCTATGGTGCCTTCACGGCGCTGAAAAATGTCAATCTCTCGATCTCTAAAGGTACGGTGTTCGGCTTTGTCGGCCCCAACGGGGCCGGGAAGTCGACGACAATGTCCATTTTGGCCACCTTGCTGGCGCCAACCTCGGGCTCGGCCAAGGTCGGCGGCTTTGAAGTGACGGAGGAGCCGCATGAAGTGCGGAAAAGAATCGGCTATATGCCGGATTTCTTCGGCGTGTACGATCAGTTCAAAACGACGGAATATCTGCACTTTTACGGGGCCAGCTACGGCATTCCGAGAGCGGAGCGGGAGCAATTGATTCCGCAGCTGTTGGAGCTGGTAAATTTGAGCGATAAAAAGGACGCCTATGTCGACAGTCTGTCGCGCGGGATGAAACAGCGCCTTTGTCTGGCCCGCTGCCTCGTGCACGATCCCGAGGTGCTCATCCTGGATGAACCGGCTTCCGGTCTCGATCCCCGGGCCCGCATCGAGATGCGGGAAATTTTGAAGGAATTGAAGCTCATGGGCAAAACGATCATCATCTCCTCGCATATTTTGCCGGAGCTTGCCGAGATGGTCGACGAGATCGGCGTGATTGAACACGGGGAAATGGTCGCCCAAGGCAAGGTGAGCGATATCCAAAACCGGCTTCGGGTCAAAAGAGTGCTGCATATCCGGGTGATGGACCATGCGGAGGAATTGGCGCTCTCCCTTCGGGATGAAGCCCATGTCAGCCAGGTGCTGCACGACGAGACCGGCGTTCACGTCCACTTCGGCGGCGGGGACGCGGAGCAGGCGCAATTGCTCGGCGGCATCATCGCCGGCGGGTATCAGGTCGTCTCTTTTCACGAGGCGCAGAGCAATTTGGAAGATGTATTCCTGGAGATTACGAAAGGGGGGGCGGACCATGAACTGGCGTAAAGTACTGATCAACCCCGTCCTCGGCAAGGAATTCCGACTGCGCATGCGGACGCCAAGATCGGCTTTTTCGATCCTTGCTTACATCCTGGTCATGGGGCTGCTGGCGATGGGGATCATCTACGTGATGACCTCGGGCGGGATATCCCGGGCGGGCAATATCGATTCCGGCATGAGCCGCTTGATGTTTTACGCGCTGAGCATCGCCCAGCTCGTGCTGATCGCGTTTATGACGCCCGCGCTGACGGCCGGGGTCATCAGCGGAGAACGGGAGAAGCAGACCTTGAACATGCTGCTTACGACGCAGCAGAGCTCCGCTACGATTATTTTAAGCAAACTGGTCTCTTCGCTCAGCTTCATGACGCTGATCATATTGGCGACGCTGCCCGTGTACAGCATTGTATTCCTGTATGGCGGGGTATCGCCGAGCCAACTGATTTCCGTCTTCCTGTTCTATCTGTTCGTGATGCTGCTGCTCGGCGCGATCGGCGTATGCTTCTCCACACTGTTCAAGCGGACGATGCTGTCGGTCATAATGACCTACGGGGTCGGGCTGGTCATATTTCTGGTGACGGGCCTTGCCTTTTTGTTTGCGATGAGCATCGATCAGGCGAATTATTATAGCTCCGGATCGCCTCCGCGCGATTATTCCTGGGTGGGTTATTTGCTCGGCCTTAATCCGGCCGGGGCGATGATCAGCATTTTTGAACCTTCTTTCTCGGACTCCGCGTTTCTTGTGCAGGGAAGAAACCTGCAAGCGGGAGCGCCGATCGAGTTGTGGCTGGAGTTTCTGATTGTATACAGCGTGGTGATCATTTTCTTCCTGTGGATCGCCATTCGCAGTATCCGCCCGGTGCGGGGACGAAAGCGGCGCAAAGTCCGGAAATCCGATCCGCAGCCCGCTGAAGGATAGTGATTTGACAGGCCATTAGTTCGAAGGAGAGGGGGCGGCATGACATGGAAAAAATGTACCGGGAGCTAAACGCCGTACGCCGGCGCTTGCGGCGGTTCCGGGAGCTTGACGGTATCCGTTACGGAACGGCGGCGGGGCACATGACCGCCGCTCTTTGTCTGGCGGCCGGACGGCTGTGGCCGATCGAGTCCGCAAAAGCATATGCCGCGGCAAGCTTGATCGTCCTGATCGCGGCAGGCTGGCTGTGGGGGCTTCTCCACAAGATTCCGTTCGCCGAGGCCGCCCGCACGATGGACCGCGCGCAGCCGGGCGAGGAACGGCAGGACATGATGGCGACGGCGCTGGCCTTCGCCGGAGACGATTCGCTGCCGGCCCGGTTGCAGCGTTCGCAAGCGGAGGAATATGCGGCTGCCTATCGGTCGGAGCTTAAGCAGCGCCTGCCGTTCCCGCCCAAGCGCCGATGGTTGATTCCGGCCTCGGCCGGCTTGCTGGCGGCGGTCCTGCTGGCCGTATTGCCGAATCCGATGGACGGCGTCGTTGACCAGAACCGTAAGGAGCGGGAATGGATCGCCGCGCAGAAAGAGGAGACCGACAAGCTGATCGAAGAGCTGGAGGCCAAGGAACTGGAGCCGCTGGCCAAAGCCGCGCTGTCCGAGGAGATGGCCGATTTGAAGCTGGCGCTGGACCGAAGCCCAGAGCCGGAAGAGGCGCTTACGCAGGTCGAGGAGACGATGAAGGCGCTCCAGGAAATGTCCGACAAGCTGGATTTAAACCAGCGGGAGCGGGCGGAGTGGCTGGAAGCCTGGAAGAGCCACCCGGAGACGGAAGGTCTGGGAAAGGCTTTGGAGCAAAAGGATGCGGCGGACTTGAACGAAAAAATGGAGCAGCTTAGGCAAAAGCTGCCGGGGCTGAGCAAGGAAGAACGGCAAGGACTTGCCGAAGCGCTCAAACGGCTGGCCGAGTCGGCCCCTGAGAACGATGCCGACGCGGGGCGGCTTGCGGAAGCATTGAAGCAGGCCGCTGCGGCGATCGGCAGCGGGGAACAAGCGGAGCTGGCGCTGGATGAATTGGCCGCCGCGCTGGAGCGGCAATTGCAAGCCGCGAGCGCCGAATCCGGCCAATCCGCCGCTGCCGCCGGGCTGGCCTCGGCCCTGGCCAAGCAAGGGCTGGGTCTGGCCGAAAATATGGCCGCCTCCGGCCTTGCCGTATCGGACGCCTGGAGCATGGGCGGCAGCGCCGAACAGCTGGCCGCCGGAGGCTCGCCGGCCGGTAGCGGCGGCGAACCCGGAGGCGCGGACGGCGCTCCTCCGGGAGCGGGCCAAGGGGCCGCCGGAGGAGCCAGCGGTTCCGGGGCAGGCCAGGGAGTAGGCAATGGCGGCGGCAGCGGCTCGGGGAGCGGCACAGGAAGCGGAACGGGCTTCGGGCAAGGCCAGGGGCAGGGCTCCGGGGCCGGCCTCGGCAGCGGGGGCCGTACGCTGGTGACGACGCCCCGGAATCTGCAAGGCAGCGGCAATGTGCAGAACGACGGCGGGCCGTCCACCGGAGGCAGCGTGCAAAACGGCGGCGAATCCCCCATTTTTGACGGGGTAAGCCGTCCGTATGAAGAGGTGTACAGCGATTATGCGGCCGAAGCCAAGCGTTCTTTGGATCGCAAGGATTTGCCGCAAAGCATGCAAAGCCTGGTGGAGAGCTATTTTACGGAAATCGATCCGGGTTCGTAAGCGAACAAGTCAAGGAGGAGATAGATCATGTTGGAACCGTCGGTTCAGGTTGAATCCTGGAGCGGAGCGATCGCGAATGTGCGCGAGCAAATCGGGCGCGTCATCGTTGGACAGCAGGAAGCCGTGGAGCAGATGCTATGGTGTATTTTTGCGGGGGGACACGCCTTGCTTGAAGGGATTCCGGGCCTTGGCAAAACCGTGCTGGTGCGGACGATCGCGGATACGCTCGACCTGTCTTTCTCGCGGATTCAGTTTACGCCGGATTTGATGCCGAGCGATATCACCGGGACGAATGTGATCACCTTCGGGCCGCAAGGGACGGCGGATACGGCGTTCCAGCCCGGCCCCGTATTCAGCAGCATCGTGCTGGCCGACGAGATTAACCGGGCGTCTCCGAAAACCCAGAGCGCGCTGCTGGAAGCGATGCAGGAGCAGACGGTTACCGTAGGCGGGGAAACGCGGAAGCTGCCGCAGCCTTTCTTCGTGCTGGCGACGCAGAATCCGCTGGAGCAGGAAGGAACCTACCCGTTGCCGGAAGCCCAGCTCGACCGGTTTATGCTCAAAATTCACGTCGGTTACCCGTCTCCGGAGGAGCTTAAGGAGATCGTCCGCCGGACGACATCGGGGGGAGGGGCGGTACCGGAAAAGAAACTGGATGCCTCCGAGCTTATGGAAATCCGCAGAGCTTCCAGGGAGGTGCTGCTGGCCGACGAAGTGCTGGACTATGGAGTCCGCTTGCTGATGATGACTCACCCCGAGGAGAAGAACGCCCCCGCGGCCGTGCGCAGTTATGTCCGGTTCGGTTCCGGACCGCGCGGCATCCAGTCGATCATCTCGGCCGCCAAAGTACGGGCGATCTCCAAGGGACGTCTGCATGTATCCACCGGCGATATCGCGGCGGTAGCCGTTCCCGCGCTGCGCCACAGACTGTTTCTCAATTTCGAGGGGCAGGCGACGGGCGTTTCGCCGGACCGGATCATCGAAGAGGTGCTGGCGGCCTTGGAGGGCTCAAGATGACGGCTCCGCTGCTTCCGCTCGACCTTTTGCCCCGTTTGGAACGGTTATCCCTCCATTCGTCGCGGCGGGTGCGCGGCACGGCTCAGGGCAAGCGGCGTTCCGGCCAATTCGGCGCCTCCCTGGAGTTCGCCGATTACCGCGAGTACTCGCCGGGCGATGACATCCGGCGGTTTGACTGGGGCGTATACCGGCGGACAGGCCGGCCGTTCATTCGTCAATATTGGGACGAGCAGGAGATGAACGTCTACCTTTATCTGGATATTTCGGCGTCGATGGATTTCGGCGGAGAAGCGTCGCCGGGAGCAGGGGAAGAGCGGCCGGCCGAAAACAAGCTGCAATATGCCAAAAAGCTGGCCGCCGCCGTCGGATATACGGCGTTAGCTTCGGAAGACCGGGTCCAAGCCTCCCTGTTTGCCGCCGAGGTCGGGAGAAAGCTGCCCCCGGTCCGCGGGAAAGCCTCGGCCTCGAAATTATTTTCCTTTTTGCAGGAAGCTTCCGCATCCGGTCCCGGAAATTTGTCTGCGGCTTTACGAAGCTATCCGGCGCTTCCGGTTAAGCCCGGAATGACTTGGATTTTTTCGGATTTGTGGCTGGAAGGCGGCGCTGCGGCACTAGGTGAGGCGTTGTCTTATTTTTTGGCCGCGGGCCAGGAGATCGTGCTTGTGCATGTCGTATCGGAGGATGAACTTCATCCCGGGCTGAGCGGGGATTTACGGCTGGTCGACAGCGAACTCGGAACCGGGAAGGAAGTCGCGGTTACCGGCAAGGTGCTGGAGGCCTACAGAAATGAGCTGAGCAGGTATACCGGGGAAATCTCCGGGTACTGCAGCGAGCGGGGCATCCGTTTCGTTCAAATGCCGACCAATTTGCCGCTGGAGCAGGGGGTTTTCACGCTGCTTCGCGGAGCGGGGGCTTCGGCTTACTAGAAAAGACATTCGCGGGAGAGGAGAAGCGGCGATGGGATTTGCTTCATGGGCGGGGCTGTGGTTCGGCCTGGCTTTACCGGCTATTATCATCATGTATTTGTTCAAACGGAAATATGTCGACACGGCCGTGCCGAGCCATTTGCTATGGACCCGTATTCTCCGCAATATGGAGGCGAACCGGCCTTGGCAAAAGCTGCAAAACCGGCTGCTTCTCTGGCTGCAGCTCCTAGCCGCCGCATTGCTCGTAGCCGCGCTGATGCTGCCTTTCGTATGGGTCCAGGGCGGCCGCCAGGGACATACGGTGATCATTGCCGATACGTCGGCCAGCATGAGCGCGGCGGCGGGGTCGGAGCCGGGCGGGAAGGATGAGCGGGAGAGCCGGCTTGATAAGATGAAGGAACAGCTCATCGCCTATATAGACGCCATGGGCAAGGAGGAAGAAATCACGCTGCTGAAGCTGGGGAGCCAGCCGCAGGTGCTGCTGTCCCGGGAGATCGACCGGGCGGCGCTTCAGCGGGCCGTGACTGCCATGACGGCCGATTACGGTCCGGCAGCCTACCGGGAGACGCTTTCCCTGGCGGCGGCGTTGACCCGAGACGATCCGGAAGCGAACGTCTTGATTTACTCGGACGGCCAGTGGAATGCCGCCGCCGGTTCCGGGAACATCGAATTCGAGGTTCCGGTACAGGTTGTTGCTCCGGGAGATGGCGGGGAAGGTAACACCGCTGTCGAACAATTCGGCGTGAAGCCGGGTCGAGACGGCGTCATTTCCGGGATTGCGGTCGTCAATAATTACGGGGAGACACCGCTTGAAACATCCCTGGACGTATACGGCGACGGGAAATTGAGTGCATCCAAGCCTGTAAGTATAGAAGGCGGGGGAAGCGCTTCGGTTTCATTCGAGGAGCTGCCCTCCGCCGAGGTTTATCGGCTCGCCTTGAGCGGGGAGGATTCCTACGCCGCCGATAATGAAGCCTTCGCTTTCCGGGAGAAGGCGGACTCGCCGAATATCCTGCTTCTGTCCTCCGGGAATCTGTTTCTGGAAAAAGCGCTGCAATTGACCGGAGCCCGGGTCACCGTCATGAATCCGGCGGCTCAAGCCGGCAGGGAGAGCGAAGCCAAGCCGCCCGCACCGCCGGGCGTTAAACCGGACATCGTCGTGATCGACGGGCCCGCGCCCGCGTTTGTGCAAGACGGCGACTGGGCAACGCTGTTGCGTGAAACCCCGCTGTGGACATGGGGAGGCAACGGAGAGAAAATAAGACCCGATAATGGTAAGACCGAGACCTTAACCCATCCCGTAACCCGGTATATCTCGCTGGCGGATCCGCCGACCGGGCTGCTGCTGGATGCGGAGATTCCGTTATGGGGTGAAACGATTATAAGCATCGGCGGCCGTCCGGCGGCTTACGCGGGATTGGAAAAGGGGCAGGCCCGGCTTGTCTTCCTGTTCGCGCTCGGGGACAGCGATCTACCGCTAAGGCCGGAGTTCCCGATCCTGGTCGATAACGCGGTGGAATGGCTGCAATCCGGGCGTGCGACCGGCCTGGGACGCTCGCTCGCGGGAGCCGCGGTCGACATCCCTTTAGGAGCCGATATCGCCTCCGCAGATTGGGTTCCCGCGGACGGGTACGCTCTGCGGACAGGGGCGGAGAGCATTCCCGCGGAGCAGGAGAAGGGCGTGATTCTGTCCCGCCAGCAAGCGCCCAGTATCCCGGGATTATGGCGGTTTGAAAGCAAGGGAGCGGACGGAGCCGAGCTGCCGGGCTTCTTGCTGGAAGTGGCCGCCGATCCGGCCGAATCCGCGCTTCAAGGCTCGCAACCGTTACCGATTGCCGGAGCCGAATCAGGTGCTCAAACGCTGAATGGCAATGGGCAGGACAATTCTATGCCCAAGTCGCGCTATTCACTAGTCTATCTGGCGGCGCTGCTGGCGCTCATCGTGATTTTGACGGAATGGGGGGTGTATCAGCGTGGGCGTTCAATTTGACCATCCCTGGCTGCTAACGCTCCTGATTCCGGTTGCGGCCTTCGCCGTTTATGCCTACAGGGCGGATTTCAGGCTGAAGGGCGGCCGCAAAACATGGGCCGTCTCCTTAAGGACCGCCATCCTGGCGCTGCTGGTATTGCTGCTGGCAGGCTTTCAAACCTTTACTTTGGTGAAGGACAAAGAGATCGTGTTTGTGACCGACCGCTCGGCCAGCGTGAAGGAGCAAGATTCGAGCCGCGAATGGATCGGCAAGGCCGCCGAGGGAAAAGGAGCCGAGGATCGCGCCGGGATCGTATCGCTCGGCCTGGATGCGGTCATCGAGAAAGCGCTGGATTCCGGGCGCGTTGCCGAAGGAAGCCAGGGAGCGGCGGTCAATGGCGAATTCACCGATCTTGCCAAAGGCTTGCAGCTCTCGGGGAGCCTGTTCCAGGGCCGGGAGAACCGGAGAATCGTGCTGATTTCCGACGGCAGGGAGAATGTCGGGAATGCGCTGAACGAAGCGGCCCTGCTGAAAGAACGCGGGATTGCCGTAGATGTGCTGAAAGTCGCTCAGCCCGCGATAAAGGACGCCGCCGTCGAGAGTTTTAAAGTGCCGGAAAAATTGTACCGGGCGGAATCGTTCGCTTTCGAGGTGGAGATCGGCAGCACCTTCTCCGGAACGGCCGAGCTGCGGCTTTATGAAGACAACCGGGAGATCGGCCGGCATAGCGTGTCGCTCACGCGCGGCAGCAATTCGTTCTCGCTGCAAGGGCTGGCCAAGGAGCCGGGGCTGCACCGCTACCGGGCGGAAATTTATGCGGAAGGCGACGAGCAGTCGGCCAACAATGCGAACTTTGCGTTTACCCGGGTCACGGGGAGCCCGCAGGTGCTGATTGTGGAAGGAAAAAGCGGGACCTCCTCCAACCTCGAACACGCTTTGAAATCGGGTCTGATCGATTACTCGGTCATCGCGCCGGGGATGCTTCCGTCGGAGCTCGTGAAATATGCGGGATACGACAGTATTCTGTTTAACAATGTGTCCGGCGAGCAGGTCGGAGGGAAGCAAATGGAGCTGATCGAACAGGCGGTCCGTTCCTACGGCATCGGATTTATGATGATCGGCGGGGATGACAGCTTCGGCATGGGCGGTTACTTCCAAACGCCGATCGAGCAGTTGCTTCCGGTGTCGATGGAATTGGAAGGCAAGCGCGAAATTCCTTCGCTCGGACTGATCCTCGTGATCGACCGCTCGGGCAGTATGGGCGGAGCCAAGCTGGAGCTGGCCAAAGAGTCGGCGATGCGCACGGTGGAACTGCTGCGGCCGAAGGACACGGTCGGGGTGATCGCTTTCGACGATCAGCCGTGGTGGGTCGTCGAGCCGCAGACGTTGGATGACAAGGACGAGGTTCTGAATAAAATCAACAGCATCCCCAGCGCGGGCGGAACGAATATATTCCCGGCGGTGTCGGAAGCGACGGAAAAAATGCTTGAGGCCACGTCTCAGCGGAAACATATTATTTTGCTCACCGACGGCCAATCGGCCGTGAATTCGGGCTATGAGGCGCTGCTTGATAAAATGAACGAGGGCAAAATCACGATGTCCACGGTAGCCGTGGGGGACGATGCCGACGTCAATTTGCTGCAAAGTCTCGCAAAAGGCGCGAAGGGCCGTTATTACTTTGTCCAGGACGAGACGACGCTGCCAGCGATTTTCAGCCGCGAGGCGGCGATGATTGCCAGAACATATATCGTCGACAAGCCTTTTGTACCGGCGATCGTTCAGCCCGGGGACTGGAGCCCCTGGTTCCAAAGCGGGCTGCCGAGCATTTACGGTTATGTCGCCGCAACGCCGAAAGCTACGGCGCAAACGGTGCTGTCCAGCCCGGAGCCGGATCCGCTCCTGGCAAGGTGGCAGTACGGCTCCGGACGGACGGTGGCCTGGACCAGCGATTTGACCGGCAAATGGTCGCGCGACTGGGTGACCTGGCCAAGCTTTCCCGGTTTGTTTACGGAGATGGTGAAATGGACGTTCCCGCAGTTTGCGGCTTCGCCCTATGAAGTGAACACAACGGTTCGAGGGAATGAGGTCCGGTTTGAAGTGGCGGCCGAAAACGAGAACGCCCCGAATGAGCTGGCGGCGTTCGTTAGCGGGGAAGACGGAGGAGAGGAGCGGGTGAAGCTCGTCCAGGTTTCTCCGGGCGTCTATTCGGGGACGATGTCCGTCGGTTCCCCGGGTTCGTTTTTGCTGCAGCTGCAAGGGGCAAACGGAGAGGAAATCGAGGGCGGCGGCACCGGAACGGGCTTCGTGATCCCGTATTCGCCGGAGTATCTGCTGCAGGCGGATGAACAGGAGGACACGCTGCAGGCTTTGGCCGACCTCACCGGCGGCAGCGTTCTGGACTGGAACGCGCCGGAGGCGGCGTTCGCGTTCGCCGCGGAGCCGCAACGCACGCTGCGGAGCTGGGAGCGCCCGCTGCTGATCGCGGCGCTCCTGCTCTGGCTCGCCGACATCGCCGTACGGCGTCTGGCGCTGCCGTGGGGCCGCATGGCGGCGCTCGTCGCCGACGCCATGCCATGGCGCCGCCGCGCCCGAACGCTCGCGGCGGCAGCGGCAGAGCCCGGCGCGTCCCCCGGGGACGCCGGGCTCGCCCGGCTGGCCGCGCGGAAATCGCGCGCGGCCGCCTTCTACGGCGCGGGCGGCGAGGCCCGCGGGGGCAGCGGGTCCGGCGAGAGCGGCGGGAAATCCGCCGCCGCAACCGCCACAACCCCCGCTGCGCCTCCCGCCACCGCCGCCGCCCCGCCGCAGGCGCCGGTCCGCCCCCCGCAGGGAGGGGCGGACTCTCCCAAGCCGCCCTCCTCTCCGCAGGAGGAGGCCGGACGCGGTCCCGGCGCCGGCGATGCCGCGCAGGGGGCCGACCGGCTTGGCCGTCTGCTGGAGGCCAAGCGCCGGGGAGGGCGGCGGTAGTCAGCGTACTTGCGCTGCACATTTGATCCCCTTGTATTTCAAGAGCGGACAAATGCAAAAAGTGTCCACCCGACAGGCGGACACGACAGGGTGATATCTCGAAAACCGCCGAAATCTATATTTTGCGGGTCTTGAACAAAACAACTTACTACATGTTGATTTATAGGACGAGAGGGAACTGTTTCTCTTTCATAAATAAGTGTCCACTCTTTGAAAGACAAATTTTGTGATTTTTCCATCAAGGAAGGACAACTTTTCCTGCATCGCCAAACCTTCTCTCCAAAAATATCTTGCGAAGGGGATACGCCGGTAATGCAACTGATCGAGTTAAACCATGAGCTGCTGGAAGGAACGGGCAGCTATTGCTTACGAAGCAGAAAGAATTCGCCAGGATATCTGGCCAAAAACCATTGGCTGCATGACCGGCTCGGCGAAGGACTGAAATATGTGCAATTATACGCGGACAAAAAACAAGTCGGATTTATCGAGTACACCGACGCCGAGTATTCCTCGAGAGTCGTCTATGCGGACAATTATTTGGTCATTCATTGCCTGTGGGTGAGCGAGACGGGGAAGGGATACGGAACCGAATTAATTCGAAAATGCATCGCGGATGCGGCCGGGCAGGGTAAACATGGAGTGGCTGTGGTGACAAACCAGGATACTGCATGGGCCCCCGGCAAGGAGATTTTTATGAGAAACGGGTTCATTCCCGCTGATTCCGCCCCTTACGGGTTTGAACTGCTTGTGCATAAATTTAGTGAGGGGGCTCCGTCCCCATACTTCCCGAGCGATTGGGAAGCGCGTCTGGCCAGATACGACAATTTGACGGTCCTGCGCACCTTCCAATGCCCATATCTCGACGTCGCCACCAGCAATGTGATCGAAGGCGCAGCGAGGCTCGGCATCAAAGCGGAAATCCGCGAGCTTGCAAGCAGGGAAGAGCTGATGGCTTTGTCCCCGACTCCGTACGGCGTTTTTGCCGTTGTCTATCAAGGCAGGCTGATCAGCTATCACCGACTGACCGTCAACTCCGTAATCAAAAAACTAAGCCCGGTTAGAAGTTAGATCCATTCCTGCCCCCTCATGCGGGGGCTTTTTTGTGTCTACTTATATCTGAAAAAAACAAACCTGAATTCCAAATTTCGCGCCTTGTTGGAAGCGCTTTACGGCGCAATAATGGATTTATCTTGAACAAGGGGGCAGGTATGAATGGGAAAAAGAAAGGCGATTAAGCTATTGGCGCTAATCCTGACGATGACGATGGCGCTTGGCCTTACGGCTTGCGGAAACAACGCCAAAAACGGGGAGGCCGGGGGCGAGAAAACCGAAGGCGGTGCCGAGGTGCAAAGCTCAAACGATAAGAAAGTCACGATTACCTTCCAGAATATTTACCCGGACCCGACAACTCCTTCCTACAAGACGCTGAACGAACTGGTGGCCGAGTACGAGGCGGACCATCCCAATATTCATATCGAGCTGGATACGCTCAATACCGACCAGCAAAAAGTGAAATTGAAAACGCAGGCGGCCTCCAAGGAAGTGCCGGATATTACGATCGTCAATCCGTCTGCGCAAATGAAGCCGTTCGTCGATGCCGGGCTGCTTGCTCCGCTGAACGACATGCTCGATCAAAACGGTTTGAAGGATACGTACCAAAGCGGCTTGCTCGATTATTACAGCTTTGACGGCAATATTTACGCGCTGCCGGACGGCAATAATATCGAAGTTGTTTATTATAACAAGGAGCTGTTCGAGCAAGCCGGCATCGCCAAGGTGCAGACGACATTCGATGAATTCCTGGCCGATGTGAAAACGCTGAAAGAAAAAGGCATTACTCCGCTGGCGATCGGCGAAAAAGACTCCTGGACCGGATCGTTCCTGTTTATGAACATTCTGCTTCGCACGAACGGCGGCCCCGGATTCCTGCAGGATGTGATGGACGGCAAGAAGACGTTCGAAGATCCCGCCTTTATCGAAGCGGTCGACTGCTTCCAGGAGCTGGTGCAGGCCGGCGCATTCCCGGACGGGGCGACTTCGATCGACGCCAACGCCGGGGGCAACATCTTCAAAACGGGCCAAGCGGCCATGTGGGTCATCGGCTCCTGGGAAACGGGCGCCATCGACGCTTCGTCCGTAGCCGGGAAAGTGGGCGCCTTCCAATTCCCGACCGTCAATGGCAAGGGCGATCCCAACGAATTTATGCTGGCTCCGGGCAGCGCCTTCGCGATCTCCGCAAACAGCGAGCATTTACAGGAGACGAAGGATTTCCTCAATTTCTTCGCGCTGAATTTCCCGAAGAAGCAATTTGAGTTGAAAAACGCGGTAGGGCTAGGGCAAAAGGTAGACGGCGACTTGAAAGCCGCAGGCTATTCCGACCTGGCGATCGAAGTCGCGGGACTATTCAATAATGTTAAAGGCGGCGACCTGGCGTTCGACAATACGATGAACCCGGCGACGGCGCAGGTGCATCTCAGCAGCATTCAGAACCTCTTTGTCCAAAAGGTCGAATCCACGCAAGTGGCCAAGGAACACCAAGCGGCGTTTGAAGCGAATAAAGAATAACCATTAAGCGGCGCTGTTCATCGATGCGAAGCAAACCTTCACGCTGCTTCGCATCGAATTTATTTGAAAGGGCGAATGAGGATGAAAGTGCTCAAGGTGCCGGCCGCAACGATAGCTGTGTTCGTATTGCCGTGTCTGGCGCTTTACGTGTGCCTTGTATTTGTTCCCATCCTGGTTTCTTTTTACAGCGGCTTGCTGAAATGGGATGGAATTACCGGCGCGGAATTTATCGGACTGAACAATTTTCGCGAAATGTTTTGGCACGACCCGGTTTTCTGGCCTTCCGTCAGACGCACTTTGCTGTATGCGCTGGCTTCCATGCTGGAAATTCCGCTTTGCTTGGGGATGGCGATTCTGCTTCACCGCCATGCGAAGAACGGCAACCGGTTGGCGTCGATTTATTTTACCCCCGTTATTTTATCGGTCGTGATCATCGGCCAACTGTGGAAAACCATCTACAACCCCGCCTCGATGGGAGGGATGCTGAACGGCGTCCTGATCTCTCTCGGGCTGGATAACTTCACGCATAATTGGCTGACGGAGCCGAAGATCGCCATGTACAGCATATATATTGTCTCGCTCTGGCAGTATTTCGGCTACCATCTTCTGATTCAATTCACCGGGGTGTCCAACATTCCGGATGAGCTGTATGAAGCCGCCAAAATCGACGGAGCGGAAGGGTTCAAGGCGGATCGTTACATCACGATGCCGCTTATCGTTCCGATCTTCAAAATATCGATCGTGCTCGCGTTTATCGGATCTTTGCAGGCCTTCGACATGGTGATGGTCATGACGGGGGGAGGACCGGCCCATGCAACCGACGTCATTTCGACGCATATGTACAACAGCTCGTTCCTGTCCCTGAAGTACGGATACGGCAGCGCGCTTGCCGCCTTCCTGGTCGTCCTGTGTCTGGTGTTTACGGTCTTCATTAATTTCATCTTCAATAAACTCGAACAAAGATACGGGTAGGAAGGAGTGAGCGCCATGGCAAAATTCAAAAAAGGAGTCGTGTATCTCCTTTTAGCCGTCCCGGTCATTACTCAGCTTTACCCGCTGTTTTGGCTGCTCTTTTATTCTTTGAAAACGAATGAGGAGATTCTCGGCGGCAGCTTTTTCTCGCTCCCGAAATCGCCGCAATGGCATAACTACAAAGAGGCGTACGAAGCGGGTAATTATCTCAAATATTTGTCCAACAGCATACTTGTCACCGGCGTCACGATGATTTGCGTCATTTTGCTCAGTTCGATGGCGGCCTATGCGATTTCGCGGTTCCGCTGGCGCTACGGCGGAGCGGTGATGACGGTGTTTCTGATGGGGATGATGATCCCGATGCAGGCGACGCTGCTGCCGCTGATGATTATTTTCAAAAATATAGAAATCCTGAATACTCATTTGTCGCTGATCCTGCCCTATATCGCATTCTCGACCCCGATTTCCGTCTTTATCCTGAGCGGATTTATGAAAGGCATTCCCCATGAGATTGAGGAATCGGCTTATATCGACGGGGCCAGCGTTTTCCGGATTTTCCGCAGCGTCATTCTGCCGGTTTCCGTCCCGCCGATGATGACGGTGTGCATTTTGACGTTCATCAATATCTGGAATGAATATATTCTGGCGGCCACGTTCATCTCATCCGAGAAACTGAAAACACTGCCGTTCGGGGTTTACACATTCGTCAGCCAGTATTCCGTCAACTACGGCAACATCGGTGCCTTCCTGATCATGGGCGCGCTGCCGGTCATTCTGATCTATTTCTTCCTCTCGGGCCAGATTACGAAGGGGATGGTGGCCGGCGCGGTCAAAGGTTGAATCGAATTAAGCTTACAAAACGGAGTGGCCGTCTTATAATAGAGGAGCAGCAAAGCAGCGAGGGAAGGAGGGAATCCATTGCCTAACGGTCTTCATTCCATTCACCATCGGTTGTTTTTGCTGTTTCTTTTTTGTATGTCCGGCATTCTGCTGATTGTCAGCCTGCTGTATTACAACCGGACGACTCAGCAATTTCACGAGAAAATCGGCGATCTGTCGCAAAAAAACGTCGCCCAGACCGCAGGGCTGTTCGGCTTGCTGTACGAGGGTTACGACAGCCTGTCCAAATCGCTGAGCAATAACTTCGAATTGATCCGGCTGTTGAATGAACCGGCCGACGAACCGGCGGTGGCGTACATTATCGAACAGAGGGTAACGGATATTATCGGCGCTATTTTTTATTCGCGGGATGATCTGGTCGGTATTCATGTCATCACCGATAAAGGAAAGATATATAATTACGGAAATTATATGAATGTAGTGGATCCGGATTATCCCAAGCAGGATTGGTACCGTCGGGTCAAGGCTTCATCGGGGAAAATGGTCTGGCTCGGCGTGTATGAGCATTCGCTGATCGATCAGGTGGAGGACAGCCCCGTATTCGCTTTCGGCCGGCAAATTTATGACCTCAATGAACACAAACCGATCGGCATCGCGCTTTATGAAATGAATCCGCAGCCCGTGTTGGATGCGCTGGACAATTTAAAGCTGGGAGAACACAGCGAGGTGTATCTGATGTCCGAGGACGGGCGGGTCGTGTCCTCCGGAGCCGGACAGGAGCCGCCTGAGGATTTGCGGCGGCTTCCGCTTACGGGCCGGGAGGACGTATTCGTCGAGGAGGAAGCGGGCCGCCTCGTTGTGGCCTCAAGGCTGCCGCTGTCGGGATGGTCGGTGGTCAGCGTGACGCCGGATAGGGATCTGAATGTGGAATTGGTGGAGATGAAGCGGTATCTCCTCATCGTCATCTCGATTCTTATCCTGGTTTCCGCCTTGATCGCCTCGATCGTATCGCGGACGTTTGCCTCCCCGCTCAAGAAGCTGATCCGCGAGATGAAGCAGGTGGAAATCGGGAATTTCCGCGGGATGCTGAAGGTGTCCTCCTATCAGGAAATCAACATCCTGGTCGCTTCCTTCAACCGGATGGTCAACCGGATCAAGGAATTGATCGAGCGGGTCAAGCTTTCATCCGTCAGCGAAAAAAACGCGGAAATCCACGCCCTGCAGTCGCAGGTCAACCCGCATTTTTTGTACAACACGCTGGATATGATCTATTGGATGCTCGACGAAAAAGAGGAGGACCAGCTCGGCGAGCTTGTGCTTGCGCTGTCGTCGATGTTCCGCTACAGCAGCCAGTGGGAGGAAGGGGCGGAGGTCACGCTCCGCGAGGAATTGGAGCAAACCGGCCATTATTTGAAGATTATCACCATCCGGTTTGACGGCCGCCTGCACATCCAAACCGGAATCGGCGAGCGGCTGATGGATTTCCACCTGCCGAAGATGACGGTGCAGCCGGTCATCGAGAATGCGGTCAAGCATGGGCTGGAGAGGGTGGATCGCCCCGCCGTATTGAAAATTTACACCGAGGAAGAGGAGCGCGTGCTGCGCGTCATTGTCGAGGATAACGGAAGCGGCATGGACACGGAGAAGCTCAGGCTGCTCCAGGAATCTTTGGATCGTTCGGGGACGAAAGAAAACGGAAAGGGAGGGATCGGATTGCAAAACCTCCACCGCCGTTTGAAATATATGTTTGGGGACGCGGCCGGATTAAAGATCGATAGCGCGCCGGGAATTGGAACGAAGGTAGCCATTATCATGCCCTTGCCTAGAAAGGAGTGACGCTTGCCCATGGAAATTCTCATCGCCGACGACGAACGCGCCATCCGCGAGGGCGTGCGAAGAACGATCCGGCGCACCTGGCCGGACTGCGGCGTCTATCTGGCGGCTTCTGCGGAGGAAGCGGTCAGTATGCTGGAGGCGCAGGAGATCGATATCGTATTGACCGATATTTTGATGCCGGGGGTCAGCGGGCTGGAGTTGATGAAAATCATGAAGCGGAAATATCCGCGCGTCAAATGGGTCGTAATTTCCGCGCACGGCGAATTTTCCTATGCCCAAGAGGCGGTGCGGCTGGGAGCCCGCGATTATTTGCTTAAGCCGATCGGCAAAAACCGGCTCTATGAAATTATCGGCAGCCTGGAAGAGGAGATTCGCCTGGAAAGCGAGAACTTCAAGGAAGGGGAGCGGCTGAGAGCCGGTTTCAAGTATGTCCGCGAAGGGGTATTCCAACGGCTTACGTTGGGACTGGACGTTTCGAGTTCCGATATGGGAACGCTGACGGACGAATATCGCGAGTTTTATTTGGTTTATCTGCAAATGAATACGGGGAACCGCAGCGTCCGGCTGGAGCATTTTATCGTGGACAATGTATTGGGCGAGCTGTTTGAGGCATATGGGCGCGGATTTGTCATCAGCTATGATGCGAATAGTCTGCTAGGTCTGTTCACCTTGGGGAACCGGGCCGGAATCGGGGAATTCCAGGACAAGGCCAAGACGCAGATGAGCCGCTGTCTGAAGGTGCCTTTTCAAATGGTAGTTTCCGGGAAAAATAACGATATCGCGGCCATTCCGCAGCTCGTTGCCCAGATGAGGGCCGCCTGCGCGGTCCATGCTTCCGAACCGGAGCCCCTGAAAGGAAGCGGCGACAAGGCGATCGAGATCGCCCTGGAATACATCCAAGGGCATTATTGCGAGGAGCTGTCGCTGGAGAAGACTGCGGCGGCCGTATTTTTGAACCCGGCTTATTTCAGCCAATTGTTTAAACAGAAGACGGGCCAGGGGTACAAGGAATACGTGACTTCCCTGAGACTGGAGCAGGCCAAGCTACTGCTGATGAATCCGCGGCTGAAGCTGGCGGAAATCGCCGAGCAAGTAGGGTATCAGGATATGCGGCATTTCACCCAGGTATTCAGAAAACGGTTCGATTTAACCCCGACCGAGTACCGGCAGCGGCAGCGCATAAATATTCTTGTGCCCGGCGAGGGAAAGCTAGGAGAGGCAGCCCTACCCAAGCAATAGGGTATGGAAAACGGATGCATGTAGTGGTACAATAGAAAAAGTCAAAATGATCATTTCAATTTGAATGTTTTATTTACCAAGCTTTGTTTTGCGTTTTGCACAAGTATTTTTCGAGACCTAAGGAGGAAAAGAAATGCCACTTTCTGACAACAATACGATTGACAATCTGTCGATCACCACGATCCGTACGCTGGCGATCGATGCGATCGAGAAGGCGAAATCGGGCCATCCCGGCATGCCGATGGGCTCCGCTCCGATGGGCTATCAGCTGTTCGCCAAAACGATGAACCATAACCCGGAGAATCCGACATGGATCAACCGCGACCGTTTCGTGCTGTCCGCCGGCCACGGCTCCATGCTGCTGTACAGCTTGCTGCATTTGTCCGGTTACGATCTCCCGATGGAAGAGATCAAGCAATTCCGCCAATGGGGCAGCAAAACGCCTGGCCATCCGGAATTCGGTCATACGGCGGGCGTTGACGCCACTACCGGTCCGCTCGGCCAAGGGATCGCCATGGCGGTAGGTATGGCGCTGGCCGAAACGCAGCTTGCGGCAACTTACAACAAGGGCGACCTGAAGGTTATCGACCATTATACTTACGGCATCTGCGGCGACGGCGACCTGATGGAAGGCGTAGCGAGCGAAGCGGCTTCCCTGGCCGGTCATCTGAAGCTTGGCAAACTGATCTTCCTTTATGACTCCAACGACATTTCGCTGGACGGCAAGCTGAACCTCAGCTTCTCCGAGAACGTAAGACAGCGTTTTGAAGCTTACGGCTGGCAAACGCTGCGCGTAGAGGACGGCAACGATCTGGCTGCGATCGCGGCAGCGATTGAAGAGGGTAAACGCGAAACTGAGCGCCCTACTTTGATCGAAGTGAAGACGATCATCGGCTACGGCAGCCCGAACAAGCAAGGCAAAGGCGGACACGGCGGTACGCACGGTTCCCCGCTCGGCGCCGAAGAAGCGAAGTTGACGAAGGAATTCTACAAATGGGTCTATGAAGAAGACTTCTATGTGCCTGAAGAAGTCCGCGAGCATTTTGCCAAAGTGAAAGAACGCGGCATCGCGGCGAACAAAGCTTGGGATGAAACATTTGCAAAATATAAAGCGGAATACCCGGAACTGGCCGCTCAATTCGAAAAAGCCTCCGCAGGCGAGCTTCCTGCCGGCTGGGACAAAGATCTTCCGAAGTACAGCGCGGAAGACAAAGCCGTATCGACTCGCGTCGCTTCCGGCAACGCGCTGAACGGTTTGACCGGCGGCGTTCCGCAACTTTTGGGCGGCTCGGCCGACCTGGAAAGCTCCACGATGACGCATTTGAACGGCCTTGACCAATACACGCCGGAATCTCGCGCCGGACGCAACCTGTATTTCGGCGTTCGCGAATTCGGCATGGCCGCGGCCATGAACGGGATCGCCCTGCACAGCGGGCTTAAAGTATTCGGCGGCACATTCTTCGTGTTCACCGATTACCTTCGTCCGGCCGTTCGTCTGGCTTCGATCATGAAGCTGCCGGTGACTTACGTGCTGACGCACGACAGTATCGCCGTAGGCGAAGACGGACCGACTCACGAACCGATCGAGCAGCTCGCTTCCCTGCGCATCATTCCTGGTCTGACGGTCATTCGTCCGGCCGACGGCAACGAAACTTCGGCCGCTTGGGCTTATGCGGTTGAAAATACTTCGAATCCGGTAGCCTTGGTGCTGACCCGTCAAAACCTGCCGATCCTCGAGAAGACGGCGGAACTGGCGCGCGAAGGCGTGAAACGCGGCGGATACGTTGTATCCGATGCGAAGGACGGCAAGCCTGTGGCGCAAATCATCGCTACCGGCTCTGAAGTGCAGCTTGCGGTTAAAGCACAAGCCGCATTGGCGGAAGAAGGCATTCATGTCCGCGTTATCAGCTTGCCGAGCTGGGATCTGTTCGACAAGCAGGACCAGGCTTATAAAGACTCCGTCATTCTGCCGGACGTCAAAGCCCGCGTCGCCGTGGAAATGGCTCATCCATTCGGATGGGAGCGTTATGTCGGCGAGAAAGGCTCCGTGATCGGCATCGACATCTTCGGAGCATCCGCGCCTGGGGACAAAGTGATCGCAGAGTACGGCTTTACTGTGGAAAATGTCGTGAAGCACGTGAAGGATCAGTTGAAGTAAGCAATCGATTTAGCCTTGAGGGGAGCGGGAAACGTGGAGCAGCAACTGAAGAATGTAACTGTAGACAAAGCCGCCAATATTTATTTTGACGGCAAGGTGACGAGCCGGAACGTATGGCTTCCGGACGGCGGCAAAATTACGCTCGGGATCATGCTTCCCGGGGAATATGAATTCGGGACGGATTCGCTCGAGGTCATGGATATTCTCTCGGGAGACTTGAAGGTTCTGCTTCCCGGCGAGACGCTGTGGCGGGAGATCAGCGGCCGCGGCACGTTTACCGTGCCGGCCAGATCCTCCTTCAAGCTGGAAGTCCGCAGTGTGACGGATTACTGCTGCTCCTACGTGGCCAAGGCTTAACCTAACTTATATCAAATACAAAAGGCAGGTACATGCTGAGCGCTGTACCTGCCTTTTCCATTTTAATTTACTCAAAATAGCTGGAGAACCTACAGTTATTTTTCTGGCATTGCTAGTTTGGTGTTAAATAACTGGAAAACCTCCAGTTATTCCTTGGGATTCTCCGAGTCGGAGCGCAAATGGCCGGAATTAGCTGTAGGTTTTCCATTTAATCGCGGCAGAATGGCTGATCCGGTGAAATTAACTGTAGGAAATCCAGTTAATTACTTGACTTGACGGGGATAAGGCAGTGCGAGACTATTGCGCTGCCCCTTATTTCCCGTCCCCGATCTTCTGCCCGATCCAGGCTTCGTAGATTTTGACCACGGACGAGAGGTCCTCGTCGCCGAAGCCTTCGGTCTGGCCGGCCTGGAACAGGCTTTTGGCCAGGTTGAGCATCGGCGACGGAATGCTCGCGCCGTCCGTCAGCGAGGAGGCAAGCTTCAGGTCCTTCAGCATGAGCGCGAGCGAGAACTGGTTGGTGAAATCGTGCTCGATGATTTTGCGGCCCTTCAGCTCGGCGGCCTTGCTGCCCGCCGAGCCGAGCTGGACGAGCTCGAGGAAGCGGTCCGCCGGCAGCCCGGATTTGGCCGCGATGGCGAAGCCTTCGGCCAAGGCCAGGTTGTTGATGCCGACGATGGTATTATGCGCGAGCTTCGCGACCGCGCCGCTGCCGTTCTCGCCCATGTGCAGCACCTTCTTGCCAAGGCAGTCGAAGATGCCCTGCGCTTTGGCGAGCGTACCGGCGTCCCCGCCGACCATAAACACGAGCGTGCCGTCGATGGCGGCCGGCGAGCTGCCGGTCACGGGCGCGTCGAGGAAGTCGCCGCCCCGCTCGCGGACGAGCGCGGCGACCCGCTTCACCAGCGCAGGCGAGACCGTGCTGCTGTCGATCACGACCGCGCCTGCGCCAAGGCCCGCCAGGAGGCCGTCCGGGCCTTCGTACACGGCCGCGATGGAGGCGTCGTCGCTGACCATCGTGATGACCGCGTCGGCGCCGCTTGCCGCCTCCCGTGGCGTGGCGGCCACCGCCGCGCCCAGTGCGGCCAGCGGCTCGCATTTGCTCGCCGTGCGGTTATATACGGTTACCTCGTAACCTTGTTTCAGCAAATTGGCGGCCATGGGAGCGCCCATCGTGCCAAGCCCGATAAATCCGATTTTTTTCAAAGTCGTCACCTTCTCAAAAGAATTGAACATCATTTAAATATTTTACCATGCGGGCTGGAAACCTGTATATTGTACCCTTGTTTTAACGGGTATTTTAAAGTATCCTAATTACAATGTCAGGTTTGTTCAGTGGATAGGCAGTGTCACAATAAAGAGATGGAGGTAATATTCATCATGGCTAAAAAAGTAACATTCGATTACAGCGCGGCCTTGCAATTTGTGGGGCAACACGAAGTGGATAACCTGGAAGCGCAGGTTCGCGCGGCTCATGACCAATTACATAACGGAACGGGCGCCGGCTCCGACTTCCTCGGTTGGATCGATCTCCCGACGGCATACGATAAAGAAGAGTTCTCCCGCATCAAGAAAGCGGCGGCCAAAATCCAAAGCGATTCCGACGTGCTGATCGTGATCGGCATCGGCGGTTCTTACCTCGGCGCCCGCGCGGCGATCGAATCGCTCTCGCATTCTTTCTACAACGTTCTTCCGAAGGATAAACGGAAAACTCCGGAGATTTACTTCGCCGGCAATAATATCAGCTCCACTTACGTCAATCATCTCCTTGACCTGATCGAAGGCAAGGATTTCTCCATTAACGTGATCTCCAAATCCGGAACGACGACGGAGCCTGCGATCGCATTCCGCATTTTCCGCGCGGTGCTGGAGAAGAAATACGGCAAGGAAGAAGCGCGTAAACGGATTTACGCCACTACCGACCGCGAGAAGGGCGCGCTCAAGAAGCTGTCCAACGAAGAAGGCTACGAAACCTTCGTCATTCCGGACGATGTGGGCGGACGCTATTCCGTACTGACGGCCGTAGGCTTGTTGCCGATCGCCACCGCGGGCATCAGCATCGACGACATGATGCAGGGCGCGGCGGACGCGGCCAAGGAATTCAGCAATCCGAACCTGTCCGAGAACGCCAGCTACCAATATGCGGCCGTCCGCAACGCGCTGTACCGCAAAGGCAAAGTGACCGAAATCCTGGTCAACTACGAGCCTTCCCTGCACTATGTTTCGGAATGGTGGAAGCAGCTATACGGCGAGAGCGAAGGCAAAGACTACAAAGGGATTTTCCCGGCGGCGGTCGACTTCTCGACGGATTTGCACTCCATGGGCCAATTCATCCAGGAAGGCAACCGGAACATTTTCGAAACGGTGATTCAAGTAACCGAAGTGCCTAGCCACATTACGATCGAATCCGATCCGGCCGATCTCGACGGACTCAATTTCCTGGAAGGCAAAACGCTCGATTTCGTCAACAAGAAGGCTTTCCAAGGCACGCTGCTTGCGCATACCGACGGTCAGGTGCCGAATTTGGTCGTGAACCTTCCGGATTTGACTCCATATTCCTTCGGTTATCTGGTATACTTCTTTGAAAAGGCCTGCGGTATCAGCGGATACCTGATGGGCGTCAACCCGTTCGACCAACCGGGCGTCGAAGCTTACAAGAAGAACATGTTCGCACTGCTTGGCAAACCGGGTTACGAGAAAGAAAAAGCGGAGCTCGAAGCAAGACTTTCGAAATAACGAAACGCTTGCGATAGGGGCAGGAATACACCCGCCAGGAAGCAGTTCACCGGATTTTTCCGGCTGGACTGCTTCTTGGCACATTCATAAGGATGGAGTCATATGCTGGAGCGTTACAAAACGGTTCGCGGAGCCGGTGAGAAGGAAATCGTCATCAAGAAATCGAGATTCATCGGTCATGTAAAGCCGGTGGAAAGCGAGGAAGAGGCCGTAGGCTTTATCGAGGAGATCAAGAAACGGCATTGGAACGCGACTCACAATTGTTCGGCCTACATGATCGGCGAAAGGGATGAAATCCAGAAGCAGTCCGATGACGGGGAGCCGAGCGGAACGGCGGGCAAGCCGATTCTGGAAGTGATCCGCAATCAGGGGCTGAAAAATGTAGCCATCGTGGTGACGAGATATTTCGGCGGCATCATGCTGGGGGCCGGAGGACTAATCCGCGCCTATACGGACGGGGCGGTCGCCGCGATCGAGGCGGGAGAGGCCATCACCCGGGTGCTGCATCGCGAAGTATTTGTGGAATTGGATTACACATGGCTCGGCAAGGTTGAAAACGAGCTAAGAAACCGCGGGATTCGAACAGGAGAAACCGCGTTTGCCGACAAGGTCACATTGCTGTGTCTGCCTGAAGACGGAGAGGCGGAAGCCTTCCGAGACTGGATGACCGATATGACGCAGGGGCAGGCGGTTATGAGAGAAGGGAATAAGGTTTACTTTATTGAAGGGGAATAATGCCTATGGCCAGAAGAGCAGTAGAGCAGGAGTTGTCGAGGGAAAGAATAATGGATGCCGCGAGACACCTATTCATTACGAAAGGATATCGCGGAATTTCGATGCGGAGCATCGGGCAGCATTTGGGCTATAGCCACGGTTCGCTGTACTATCATTTCAAAGAAAAGGCGGAGTTGTTCTACGCCATCGTCGTCCAGGATTTCAACCACTTGGCCCGGCTTTGCGAGCAAGTGACGAAGCGCCCGCCGGCCGACGGCTTAACCAGGACGGAACAATTGATGCTGGAGTTCATTAGGTTCGGCCTGGAGCATCCGCACCAATACGAGATCATGTTTATGCTCAGGGACGAGGAAATATTGGCATACTGCAAGTCGGAACAGGCAAAATGCTTTGACATGTTCGAGAAGATCGTTCTCGGTTTCCTGAAGGAAGAGAGGCATCCGCTGGAGAGCAATTCTTCGTTTCCGCTGAGCATGTTTTTGGGGGTACATGGTTTTATCTCGTTCTACATCCAGGATCGATTAACCTTTGACGAGATCCAGCCCGCCGCCATCGCCCATGTCAAAATGTTAAGTCAAAGCAGTTTCCGGCTAACGTCATAGGACGTTTTTGTTTTCCACACATACTTTACCCTTTCACATTGTCATAGCTGTACTCCTTTATTACGTTACTATAATAGCGTAACATACTTCCGTTTAGTTATAGGCTTGGTTGTATCCTTCGCACAGGATTCTTACCCAAATTGCATAATGGCGAAAGACGCGGTTCTCGGGGAGATCCGCGCCTTTTTGCGTTTAACCTTCGATGATTTTGACCAGGTACTGGCGATGTCTGGGGCCGTCAAATTCGCAAAAATAAATCCCCTGCCAGCGTCCGAGCATCAATTCGCCCTCGTGAATAATGACGGTTTGGGAAGAGCCGGCCGTAATCGCCTTCAGATGGGAGGCGGTATTTCCCTCGGCATGCCGGTATTTCGGATGGGTCCAGGGATAAACCTCGTCCAGCCTTAACAGGACATCATGCTTTACATCCGGGTCGGCGTTTTCGTTGATCGCGATTCCGGCGGTCGTATGCGGACTGTAAATGACGGCGATTCCGTCCTTGACTCCGCTTTGATGAACGAGCGAGATAACATCGCGCGTAATCTCGCGCATTTCGTCCCGTTTGGAAGTGGTCAGCTCCAGAGTATGCAGCATCGGCGTGCTCTCCTTTTAACGAATTTTACAAAGATCCTTATATATATTATACCCAATGGCGATTCCGCAGAAAGACCGATGAAACTTATTGACGCCGCCCGAAGGGTTTGATAAAGTGTCATTATAAGTTAAAACCAAGTAAATAGATATGAATAAGATTTATATAGAAGGAAGCGAAAGGGTGTGACCTCTCCCATGCATGTGGAAGTACGAAATTTGGATAAACATTTCGGCAGTTTTCACGCGGTAAAGGATGTCAGCTTCGGAATCGAGAAAGGCCAGTTGATCGGGCTGTTGGGGCCAAGCGGCGGCGGAAAAACGTCGATCCTCCGCATGCTGGCCGGGCTGGAGCAGCCGGATTCGGGCGAGATTCTGTTTCATGGCGAACGGGTCAACGCGCTGGCGCCCCAGGACCGGGGCATCGGTTTCGTGTTTCAGAGCTATGCGTTATTTAAGCATATGACGGTATTCGATAATATTGCTTTCGGCCTGCAGGTCAAGAAAATGGCCAAGAGCCGCATTCAGGAGCGCGTGATGGAACTGGTGGAGCTGACCGGGCTCAAGGGCTTCGAGAAGCGCTATCCGCATCAATTGTCCGGCGGGCAGCGGCAGCGGGTCGCCTTTGCCCGGGCGCTGGCCCCGCAGCCGCAATTGCTGCTGCTCGACGAGCCGTTTGCGGCGATCGACGCCAAGATCCGGCAGGAGCTGCGCTCCTGGCTGCGGGAGCTGATCGAGCGGGTCGGCATCACCTCGATCTTCGTCACGCATGACCAGGACGAAGCGATCGAGGTCGCCGATGAAATCATGATCATCAGCGAGGGGCGGCTTGAGCAAAAGGGCTCGCCTTGGGATATTTACAAGGAGCCGAATACCCCGTTTGTGGCCTCGTTTATCGGGCAGTCCACCCTGGTCGACAGAGCGGCCGATCTGAAAGGCTTCGAAGACGAAGCCGGAGGCGAGGCGACGCAGGCGCTGATCCGTCCCGAATACCTTGAGGTTGGCCCCGAGCATGAATTCACGCTTCTATCCGCCACCGAGCCCGGGGTCGTGAAGCATTTGCATTTCCGCGGCAGTGAATGGCTGGTCCAGGTGGAGGTAGGCGGACATACTTTAACCACCTTCCGCTCCCTGGAAAAGGAAACGCTGAAAGCGGGGCAGGATGTCCGGGTTCTGATCCACCGGGCCTATCTCTTTAACGACAAGAAGAGCTGGATCGTGGAGAATCCGCTGAAAGGCGAACCGGTCAGCGTAATGATTTAGTTGAAACTGATAGCAAAGGACCTGAAAGGCGCTGGTTTAGCCCGTGCCTTTCAGGTCCTTTTTTCGTTTAGGGGAGGTGGCCGATCCTATACCCGGGAACGGATTTCCTGACGCATGAACAGTGCGTAGGATAAGCCGAAGCAGATCATGGTCGCGGCGATCAGCCCGGTGAGCTGCGGCCAAACCAGGATCAGGCTCTGCCCGAGCGACAGGGGGCTGGAGATCGCCCCCACCAGCTGGTCCATCGTCAGCGGACCGAGCGAGCGGATGCCGGGCGAGAGCATCGTCGTGATCGTCTCCGAGAACAGCTCGGTCGGCGATATCCGGTTCAGCGTCAGGATGAAGTTCATTTGCCGGAGCTGGGCCGCCGGGTCGGCCTGCGGTGACACGGCGGTCGCGCTGTTGATCAGGCCGATGATCATGCTGTAAAAGATCGTGAAGAACAGCCAGACCGCGATCGACGACAAAGCGGAAGTCGCCGCCTGGCGGAAGCGGATCGAAAACAGAATGGACAGATTCAGCCAGAAGCCGATGTATACGACCGCGATAATCAGAAACAGCACCACCCGGCCGAATTCCTCCGGCGTCGGCGGATAGCCGATGGTGAACAGGCTGAGCCCCATCACCAGAAAACCGAGCGAAAACACGACGACCGAGATCAGAAACAGCGCGGACACAAACTTCGCGATGATGAAGTCGTCGCGGTAAATCGGCTGGGACAGCAGTCGGCCCAAGGTCCCTTTGTTCCGTTCGGAATTGACCGCGTCGAAGCCGAGCGCGATGCCGATGAGCGGGCCGAGCCAGGATAAGAAGGTGGCGAACGACGGCACCGACAGGCTGGAGCTGGTCAGGGTGAACATTCTCAGGAACAGGAAGCTGTTCCCGCTCGTGCTGTCGTCCAGCGAGCCGTCCCGGATGGCCGTGACCGCGGAGAAGATGGAGCCGATGCAGGCGAGCACGATGATCCCGATCAGGATGCCGAACCGCCAACTGCGGATGTGGTCGCCGATTTCTTTTTGCACCATCACCCAAAGGGCGGCGGTGGATCTGCGCTCTTTGCTTTTGGCGGGCGCCTGGACGCTGTTCTTGATAAAGACGGAAGTTTTCTGCTTGAATTGCTTCCAGTAGCTCGAGTATGTCGTCACCGTTCTCCCTTCCTTTCAAAATAACGATGGTAAATGTCGTCGAGGCCGTATTCCTTCCGCCGCAAGTAAGTAAGCTCCGCGCCGCCCCCGATCACGGTTTCGGCGATTTGCGGCGTGAGATCGCGGTCACAGACGACCGTGACGACATCCGGGCCGGGCGCTGCTTCGCCCGTTTTTCCGCCCTCTTTGCGGATTTCTTTGACGCCTTCCAGCTCCGAGAGGCGGTCCAACAGGCCGCCCGGCCATGCCGCCGCGACGCCCACTTCAATGAAGATGAGGCCGTCTTCATCCAGGGCTTTCGACAGCGTCTCGATATCTCCGGCGGCGATCAGCTTGCCCTGCACGAACAGGCCGACCCGGTCGCAGATTTGCTGAACCTGGTGCAGATGGTGCGACGACAACAGAACGGTCAGCCCTTCGTCCCGGCTCAGGGAAGAGATCAGCTCCAGCAGCTCGCGCACGCCTTCGGGGTCGATCCCCAGTGTCGGTTCGTCGAGGATAATGACCTCGGGGTTTTTGATCAGCACGTCGGCCAGGCCGAGCCGCTGGCGCATCCCCCGGGAGAACGCCCCGACTTTTTTGACCGCGCTGTCGGACAGCCCGGTTTTCTCCAGCAGGGCGAAGGCCCGTTCGGCCGCTTCCCGCTTGGACAGCCCGTTCAATCGGGCCGTATAGATCAGATTGTCCAGCGCGGTCCGGTCCTCGTAGAACCCGACATCGTCCGGGAGATATCCGACCTTGCTCTTCACCCGGAGCGCCTCGCGCGCCGGGTCGTGGCCGCAAATTTTCGCCTGCCCCGAGGTCGGCTCGGTAAGGCCGAGCATCATCAGGATGGTCGTCGTTTTGCCGGCTCCGTTCGGGCCGAGCAGGCCGAAAATCTCGCCCTTGGCGATGCTGAGATTCAGACGGTTGACCGCGATGTGGTCGCCGTATTTTTTGGTTAGTTGCGTAAGCTCGATGATCGGCCCGTCAGGCTGTTTCGTTTGCGGGATAACGGTCGCAGCGGTTCCGGCATGTTCGTTGATTCCGGCAGCTTCGTGACTCATGGCTCATCTTCTCCCGAATTTCCGGAACAGATAGTAGATTCCCGCGATGACGGCCAGTATGATCAGAATCCCGATCCATCCCCATAATACGGACGATTTGACGGTGACCCGCAGATCGGCGCCGGCGCTTTTCGCCGCCGAGGAAGCGCTCAGGCTTACGACATAATCGCCGGCCAGCGCCTTGTTGCTCGACTTCATGCTGACCTGCACCTGCTTGCTTTCTCCCGGAGCGATGGAAGTGATCGACGACGGTTCGAAAGAGACTTCCCAATCGGTCGGCGCGTTGGAGGAAAAGGAGATATCCTGAAGTTCGGCCGAACCGGTATTGTGGACGACGAAGTTCAGCTTGCGTTCGCCGCCCGCTTTGATATCGCTGCTAAGCAGGTTGTTTACGGTCGTGAACTGCATATCGTACGTCCCGGTAATGACGGCTTCCAGTTCGGCGTCCGCCGTCGTTTCGCCGCTGGTTGCGGCAACCGGAATCTTGTAGGACTGCGCCGCGACCTGTTCCGGCGGTTTGACTTCGATCGTAATCGATTTCTCGGCGTTCGCCTCCACTTCGACCGAGGTCACGCTGTTGCCGTCGGCCTTGAACCGGACATCCCAGCCGTCCGGAGCCTGCGCGCTCAAGGCGTAGGTTTGCGCCTTGGTCGTCCGGTTGCGCAATGCCGCGCTGTAAGTGAAGGTGGAATCGGAATGGCCCTCCATATTCGCTTGATCCAAATTCAGCTCGGTTTTGAAGGTACCCTGTTCCGAAACATTGACGACGAGCGGCAGTATGGCGTCGTCCGCTTTCAGGTTAAACGTGTAGCGCCCTTTATTCACTTGCAGCGGTACGTCGAGCTGGAGATTGAAGGTTTGCGTATCCCCGGGCTTGACGGCGATCCGGGAGATCTCGCGTCCGCCGGCGGACAGGCTGTATTTCCAATCGGCCGCCTTCGTCTCCAGCGACAGGCTCGCCGAAGCTGTGGAGGAGCCGCGATTGATGACATCGACGGAATACGAGACGGATTCGCCCGGCGCTGCGGACCATTCCAGATAAGGCGTATAAAGTTCCAGCGACCCCGCGGCCGAGGCTTTGGACGGTCCGGACAGCGCGCCGAACGAGAGCGTGACGATCAGAGTAAGCAGCAGCAACGCCGCTTTTCGGCAGGTTTGAAGCATCTTGTTTCCTCCTTGTTATGATGATTGCGGCTGCCGCGACAACGCCCGGCAGCTTGATTTCATAAGTGATACGAACGGCGGGGAGATTTGGATTTACCGCTGGGCAAAAATTATTTGCCGGGGTTTTCAAACGGCTTTATTTTTGGTAAAACGGGTTACAGAGGGAGGAGTATCGTTCGGGAGGGAAGAAGCGGTCATGAACCCGCAAAATGAAGAGATGACGCATTATCTGCGGGAAATGTGCGAAGGTTCGGTGCAAGCTTTTGATCTGTTTTACAGTGCATATGCTCCTTTTATTATGCAGGTGGCACTCAAGCTGACGGGCGAGCGGATGGAGGCGGAGGACGTTTGCCACGAAGTATTTTTGGAGGTGCTCCGCAAGGGAAAGGATTACGATCCGGCCCGCGGCTCTATCCGGGCCTGGCTGGCGGTCAAGACGAGAAGCCGCTGTCTCGACCGGCTGCGGCGGAAGCAGCGGATCATGCCGATGGCGGATGAAGCGCTCTCCGGCACGGACGAATCCGGCGAGGACCAGGCGCTGTCGCGGCTGGAGCGGGATGCGCTCAGAGCGGCCGTGCATACGCTGCCGGAAACGCAAAGAAAGGCGATCCTGGGATCGTACTTTACGCTGCAAACGCATCGGGAGATGTCCGAAGCGTGGAATGTGCCGATCGGCACGGTGAAATCCTGGGTCCGTTACGGGCTCGGCAATTTGCGCAAACAGCTTGAACAGCAGGGCTGGAGCGGTTCTACGGAAGGAGGGAAGCGGCATGGACAAGACCGTTGATCGTAAGATTCGGGTAATTGAAGACGGCGCAGGCGTCGGGCCGGTGTGCCTGAAACAATATACCGAGGAGGAATGGATCGACTGGCTGAGCGGCCTCGGCGGGGAAGCGAAGCGCGCGGAGATGGCGGCCCATTTGCCGGCCTGTCCTTCCTGCCGCGAGATTTGCGTGGAGTGGGAGCCGATTCTGGGCGACGGCGTAATGGGGCCGCCGGATATCGCGTCTGAGGGCGGTGGCGCGGCAGACGGTTATCGCACGGCGGTCCCACTTCCTTCGGAATCGCTGCGCCGCCGGCTGCGGCTGCGCGTCCGGCTGACCGGGATGCTCGGCACGGCGCGGAAATTTCTTACCCGCCGCCGGGTTGCCGGCGCGCTGGCTCTGGCATGCGCGTTACTGATCGCCGCCGGCTGGCTGTTCAAAACCGGGCAGAGCGCCGGAGATTCCTGGAGCAGTTATGTCCAGCAATACGAGCCTTCGGCGCTGCCGATGTTGTCCAGTCCGGACAGCATCTCGTATCCGCTGGACTGGGGAGTGATGGAGCCGGAATCGGGGATGGTCTGGTACAATGAAGCTTCCCGGGAAATGCTGATGCTCGTCGGAGGCTTGATCCCGAATGAGGATCAGGTGGTGCATGTCTGGGCCGTTAAGGCGGGCAACCGCGTCAGCCTCGGTCTTCTCCAGTATCACCCCTACGGCGCCCATTTGTATGTCAGGGACAAGGAGGCTTTACGGGAGGCGGACAATATTGTGCTGACCATCGAGCCGAAAGACGGCAAGGCGTTCGGGCCGGGTTCGCTGGATGCGATCTCCGTGGATTTAAGCGGGCGAAGAGACTAAAATTAGTAATTAATGATACGGCAACCGAGAAATCGAAATCGGCCTGTACCATTTGGAAATGGATGTGACTGGAAGTGGAAAGGCTTATTTTTCTAGGTACGGGCGATGCCATGGGCGTACCGCGGGTATATTGCGATTGTGCCGTCTGCGCAGAGGCGAGGCAAGGAGGGATAAACCGCAGGTACCGCTCCTCCGTCTCGGTCGAAGGGGCGGACGGCGGCTTCCTGATCGACTGCGGCCCGGATTGGCGCAGCGCCATGGAGGGACGCGGACAGCGGTTCGCCGGCGATATCCTGGTGACACACGCGCATTTCGACCATATCGGCGGCTTGCCGGAGTGGGCCGACGCCTGCCGCTGGCTGGGCCAAAGAGGCCGGCTGTACGCGCCCAGCGAGGTGCTGGATACGATCACGGCGCAGTTCCCTTGGCTGGAGCGCAATCTTGAGCTCCATGCCGTCGACGGGGGCGCGCTGCTCGCGGGCTGGGAAATCCGCGGCTGGAAAGTGAACCACGGCAAAAACGGCTACTCCTACGCCTACCGCTTGGAGAAGTCCGGCTTTGCCTGGGGCTACTGCCCGGATTCGATCGCCCTGCCGCTGGAGCAGCGGCGCCCGCTTGCCGGGCTGGATTTGCTTGTGCTCGGTACAAGCTTCTATCACGAGCAAGCGGAGTTCTCCACCCGCTCGGTCTACGACGTGAAGGAAGCGCTGGAGCTGCTGAAGGAGCTTACACCGAAGCGGACGGTCTTTACGCATATGTCGCACGACATCGACCTGCGCCGGGATTACGGTCTGCCGGCAGGCGTGGAATACGCGGACACGGGGAAGACGGTTCCATTGGGGAATTGCTGAAATAGCGTCCTTTTTGGACCTTATTTCAGCAATTTCGGCCCCGCAGGCCGAAATAGGGGTCAAAAAGGGCACTATTCGCTTCATATTCGCCCATTTTGCGCCTGTTCAGCCGGTTTATCCATAAATAGCGCCCAAAAAAGGTGCTATTTGTCTGCTGTCGCCGCAAAATGCAAAAATAACGCCCCAAAAGGGCGTTATTTTTATACCAGTCGGTTTGGACTGTCGGACCTATTGTAGCTAGGAGAGTTAAGCTTCGATCCCCAGCACAAACTTGTCGATTACTTGCTTGACGCCGTCCTCGTTGTTGCTCACCGTAACATAATCGGCGATTTCCTTCAGCGCCGGGATGGCATTGCCCATTGCGACGCCGAGGCCGGCCGCTTCCAGCATTTCATGATCGTTCCAGGAGTCGCCGATGGCGATCGTCTCGGACAGATCGCAGCCGAAATGGGCGGCGAGGAACTTCAGCGCATGGCCTTTCGTTCCTTCATGATGCATGATTTCCAGGAAATGCGGCTTCGATTTGGTAATATGCACGCCTTCGCCAAGCAGCTCGCGCAGCACCGGGGCGATCTCGTCCAGGTAATCCGGCTCGTCGATGATAAGCATTTTCGGAGTCGGCTGCTCCACCAGCTTGGAGAAATCCGGCTCGATATAATATTTGGTTTTGTTCAGAATCGTGTAGTCGATGATTTTCTGGTTTTCCTCACGGGCGTAAAGCTTGTCGTCGATGTACGTTTGCAGATGCAGATTGTGCTCGATGCAGTATTCAAACAGCTTCCGCGCCGCGTCCTTCGGTACATAACGTTCGTAGAGCACCTGCTCGTCCAACAAATTTTTGACTAACGCGCCCTGATAAGTAATGATGGGAACATTGAGTCCGGTTTGGCGGGCGACCGCTTGCGCCGAGGCGTATGCCCGGCCTGTCGCCAGGGTCACTACGGCGCCTTTGGCTACGGCTTGCTCCAACGCCTTCTGCGTTGCGGGGGTAACTTCCTTGTCGTCGTTGATCAGCGTATCGTCGATGTCGATGGCTACCAGTTTATACAATGAATTCTCTCCTTTTCGAGGACGAAAGCGGATCTCGTCGTCCTTATATCTCTAAAACTCAGGCTGTATCTATTGTACCTCACGAGGCGCAGATTTCAATTCCGCAATCGACATCCCCGCGAAAAATAAAGTCGAATCGAAACTAGAGGAAAAAGAAGAGCCACGCTCACGATCCGGAAGATGTCGAGCCGTTGACCCGCCGGGCATCATCATCAACCGTGGGGAGGCCCTGTTCGGGCTACTCGATCCGCCGGATTGATCCGACAGCAGGATCGGGGTACGATATACATACATAAAGCGATAAGAATGGTGGCGGTCATCGAAATGAATCCCATACGGATCAAACGGATTTACGAAGAAGAGGAACCTGCGGACGGGCGGAGAATTTTGGTGGACCGGATCTGGCCGCGAGGGGTGTCGAAGGACAAGGCCGCGGTCGATGAATGGCTGAAAGAGATCGGACCGAGCCATGAATTGCGGAAATGGTTCGGCCACAAGCGGGAAAATTACGAGGAATTTAAAGACAGATACATGAAGGAGGTACTTGAGAGCGAAGAGCGGTCGCGGCTTCTGCGGCAAATTCGCTCTTGGGCGGAAGAAGGGACGGTGACGCTGCTTTACGCGGCCAAAGACCGGGAATGCAATCAGGCCGTCGTACTGGCGGAACTACTGTCTTCTTTGTAGGTAAAGGCAGGAGTCACGGTCATCCCGCTTGGCGGCATAACCGAGAGGCTGCGGGATACCGCCAAGTATTTGCCAACGAACCGAGGGAACGTTATTTGGGTCAAATGGAAGGCTTGCGGATTTTAACGAATCTGTAAGCACTTATTTAAGCAAAATCATGCTGTTTGGGGGTGTTTTTTCCCCGATAAGACCTTCTGAGCTCCTTAGAATTTCAAAACGGCAGATTTGCACTATATAGAGTTGCTGAGGTTCGTTAGATGTCAAAGGAGACAAAGAGCATACACGATGATGAAGCCGCGGAAATCGCGGCTTTTTTTAGTGTGCCACGCATGGCGATTAACTAGGTGGTGAAAGTCCACTGTGGGGGTTTGTAGTTACCAACCACTAGCCAAGAGCAAGGGTGTCCACCGCGAGGTGGAATCCAAAGGAAGCTGGAGGCAAACTTCCGGCCCAAGGAACACGAACATCATCAGGCATAGGATACGGGATGAGTCTGCTAAACAAGACGAAGTCCAATTAACTACACGGACGTACCAATGTAAATGATGTGGGTATATGGAAGGAAAGTGAATCGTCTTACCGTGGGAGGTCTCATGGACGTGAGGAGATGCACTTCGAATCACGGTTGAAACAAGATTTATCATGAGAAGTCAGCAGACGCCATAGTACCGCGAACAGTCGACGGTTCGAGGGAAGGGCTGAACCTTAGGAGGTGAAGTCAATGAAAGTTACCGAAACAGGAGCCAAGGGCAGCCAACTTCTAACGGAAGACTCTTTGCAAAAGAATAGTGCGGAACACGAAGGATATGCGGGAGTGCACAGTCCTGCGAGGATAACCGAAACCGACGACACCAACGCAACCGAGTCGAAGGACCGGTTGCTTGAGAAAATCGTTAGCAGGGACAACTTGAACGAAGCATTCAAGAGAGTCAAAGCGAACAAGGGATCGCACGGAATCGACGGGATGGGAGTAGATGAACTTCTACAATATCTCAGAGACAACGGCGAGACCATCAAGCAACTGATCTTGGGCGGCAAGTACCGCCCGAATCCCGTTCGAAGGGTAGAGATTCCCAAAGAGAACGGAAAGAAGAGAAACCTTGGCATTCCAACAGTGGTTGACCGAGTCATCCAGCAGGCAATCGCCCAAGTGCTTACGCCAATTTATGAGAGGCAGTTTTCAGACAACAGCTACGGATTCCGACCCAAACGGAGCGCACACCACGCGATGAAACGAAGCCAACAATACGTGCAAGAGGGATATCGTTACGTGGTGGATATGGACTTGGAGAAATACTTTGACACCGTCAACCAAAGCAAGCTTATCGAGGTGCTTTCAAGAACGATCAAAGACGGACGAGTGATCTCGCTCATCCATAAGTATCTCCGGGCGGGAGTCGTCGTGAAGCATAAGTTTGAGGACACGGAAATCGGCGTACCGCAGGGAGGGAACCTAAGTCCGATTCTCAGCAATATCATGCTGAATGAATTGGACAAGGAACTGGAAGCAAGAGGACATCGATTCGTGCGATACGCAGACGATATGCTCATATTCTGCCGGAGCAGGAGGAGTGCGGAGCGTACCCTGACGAAAATTCTCCCTTACATCGAGAAGAAGTTGTTTCTCAAGGTAAACCGGGAGAAAACGATTGTGGACGATGCGACAAAAGTTAAATTTCTTGGCTTCTCATTCTACCAGAGCAAAGGGGAAACGCGGGTCAGAATCCATCCCAAATCCGTATCCAAGATGAAAGCTAAAGTGAAAGAGCTAACGTCGAGAAGCAACGGAATGGGCAACACCGACCGGGCGCTGAAGCTTAGGCGTTACATCATGGGATGGGTAAATTATTTCAAGCTTGCTGACATGAAACAACTACTCCAAACCACTGATAAATGGATGAGAAGGCGTATCCGAATGGTCTTCTGGAAGCAATGGAAACGAGTGAGGACGAAACTCGAAAGGCTTATATCGCTCGGAATTCATGAACAGAAGGCGTGGGAATACGCAAACACAAGAAAGGGCTATTGGAGAATCTCCAATAGCCCAATCCTCTCGAAGTCCCTCGGTAACAATAGGCTGAAGAACCTCGGATTCCTTTTCTTTTCTGATTATTATCGACAAGTTACTGCGCATTCCTAATGGAACCGCCGTATACCGAACGGTACGTACGGTGGTGTGGGAGGTCGGCTGCCCAATTAATGGGTAGCCTCCTACCCGATTATAATACTACCTCGTAGAATGGTAAATCCGTACATTTATATCTTATATTTCGTTGATTGTATGGATTTGCGCTGCTAAAATGGGATGGATAGTTAAACGTCTAAGGAGTTGCGAGCTACCATGAGTAACCAAAACACAAAAGTACTTCAATTAGCGTTTCGTTCGGCTTTTCCTTCCACCATCCCTATTTTGGCCGGATTTTTATTCTTGGGGATTGCTTACGGCATTTTTATGAATGTATCGGGTTTCGGCCCTGTGTACGCCATCCTTATGAGCCTGCTTATTTTTGCCGGATCCATGGAATTTGTGACCGTGAATCTCCTGTTGGGCGCTTTTAATCCGTTAGGTGCGCTGCTCCTCGCTTTAATGGTGAACGCGCGCCATCTTTTTTACGGGATATCCATGCTTGAAAAGTATAGAGGGACCGGACTCAAAAAGATCTATTTGATTTTTGGCATGTGCGACGAGTCATTCTCCATTAATTACACGGCCGATATCCCGAAAGGGGTGGACAAAGGGTGGTACATGTTCTTCGTGACCTTGCTCAATCATTGTTATTGGGTGCTGGGCGCCGCGATCGGTGGGATTTTCGGATCGTTTGTCGGCATTAATATGGAGGGGCTCGAGTTTGTGATGACGGCTCTGTTTGTTGTCATTTTCATCGAGCAATGGAAGAAAGAGAAGAAGCATCACAGCGCATTGATTGGCCTGGGAATATCGGTACTGTGCCTTTTCATTTTTGGCAGCGGCAGCTTTATTGTCCCTTCCATGATCATTATTCTCGTCGTACTCTCTATGATCAGGAAACCACTTCAGCAGAAAACAGGTGAAAGTACATGTCAATGAATATAACAGAGCAAATCATCACGATCGGAATGGTTATTTTGGGCACGATGATCACAAGATTTGCCCCATTTCTTATTTTTCCTCCGGGTCGGCCTACTCCCGGCTATGTTCAATATCTCGGCAAAGTACTGCCGTCGGCGGCGCTGGGGCTGCTCGTTATTTATAGTGTCAAAGATGTCTCCTTGTTTTCCGGAAATCATGGCTTACCGGAGGCAATCTCGATCGCTGTCGTCGCTTTGCTCCATATTTGGAGAAGGAATATGCTGCTGTCCATTGCGGCCGGTACCATCGTCTATATGGCTTTGGTTCAGTTTGTTTTTTGAGACTCTGCAAAAAAGAAACATAAAGCCCTGGAGATAAATGTCCCCCAGGGCTTCTATTCACGCTTCAGGCTTCTAACTACTCTTCCAGGAACACCAGGCCGATGAAATCGTCCGCTTCCAGATTGCCGAAATAATGCTTGATATCCACGCCGGTCAGTGCCGAGCGGACATCGTTCTCTTCATACCGAACTCCTCTGAGTTTGTCCTCGATGTCGGTTACATCGCCCACGCCGAAAAAGTCGCCGTAGATTTTGATCTCCTGGATATGGCCGTCCTTGATGTTCATGCGCAAGTCGATAATGCCGACCGGGAACTTCTTGGCGTGCTTCACATTGCTTTCCGGAGACAATCCGTAGTTCCAATCCCAGTTTTTGTAGCGCTCGGCGGAAATTTCGCGGATCTTCTTCCAATCCTCCTCGGTCAGCTTGTACTGTGGCACGGCTTCGGGCTCCATCCCGAAAATATGGCGCAGCAGCTCGGATCGGAACTCCTCGATCGTCATCTTGCGGTCCATGAAATCGACGATGTTGGCGACGCGGCTGCGCACGGATTTGGTGCTCTTGGATTTGAATTTTTCCGGATTGGCATGCAGGGAAGCCTGCACATCCTCCAGGTTGAGGTCGAACATCAGCGTCCCGTGGCTGAACATGCGGCCGCGCGTGGAAAATTGGGCGTTGCCGGAAATTTTTTGTTCGCCGACTTGAAGATCGTTGCGGCCGGTCAGCTCGGCATTGACGCCGAAGGAACGAAGCGCCTGGACCACGGGATCGGTAAACTTGCGGAAATTATGGAAGGATTGGCCGTCATCCTTAGTAATAAAACTGAAATTGAGATTCCCGAGGTCATGGTATACCGCGCCCCCGCCGGAGAGGCGGCGAACGACCTGAATTCCTTTTTCCTTGACATATTCCGCGTTGATCTCTTCGATCGTATTTTGATGCTTGCCGATAATGATGGACGGCGCGTTAATATAGAACAGCAGATAGCTGTCTTCCTCCAGCGGAAGGTGTCGCAGCGCGTATTCTTCGATGGCCAGATTGACGGACGCATCGGTGATACCCTGATTGTCGATAAACAGCATAAATGGCTTCCCCCATTGCAATATATTGGCGATTGGAAAACGGCGCCTTTTCTTTCTCTATTGTAAACCAAATATTCGCGGAAATGAAAGGTTGCCGGGTATCTTGCCTGATGTAAAGTCTTGATTTCGGGCCAAGGTATGATAGACTTCAACCTAAAAGTACGAGAATACACAAAGTTCGGCGGGAAATGCCGGTGAGGAGAATCAGAATGTTATTGGAAGTGTACGGACACGGCGGGGATTTGGCGACCGCATCCGTCAGATACGGGGTCGCTCCGGGGAAAATTACCGATTTCAGCGCGAATATCAATCCGCTCGGGCCGCCGCCGGGGGTACTGGAGCTGCTGAAGGAGTCGCTGCCGCGGATTACCGGTTATCCCGATCCCGGTCACCGGGCGCTGATTGCGAAATTGGCGAACATACTTGATACGGATAAGGACTGCATTGTCATCGGGAACGGCGCGGCGGAGAATATGGCGCTGGCGCTGCTGGCCCTTTCCCCCGGAAAGGTGGGCGTCATCGAGCCCTGCTTCTCTGAATACCGGGCGCTGTCGCGGCAATTCGGCGCGGAAGTCGTCTCCGTGTCCGGTACGGAGGAACGGGATTTCCGGGCCGCTCCTGAGGAAGTGGAGAGGCTGATCAAAGACAGCGATCTCGTGTTTGTCGGTCAGCCGAACAATCCGAACGGGGTTCAGTACACCTTGGACGAGCTGTGCCGGTTTGCCGAGGCGGGAGAGCGTTATCGTACATATGTGGTTATCGATGAAGCGTTCATCGATTTCATCCCGGAAGCAAACAGGCAATCGTTGCTTGGAGAGCTGGAACGCTATCCGAAATTGATTCTGATCCGGTCGATGACGAAATTTTACGCGATCCCGGGACTTCGCCTCGGTTATGCGATCGCGCATCCCGAGACGGCCGCGGCGATGCGGGGCAAGCAGGTGACCTGGAGCGTCAATGCGCTCGCGCTCCTCGCGGGAGAAGCCTGCCTGGACGCGGGGGAAGATTACGGGCGGGCTACGATCTCGCTGATCGCCCGGCAGCGCGAGACGCTGCGGCGGGAGCTGGACCGGCTCGGCTGCCGCACCTGGCCCGGGGAGGCCAATTTCCTGCTGGTCCGGCTGCCCGAAGGCCGGACGGCGGCGGGGATGCAGGACGCGCTTGGCCGAAGAGGCGTGCTCGTGCGAAGCTGCGCGATGTACCCGGGGCTCGGCGAACGGGATATCCGCATCGCCGTCAAAGACGAAGCGGCCTGCGCGAAGCTGCTGGATGAAATGAAGCGGGCGCTGAACGGGGGAATCGGGAAATGACGACGCCATTTTTGCAAACGGGCGAGAACGGAATCCATGAATCCGAGGTATGGCCGGGACTTAAGCTGGTTCGCGGAGAGCGCCATATTCTGCTGGAAGCACCCGGCGTGATGGAGGCTCTCGGCAGCTCGGTTTACGGCGGGGGGATGACCCGGATCAAGCGGATGGTTAATATTTATGTCGACAAGAATTACCGCTGTGACGATCCCGGAAAAGATATTGAGGCGAGCCTTAAAACCTGGGGGTACCCCGTATTGAAAACGGCCGGCTTGCTTACGGCCGTGCGGCTGCGCTACGCCTCGGTCATGGAGGAGCACTGCGGGGATTTCGCCGTGTTTTGCTGCGCCACGGCAGGGGTGTCGAACGCGGCGCGGGCCGGCATGCGGCGCACGACGTTCCCGGCCGCGGCCTCCCTTGCGCCGGGAACGATCAATCTGCTGCTGGCGATTGACGGGCGGCTGACGCCGGGGGCGATGGTGAACGCCGTGATCACGGCGACCGAGGCGAAGACCGCCGCCCTCGGTGATCTCGGCGTGCACGACGCCGAGACGGGGCAGGCGGCCACCGGCACGACGACCGACGCGGTCGTGCTCGGCGTCAGCCAGCGGCCGGACTGGCCGCTGCTGCACAGCTACGCCGGCACCGCGACGGACCTCGGCGGCGCGGTGGGCCGCCTGGTCTACGCAGCCGTGAGCGAGTCGCTGCGCTGCGCAGCGGCGGAGGCGCGCCCATGACGGCGGCGTGGTGGGTACTGCCGGTCGCGTACGCGCTCGACCGGCTGCTCAGCGACCCGCGCTGGCTGCCCCATCCCGTCGTCGGGATGGGCAAGGCGATCTCGCGGGTCGAGGCGGCGATCCGCCGCCTGTTCAAGCCCCGCGCCTACCGGGCTGCGGGGATGATGCTGCCGCTCATCGTCGCGGGCGGCAGCTTCGCCTTGACCTGGGCCGCGCTGCGCCTGCTGGCCCAGGTCAGCCCGTGGCTGGCCGCGATCGCCGAGGCCGCGCTGATCTGGACGACGATTGCGGCCAAAGGCCTGCACATCGCCGGCATGGAGGTGTGCGGCCATCTGCGGCGCGGCGATCTGCCGGCGGCCCGGCGCTCGCTCGGTATGATCGTCGGCCGCGACACCGAGCGGCTGGAGGCGCCCGAAGTGGTCCGCGGCGCGGTGGAAACCGTGGCGGAGAACATCGTCGACGCCGTCGTCTCGCCGCTCTTCTTCGCGCTGCTCGGCGGCGCGCCGCTGGCGATGGCCTACCGGGCCGTCAACACCCTCGACTCGATGGTCGGCTACAAGAACGACAAATATCTGCATCTCGGCTGGGCCTCGGCCCGGCTGGACGACATCGCCAATTACATTCCCGCCCGCCTGACCGCGCTGCTGCTTGCCGCGGCCGCCTGGTGCCTGAGGCTGGATGCCCGCGGCGCCTGGCGCGCGGTGCGGCGCGACGCTTCTTCGCATCCCAGCCCGAACAGCGGCTATCCCGAAGCGGCGGTGGCGGGAGCGCTCGGCATCCGGCTCGGCGGGGAGAACTGGTACCACGGCGTCAAGTCGTTCCGCAGTTATATGGGCGAGAAGACGCGCGAGCTTGATTCCGAAGACATACCGAAAACCGCACGGCTGATGTTTCTGGTGTCGGATGCGTTTGTGCTGCTGGCGACCGGGTTATCGATCTGGATCGCCGGCGGCCTACTTTGGATATGAAGGAGGAGCGCCCATGGAATGGTGGATGATTCGCCATGGCATCACGGAATGGAATGCCGCCCGCAAATATCAAGGGCACAGCGATACGGAGCTGCTGCCGGGGGAAGCCGCGGGGCTTGGCCCATTGCGTACGGAGCTGGCGGGCGTCTCTTTCTCCGCCGTGTATTGCAGCAACCTTTCGCGCTGCCGCAGCACCCTGGAGCGGACCCGTCCGGATTTGACGGGCTACGCCCGCTATGACGGACGCCTTAGAGAGATGAATTTCGGCACATGGGAGGGCCAAACCTACGATATGCTCAAGGACGATGAAGCCTACCGCAGCTGGATCGACAATCCGCAGGCCGTCACGCCCCCGGGCGGCGAGTCCTGGCTAGCGTTTGAACGCCGTGTGTTTGAAGTATACGAAGAACTTGCCGCCTATTCGCGGCAGCTTGTTTCGGAAGAGCTGGAGCACCCGCTGCTGATCGTCGCCCACGGCGGGGTCATTTCCCTGCTTGCCACCCGGCTTCTCCCTGGAGCAGGATTCCGTGATATTCAAGCTAAAATTACGCCGGGAGAGGTATTGAAGCTGCAATTTCCCTTTTAAGCGAAATATAAAGTAAGCGAAATTTATAGTTTTTAATTCATACTTGACAGGTAAGAATTATGGGTTTAATATGATGTAAAATCGTTTATCAGTCATTTTCTTAGCGCTAAAAATTTCGGCTAAAAGATAACAGTTTTTGAACTATCTTTTCACTAATGAGAATGGCAGGCAGCAGCCGATTGGACCGCCAAAGGCTTCTGAAGGGTTCCCGTATGGGAAGCTTTCGGGGGCCTTTTTTGTTGTTTGAAAATCAGGGGGGATCAATTGAATGAAGCATGTGGGGGTGAAGCCGACATCGTGAGGTGCAAAGAGGAATGGGATCTGCTGGAGGAAGCGGATTGGCTGTTCCGGAAAATGGTGAGGAGATTCGTTAAGGAACGGGATAAGGTCGAGGTCGAGGGGATTTCGCTCCCCGGGCTGCTTGTCCTGCAGAAGATGATCCGCGAAGGGCCGCAGCGGCTCGGCGATCTGGCGGAGCAGCTTGATTTTACTTCCGGGGCCGTAACCGGTCTGTGCGACAGGCTGGAAAAGAAGGGCTTCGCCCGCCGGATCCGGAAGAACAGCGACCGTAGAACGGTCTGGCTAGACGTTACGCCGCGGGGCAGAGAGATGATGGATCGCAACCGGAATATCGGGACCGCATGCATCACAACCCTGTTTGCTGACTTTTCGGCCGGCGAGCTCGAGGCGATGAAGGGATTTTTTAAACAGCTGGCTTACAATCTCGAACAATTCTCCGGGACATTGAACACTTTGGCGGAGAACAATGCGAAGCAGGGGCTTAACTCGTCGGCGCCACTACGGCAGCCGAAATTGCAGGGTGAAGAGGCAGCCGACCGGAACCGTCCGGGAAATTTTTTATCTTATTAAGGAGTGGATTACCATGGGACATCCGACGATTTATCCGACTGGGGCGACCGTTTACAAACCGGAGAAAGCCTGGAGCGGTTATACGATTTATCAGGCGGCCGATGTGGGCGCGCTTTTGATTGATATGAACGGTAAGGAAGTGCATCTGTGGAAGGGGCTGCGCGGTTTTCCGAACAAGGTGCTGCCCGGAGGATATGTGCTGGGCAGTACGGCGGAGCGGGACCCAAAGCACGGGTTCCAGGATGAGGCCGATTTGGCTCAAGTTGATTGGGACGGCAATATCGTCTGGCGCTTCAACCGCCACGAATGGATTGAGGACCCGGGCCATGAGCCTCAGTGGATGGCGAGAGCCCATCATGATTACCAGCGTACGGGGAACCCGGTGGGCTATTACGTTCCCGGCGCGGAGCCGCAAGTCCATGGAGGCAATACGCTCGTACTCGTCCACCGCAATGTGCGCAATCCGAAAATTTCCGACAAATTGCTGCTGGACGATGCGATCCTTGAAGTGGACTGGGAAGGAAATATCGTCTGGGAGTGGAACTGCCATGAGCATTTTGACGAGCTGGGCTTTGACGAACAGGCCAAAAATGTGCTCTCCCGCGACCCGAATACCCGGTTCTTCGGCGATCACGCCGGGGACTGGATGCATATCAACTCGATTTCCGTGTTGGGGCCGAACCGGTTTTACGATGCCGGAGACGAACGTTTTCACCCCGACAATATCATCTGGGACGGCAGAGAAACGAACATTATCGCCATCATCGACAAAAAGACCGGCGGCATCGTCTGGCGGCTCGGCCCGGATTATTCCGGCCCCGAGTTCAAGCATCTGGGCTGGATCATCGGCCAGCATCACGCCCACCTGATTCCCCGCGGTTTGCCGGGCGAGGGCAATCTGCTGGTGTTCGACAACGGGGGCTGGGCCGGCTACGGCGCTCCGAATCCCGCATCATCCTACGGGCAAAAAAACGCGGTTCGCGACCATTCCCGAATTTTGGAGATCGATCCGGTCACTTTGGAAATCGTCTGGCAGTATACGCCGACCGAAGCCGGGTTCGTCGCACCGCTTGATTCTTATCGATTCTATAGTCCGTACATCAGCTCCGCCCAGCGCCTGCCGAACGGCAATACGCTGATTACGGAGGGGGCGGACGGCCGGATCTTCGAAGTGACCCGGGAGCATGAGCTGGTGTGGGAGTACATTTCCCCGTACAAAAACAAGCGCAATTCCAACATGGTATACCGCGCCTACCGCGTGCCGTACGATTGGGTGCCGCAGCTTTCCCGCCCGGATGAACGGGCGATCGAACCGCTCGACGTGGCCGCCTTCCGGGTTCCGGGCGCGGCGGGAACAGGCGCCCAATCCGTCGCCGTAGTAGCCGGAACGGTCTCCTACGAGGACGGAGCGGCCTGTGTCGCCCGTTCTGACGAGCGGCCGCTGGCTGAAGCCGAACAATAGAAGGAGAAGGGAGAAGGAGAGGGTATGCAGACAAACCATAAAAGAAAAAAAGCCGCCGCAATGGCATGGTTCATCCCGTTATTATTTTCATTTATTCTGGCGGCGACCGGCTGCTCGTCTCCGGGGAATACGGCGTCCAAAGCCAAGGCGGACGCGACCTCGGAGCAAGCGGGGCATAATGCCGATACCACCGGCGCTTCCAGCGGCGAAAACGCGGAGAAGGTAACGCTCAATATCGCCGACATTTCCTCCAACCCCGTATTCCGCACCGCCGTAAACAAAGGCATATTCGCCAAGCACGGCATCGAGGCGAAGCTGGTCACCTTCGCCACGCCGGCGGAAGGGATCAACTCGCTGTTCATCAAGCAGGCGGATATCGCCTGGGGCGCGGATTTCCCGATTTTGAACGCAGTCAGCAAAGGTGACTTTACTATCGTAGCCTCCACCGGAACTTCGACGGAACAAAACGCCAAGCAGTGGAAGCTGTTCGTGAGGGATGACATTCAAAAGCCGGAGGATCTTAAAGGGAAAAATCTGAGTTTTCTGCGGGGAACTTTCATCTCCTATCTGTGGGATGAGTATCTCGCCGAGCATGGCGTCGCTCTTGCGGACGTCAAGCTGATCGGGCAGGGCGGATCGGATGAAGCTTACGTCGCTCTGAAAAAAGGCGAGGTTGACGGCGTATGGGTCAGCGGCTCGGCCATGGTCGAAAAGTTCAGCGCGATCGAAGGTGCGCATGAGCTGACGGACATGTCGCAGACGAAGGTGCGGATAGGCAGCCAGATCGTCGTCCCGAATTCGCTGATCGAGGAGCATCCCGAGACAGTGGAGCAATTCCTGCTCGCTCTGGACGAATCCTCGAAGTTCGTCAAAGACCATCCGGAGGAAGTCGCGGATATTTTGTACGAGGAAGTCAAGCAGCCTAAGGAGGCCACGCTGAAGGATTTATCCGTGAACAACTGGCATGTTGATTTCACGCAAGGAGCGCTGGACAGTTTGGCGAGCCAAAAGAAATACATGGTCGAGAACGGAATTATCCAGCAGGATTTCGAATTGACGGACAAAATCGACCTGGATTTTCTGCGGGACATTTTACCCGACCGCGTGACGGTCGCGCCATAGGAAGGGGGAGCCTGGCATGTCATTGCTCATACGTAAACAGCCGGAAGCTTTAAAACCAAATCCAAACCATACGATCACGATTCAGGGCTTGAACAAGAGCTATAACGATGGAGCGGGCGTAGGTAGCGGAGACATCCACTACATTATCAAAGATGTGGATCTCGTGATCAAAGGTGGAGAGTTCTTCATTCTGCTCGGTCCGAGCGGCTGCGGCAAATCGACGCTGCTGAACATGATCGCCGGATTCATCTCCAAAACAAGCGGCCAGCTGCGGATCGGCGCGTCCGATATTTCAAAGCCGGGGCGTGACCGGGCGGTCGTGTTTCAGCAGGCGGATTCCTCGCTGTTTCCCTGGCTTACGGTCCGGCAGAACGTCGAATTCGGACTGAAGATGAAAAAAGTTCCCAAAGCCGAACGCAGGGCCGTATCCGAGCGGTATATCGATCTGGTCGGGCTTACCGGACACGGCGACAAATTGCCAAGGGAACTGTCCGGCGGTATGAAGCAGCGGGTGCAGCTCGCCCGGGTGCTGGCCAACGATCCGGAAATCCTGCTCATGGATGAGCCGTTCGGCGCGCTCGACGCGATGACCCGCCGGACGATGCAGAAGGAGCTGGTGCGCATTTGGGGCCAAACGAACAAAACGGTCGTGTTCGTGACGCACGATATTCAAGAGGCGATATTGCTGGGGGGACGGGTCGGCATTATGTCGCCCGGGCCGTCCTCGAAGATTTCGCATATTTACGATATTCCGCTAGCTTATCCGCGCGACGTGTCGGCCGCCGAGTTTTACGAATATTACAAGCTGATCCAGGCGCATTTCGACGAGTAGGAAGGGGACGAAATCATGACGGCATGGTGGAAAAAGAAATGGGCCGGGCTGGTCCTGCTCTGGGTATTTGTTCTTGCGGCCTGGCAGGGCGGCGCGATGATCTACGGGCCCGAGGTCATTCCCAGCCCCGTGGAGACGGTAAAAGGCGCGGTCGAGCTGCTCAATGACGGTTCGCTGCAAAAATATATCGGAATCAGCTTTTACCGGGTGCTTAGCGGCTGGGCTTTGGGCAGCGCGCTCGCGATTCCGCTCGGCATCCTGATCGGCAGGGTGGATTTTATCCGCCATTTTGCCGAGCCGCTGCTCAATTTTATCCGGTTTATTCCCCCGATCGCGTTTATTACGCTGTTCCTGGTCTGGTTCGGTATCGGGGAGCAGTCGAAGATCGCGCTGATCCTGTACGCGACGCTGTTCATCGTCATGATGAATACGCTGACCGGGGTTCTGTCGGTGGAGGAGGACAAAATCCGGGCCGCCCGCAGCATGGGGGCGACGGAGTGGCAGATCGTCCGGCATGTCGTCGTTCCGGCGACGGCGCCGTATATATTTACAGGTGTCCGGCTGGCGATGGGCACTTCGTACATGGCGATCGTCGGGGCGGAGATGATCGCCGCGAACGAAGGCGTCGGCTTCCTGATCTGGAATTCGCGGCTGTTTTTCCGTACGGATTGGATCTTCGTCGGTCTGATCTCCCTCGGCTTGATGGGGTTCATCACGGACCGCCTGTTCGGCTGGCTCGGGTGCAAGGTATTGTGGCGGTACGGGGTCGTCAGCTCGGCCCCGGTCAGAAGATAAACCCGGATAAATTTTAGAGGCCATCCCAGGCTAAGTCATTAGCCGGGGATGGCCTTTTTGTTACAGCCACGGCTCCCGCAGCATTTTTTTCAACAATTCAACCTGATCTTTGCCAAGCTTGTCGGCAATTTGCCGCTCAAGCCGGTCCTTGATGATCGCGGTTTGCCGGCAATAATCCGCGCCTTTCGGCGTTAGAACGATCTGTTTATCGCGTTCGTTTCCTTGCCCGTGGGCGACTTCGATATATTCGCCTGCAAGCAGGCCTTGAATGCTTTTATGGGTTCCCTGCCGGGAAATGCCTATCTTTCGGGCGACTTCAGAGATCGAGAGCTTATGATAGGCTTCGAGCACGGCCAAAATATGGGCTTCCGTTTTGTTGATTCCGTCATCGCTCAAGTCGCCGACCTGCTTGCGGAGAGCCGTGTGCTTGTCGCTGATTAAATCGATTAAATTGGATTGATTCATATGGTCATTCATAGTACAGCCCCGATTCTTTTTATAACTGTCATATTGAATAGACTAAACCAGGGAATGAAGCAAAATCAATTATATGTCAACCTAGTTGACAAAAATAACACGAAGTTGTTACTATAATCGGGTATCAAAAATTAATCATTACAGAGAAAAAGGAGTTATAGGCAGGATGGGGAGAAACAAAAAAGAAGCATTCGTTTTTACGCTGCTCATGTGTTTTTTTATGGTTACAGGGATGAATTTTTATAACGTGGCGCTGTTCACCGGATTTTCCAAGTCGCTGATCCCTGAATTTGCAGTCGGATTTCTGCCGGCGTTTATCGTCGCTTTAGTGCTGGATGTATTCATTGTCGGCAAATTCGCCAAAGGCTTGGCGGGGAAAATCGCGAAGGAACATGACCCGATGATCAAAAAAGTGCTGCTTATTTCCTGTTTCATGGTTATGGGAATGGTAATCTGTATGTCGCTTTACGGGACTATTGCTCATTACGGGTTTACGAATCATTTCGTAACCGATTATCTGACCACTGTTTGCCTGAATTTGATCTGCGCTTTACCGCTACAGCTTGTGGTCGTCGGCCCGCTGACCCGGTTCTTATTCAGCAAGATTTATCCTGTAGGGATGTCCAAGCAAAAATTGGCGTAACTTTCACATCAATATTTTGGATTGGCGAAAAGATCGAAGGCGTAACCTATGCCGGAGATCTTTTTTTAATAGGAAAATGTATCCTTGACTAGAACATGTGTTCCTATGTATACTAAGGTCAAAAGGGAGGCTAACGGACAATGGATCTGTTTGACAAGCTGACGATTTTAGCGGACTCGGCCAAGTATGATGTATCCTGCTCGTCCAGCGGGTCGGAACGCAAAGGGGGAGGTGCCGGAACGACGGGGAGCGCCGTAAGCACAGGCATTTGCCACAGCTTTGCCGCGGACGGGCGCTGTATTTCGCTGCTGAAGGTCCTGATGAGCAACAGCTGCGTTTTCGACTGCAAGTATTGCGTCAACCGTCGTTCCAACGACACGCGGCGGGCCATGTTTACCCCGGAGGAGCTCGCGGACCTAACGATGAATTTTTACCGTCGCAATTACATAGAAGGTTTGTTTCTCAGTTCCGGGATTATGCGCAACCCGGATTATACGACCGAGCAATTGATCCGCGTCCTGGAGCTGCTGCGCGATAAATACGGCTTCGGCGGCTATATCCATGTCAAGGCGATTCCCGGCGCTGACCCGGCGCTCATTTCCAGGCTCGGCATGCTGGCCGACCGGATGAGCGTCAACATCGAGCTGCCTTCGCAGGACAGCCTGAGCAAGCTCGCTCCGGACAAGACGAAGGACGCCATTCTGAAGCCGATGTCGGCGATTCGCCAGGGCATCCGCGAGAACAGTACGGATTTGGTCAAGTACCGCCATGCACCCCGGTTTGTTCCGGGCGGACAGAGCACGCAGCTCATCGTAGGGGCGACGCCGGACAGCGATTTGAAAATATTGACCCTGACGGAAGCGCTATACCGTAAATACGAGCTGAAACGGGTCTATTATTCCGCTTATACGCCGGTGATGGAGCATTCCCTGCTGCCTTCGCTGGACAGCAAGCCGCCGCTCCTGCGGGAGCATCGGCTGTACCAGGCCGACTGGCTGCTACGTTTTTACGGCTTCGAAGCGAAGGAACTACTGGACGAGCGCACGCCGAATTTCAATCCGTTCATGGACCCGAAATGCAACTGGGCGATGAACCATATCGACCGGTTTCCCGTTGAGATCAACACCGCGTCGTATGAATCGCTGCTAAGGGTGCCGGGAATCGGGGTGAGAAGCGCGCAGCGGATCGTCAAGGCGAGAAGAACCGGGAAGCTGGACTTTCCCGGCTTGAAGAAGCTCGGCGTCGTTTTGAAACGGGCGCAGTATTTCATCACCTGCTCCGGCCGGCGCCTCGAAGGATTGAAAGTGAACGAAAGCACAATCCTCAGATCGCTGCTGTCGACAAAAGAGCTGAATATGTTTTTGCCTCAGCCGCAAGTGGAGCAATTATCCCTGTTTACCGATGAGGAGCTGGCCGGAGGGGCCGCAAAGGAGCTGGTCCCATGCCTTGGATAAAAGACGCCGCCTATTCCTATGACGGCAGCTTTGACGGTTTGCTCACCTGCGTGTTTGAGAGTTATGAACGGAAGGAAGAATTGGTCGCAATCAGCTCCGATGGCGATCCGCAATACACGCTGTTCGGTACCCGGACCGTCGAAACCAGTGCGGAGAAGGCGGCGAGGGTATATAAGGCGATCGGAGCAACTATATCGCCTTCGGCTCAGGAACTGGTCCGGTTGGGGTTTCTCACCTGCGCCCCCCAGAAGGAGTTGTTGATCTACCGCTTTCTGAGGCTGGGGTTCAAGCGTGGGGGCGCGGTCATGAATATGCTGACGGACGATACGGTCCACCGGCTCCGTAAAGCGGTGCAGCAATTAAATTCCGAAAGCCGCACTCTCATGGGCTTTCTGCGTTTTTCGGTCTACGGCGATGTACTGGTTGCCGAGATTGAACCGAAAAATCATGTGCTGCCGACGCTGGCCCCCCATTTTTGCGACCGTTACCGCAATGAGTCTTTTATGATCTATGATCGGACCCATGGACAAGCGCTGATGTACAGGCCGGATGCGACTCACGAACAAAAGGTGAGCATCGTGGACGTTGAGGAGCTGATATTGCCGGAAACCGGTGAACAAGAACAGGCCTACCGCCGTTTGTGGAAGCAGTTCTATCATACGGCGGCGATCCGGGAGCGCATTAATCCCCGGGCCCGGATGTCCCATATGCCCAAACGATACTGGGCTCATTTGACGGAGATGCAGCAAGATTAAGGCGGTAATGAAGGGGAATCCGAACCAAAGGCTATTTGTTTGCCGGAAATACGACTCATCTCCTCCCGCTTTGATACAATGGGTAAGACTGTTGAGATGTTTTTACTGTTCGGGAGGAAGCGATAAAGTGCGGGAAGATGGTAACAAACCAACTATGAATTTAAATGAAAATTTTTATCCCGGAAATAAACCGGATCGGTATATTTATCCCTTTGCCTGCCATGAGAATGAGCGGGAGCTGTGTGAGATGGAGCTTCGCGCTCTCTTTGGGCGGGAACCCGGTTCACTGGCTTATATCGAAAGTCCGTTAATGATCGAGCCGGACCGGAGCCCGTTTATTTCCATGCGGATGGACGTGCTGTTCTCATCGCCTACGCTGGAAGGTCTCGTTGCTCAAGCGGCCGGGTTAATGCTGGAAGGAAGCACTTTTAAGGTGCTGTATCTCAAAAATGGACTAAAGCGGAGTTACGAGGAGCAGCGTCAACTGGAACGGTTGGTGGGCGCGAACATTCGGGGAACCGCCGACATGCGCTGTCCCGATATGACGTTCGGGCTCCTCTCGCATGAACGGGGCTGGATGCTCGGCCTTTGCGTTCCGGCAGATCATGCCTGGCGGCAGCGCATACACAAGCCGCAAAATTATTCCACCGGCTTGCCCGTTGCCACCGCTCGCGCCCTCGTGAATATCGCCGTCCCCAACCCGAAGGGCATTAAGGCGATCGATCCCTGCTGCGGGATGGGCAATGTGATGATCGAAGCGCTGTCTATGGACATCGATATCGTCGGGATGGATTTAAATCCGCTGGCCGTGCGGGGAGCGCGAGCCAATTTGGCGCATTTTGGCTATGAGAACCCCGGTTTGGTGTCGATCGGAGATATGAACCGGGTGACGGGACACTTTGATGCGGCCATTCTCGACATGCCGTATAATTTATGCTCGGTGCTCCCGGGGGAAGAGAAGCGGGCAATGCTGGCGAGTCTGCGCAGGTTCAGCGAGACTTCCGTCATTGTTTCCACCGAAGCGCTAGAGAGCGATTTATTGGCCGAAGGTTTTCAAATTTTAGATTACGGACAAGCGGCAAAGGATTCTTTTGTCCGGAACATTTGGGTCTGCAGAAGTTAGAAATAAATAATGAATTTACCTCAATACATAACATAATGTGTAATGTATTGGTTGTTATCTGTGAGAAATTGCTGAATTTTGTTTTATTTTTGCAAATAAGCTCTTTTTAAGTCTCAAGTCCTATTCTATAATGTAAGGTAAACTTACATAAGAGGAGTGGGGGAAGAATGAATCAACTCCGCGGAATGGGAAAACATGATCGCATACTTACTATGAACGCAGCGCTTTCTTTAATCCTTCCTAAGTTGAAGAGGGAAGGCAAGCGAGCATCCGGCGCTTCGATGCGCTTGCTTCCGATCGATCCCGGTGCGGCGGGACGCAGCGAGAGCGACTGGATGGCGATGGTCAATGAATCGCTGGTCGCATCCGACAGACTGAAGGCCGCGGTCGGCGAGGTCAACGAGAGTATCGAACAGCTCCAGCGTTTGTCCGATATTTCCTCGGTTGAAGATATGAAGCTTAAATCCAGCAGCGAACGTTCGCTGGAGCAGGTGCAGGAAAGCCTGGCCGCCATGCAGGAGGTCGCCTCCTCCGCACTGCGAATTCAAGAGGCCGCGGACCAGCTCCATAACCGGAGCGGGAGGACGCTGGCCGAGGCGTCGCGGATCACGGAGGCGCTGGCCGCCGCGGACGGGACGATTCGCTCGCTGGCGGAATCCCAACAATCCATCATCGGTCCGATGAGCGATTTGGAGCACAACACCCGGCAGCTCGGAAATTTATATCGCGAGCTGGAAGGCATCTCCGGCGAAGTATCGCTGCTTGCCTTGAACGCTTCCATCGAGGCGGCCAGGCTGGGCGAGCAGGGCAAAGGCTTCGACGTCGTAGCCGGCCGGATGCGTCAACTCGCGCAGCAGAGCAGCAAGGCGATCGGCAGCTCGGCACCGCTGTTCCGGCAGATCATGAGCGAAGTGGAAAGGGTCAAGGAAACGCTGAATGACGGCAAAAAATCGGCGATGGACGGAATTGAGCTGCTTAAATCGATGGGCGGCGATATCCGTTACATTTCCGAGGAGGTCGCCGAGGTCAATGAGCTGGTCGGCGAGACGGGGCGCCGCAGCCGGGAGCAGTCGGAAATGACGCGGAATATGGAGCTCATGATGAGGGAAGTCCATGCGGCGCTGAGCCGCAGCATTGTCCATGTGGAAGGCGCCTTGTCCCGTATGGAATCGCAGCGGGTTCATATCTCCAAGCTGCAAACGGTGTCCGGCGGACTCCACAGGGCCCAGGCCGAACTGATTTCATCCCTGGATCATGTGCGGAGTAACGCGAATTCCGGGGATGAAGAAGCGAAGCGGGAGTCTGCGGCTCAAGAGCTGGGACTCGCCTATGCGCGAAAGCTGCGGGAGCAGGCGGAAAGCGAAGCGATCGTCGCGATGCGCGAGCCGGAACATCGCGAAGCTCTGGAGCAATTGCTCGCAAGCGAAGCCGGGCTGGAAGCGGCCTGGAGCAACCGGGCGGACGGTTCTTTCGTCGTCTCGATTCCGGAGGCGGGGCTGCTCAATGCCAAGGGCCGCGAGTGGTTTCGCAAGGCTGTAAACGGGGAGACGGTAGTCTCGGAAGTGTATGTCTCCGCCATCACGAAGCGTCGCTGCATCACCTTGTCCGTGCCGATCGTTAAAGACGGCGCCGTGGTCGGTGTGCTCGGGGCGGACTTGTCCCTGGAGCAGTACTAAGCGGGCAGGAGACGGAGATGGATATCTATTACTAGAATCCCGGCCGGTTATATTGTAAGATTTAAGCTTTTCCCCTATAATCCAATAGAGAAAGAAAAGCTCTGATTCAAGCGAATAGAAAGCACCCGTTGGTCCTGAAGCTTGCGGCAAGCAGCTTCGGGTTAAAAGGGAAGCCGGTGCGAATCCGGCACGGTCCCGCCACTGTATTCAGGGACGAAGCTAGAAGTTATGCCACTGTCATGCGCCACAGCATGATGGGAAGGCGGGCTTTCGTCGCCAACCTGATAGTCAGGAGACCTGCCCACGGGAAGTAATAGACGGTCCTTCGAGGAAAGGATAACGCTCTGCATAGATTCGGAAGCTGTGTTCCCGGTATGAAACTCTAGGCCGGTTTCCGTTATAACTTTGTAGACGTAACCCATCCGACACAGGATGGGTTTTTCTTTTGTTCCGATCTTCCCTTGTGGGGGAATTGACCGGAAGCGGGGGTTCGCTTCGGCTCAGGCATTTCTTTGAGAACTAGAAAGCGAAGGGGAGAGAGCAATGAAGAAATATACTAAGCTTTTGGGAATCTGGCTGCTGGCGCTGATGCTGTTTATCATGGCCGGCTGCGGCTCCAATAACGGAAATTCGTCCGCAAACACCGGCAATAACGTGACTCAGGCCGGACAGGAACAACAGCAAGCGGGTAATGCCGCCGACCCGGAGCAAGGGGAACTGCGCACTGCATATCCGCTTACGGTAAAGGACGCTTTCGGCACGGAGTTCACTTTCGAATCCGCACCGCAGCGGATTGTCTCGCTGGCGCCGTCGGAGACGGAAGGGCTGTTCGCTCTGGGGCTGGATGAACAAGTTGTCGGGGTCTCCGATAACGACGATTATCCGGAAACGGTCAAAGACAAGCCGCGCATGGGCGGATTCCAGGTCAATGTGGAGGCGGTCGTTGCGGCCCAGCCGGACCTTGTGCTCGCGGGCAATCTGGTCGGCGAAGAGACGGTAAAAAGCCTGACCGATCTCGGTCTCAAAGTGTACCGTTCCAATTCCAAAACAGTGGAACAGGTGATGGAGAATATCCGGGCGGTCGGCGAAATCACCGATCACCAGCAGGAAGCGCTCCAGGTTACCGAGCAAATGAAGGCCGAGCTCGCGCAAGTGACCGACGCCGTGAAAAATTTATCCGACGATCAAAAGAAAAAAGTATACATCGAGTTTTCGCCGGGCTGGACGGTCGGTAAAGGCGAGTTCATGGACGAGATGATCACCTTGGCCGGCGGCGTGAACGTGGCCTCCGATATTACGGGCTGGAGCGAAATCAATGAAGAGAATATCATCCAGGCGAATCCCGACGTCATCTTGTACGCCAAGAGCGTCATCGACGAGAACAACCGGACGCTGGCGGAAATTATCAAAGGCCGCGGCGGCTGGGACCAAATTACGGCGGTCAAGGAAGACCGGATCATTGCGCTCGACGACAATTTGCTCAGCCGTCCGGGCCCGCGCGTGACCCAAGGGCTGATTGAAGTGGCGAAAGCGATCTATCCGGAACTGATGCAGCCATGAGAACCAAATTGGCGGGGTACGGAACGGTCGGCCTAGGCCTGCTAATTTTGACGCTGCTGATTTGCATCGGGGTCGGTTCCGTTCCTCTGCCGATCGGCGAGATCACCGCCATTTTGCTGCACCGGATCCCCGGGCTCGGAGAATGGATACAACCTTATTGGCCGAGCTCGTCCGAGCAAATCGTCATGCAGGTTCGCCTGCCCCGGGTGCTGCTCGGCCTGCTCGTCGGCGCTTCGCTCGCGGTCGCGGGCGCCGCATTTCAAGGGGTGCTGCGCAATCCGCTGGCCGACCCGTTCACCCTGGGGGTATCCTCGGGTTCGGCGGTGGGCGCGGCCGTGCTGATCTTTTTCGGCTGGCAGTTTTCTCTTGCAGGGGTGTTCACTCTGCCGATGGTCGCTTTTCTTACAGGTGCGGCCACATTGTGGGTCGTGATGCGGCTAGCCAGGGAGAACGGCAAAATTCCGATCGAAAGCCTGATTTTGTCGGGCGTCGTGATGCAGTCCTTCCTCGGATCGATCGTCTCCTTTCTCACAACGATGTCGAAAAGAACGGTGAACGAAATATTATATTGGACAATGGGAAGTCTCAGTCTCCGCGGATGGTCGTATACGGCCATCCTGCTTCCATATCTGGCCCTGGGTGGATTGTTTCTGTGGGGCCGGGCGCGTTCGCTGAACCTGCTCGCCTTGGGTGAGCGCGAGGCGGCGCATTCCGGGCTCAATGTGGAATGGACCAAGCTGATTGTTTTACTCGTGGCTACGCTGATGACGGCGGCCGCGGTGTCCGTGTCCGGAGTGATCGGGTTTGTCGGCCTTGTTGTCCCCCACATCATCCGGCTGATTACGGGGCCGGATTACCGGCTTATTATTCCGCTTTCCGCAATTGGCGGCGGTATTTTTATGATGTGGAGCGACCTTGCGGCCCGCTCGCTGCTCGCTCCGACGGAAATTCCGCTCGGGGTGGTTACGGCGTTCGTCGGCGCGCCGTTTTTTGCCTACTTGTTATATAGAAAGAAAAAATCGAGGGAGAGGGAAATGCGATGATCGAGGTGAAGGATGCCGCCAAATCGTACGGCCGCCTGCAGGCGCTGCGCGGGATCAACTGGAAGGTCGAACCCGGCGAGTTCTGGGGCATCATCGGCCCGAACGGCAGCGGGAAAAGCACGCTGCTTAGCCTCATTTCCGGAATCGAAGCCCCCGATTCCGGAGAGATCGCGCTTTCCGGACGTCCTCTCGTCTCGTACGGGCGCAAGGAATTATCGCGGAAGCTGGCCGTGCTACAGCAGGACGGGTTGCCGCAGGTTGATTTTACCGTCCGGGAAATTATCGAGATGGGCCGCTTCCCGTTTCAGGATTGGCTTGGCAGAGAAACCGGCGATAGCGCGGAGAAGCTGATGCAAGAGATTATGGACAGGCTGGAGCTTGACGGTTTGGCGGACCGTCCGCTCGCCAGTCTCAGTGGCGGACAGCGGCAGCGCGCCGCCCTAGGGAAAGTAATGGCTCAGCAGCCGGAGATCGTCCTGCTGGATGAGCCGACGACCTACCTCGATATCCGCTACCAGATGCAATTTATGGAGCTGGTCGCGGGCTGGCAGCGGGACGAAGGCTTAACGGTGATCGCCGTCATGCACGATCTGAATCTCGCTTCGCTGTACTGCGACCATCTGCTGGTTCTACACGGGGGAGAAGTGGCCGGACTCGGCACCCCAGCCGAAATTCTGCTGCCGGAAACCGTGGAGGCGGTATTCGATGTCAAATCCTATAGCGTTGTCCATCCCGACACAGGGGGGCCGCAGATTCTGCTGCAAAAGACAATAGGGACCGGCATGGACCGAACGCTAGCTCCGAATACTCCGGGTACCGTTTTAGAAAAGATATCGGGAATGGTAGAATGAGAGTTATACAACCGGGGTAAACGTGATTGATAGTTTATTTTAAGAGAGGAGAATTCGAAAAAATGAGCCGATCGATTATGGACATCGCCGCACAGGTGCAAGGGCCGGACAAGACCGCCTCCAAAGCGGCGGCAGCCTATCTGGACAGCCTGACCAAGCCGCCGGGAAGCTTGGGCAAGCTGGAAACGCTGGCGGTGAAGCTGGCGGGGATTACCGGCGAGATTAAACCGTCCTTCCCGGGACGGGGCGTCGTCGTCATGGCCGCGGATCACGGCGTATGCGAAGAAGGGATCAGCGCGTTTCCGGCGGAGGTTACGCCGCAAATGGTGCACAATTTTCTCTCCGGCGGCGCGGCGGTCAATGTTCTTTCGCGCCAGGCGGGCGCGGAAGTCATGTGCGTCGATGTGGGCGTGAACGCCGAGCTTCGTCATCCCGGCCTGATCTCGCGGAAGGTCCGCTACGGCACGGCCAATATGGCCAAAGGTCCCGCCATGAGCCGGGAAGAAGCCGAGGCGGCCATTCTGGCGGGGATCGAGGTTGTGGAGGAAGCGGTCGCCCGGGGGATCAAATGCTTTGTCACCGGCGAGATGGGTATCGGAAACACGACGGCCAGCGCCGCGATCATGAGCGCTTTGACCGGCATTTCGTCACTGGAAACCGTAGGCCGGGGAACCGGCATCAACGACGAGCGGCTCCGCCAAAAGGTGCTGATCGTGGAACGGGCGCTGGAAACGAACCGCCCGGACGCCTCGGACGCGGTGGATGTGCTCGCCAAGGTAGGCGGGCTGGAAATCGCCGGGCTTACCGGGGTAATTCTGGGCGCCGCCGCAAACCGCTGTCCGGTGATTCTGGACGGGTTTATCTCCGGTGCGGCGGCGCTGGCGGCCGTGCGCATCGCGCCGGACAGCATCCACTATATGATCGCCTCCCACGTGTCGCAGGAGCAAGGGCATGTGTACCTGCTCAAGGAGCTGGGCCTGGAGCCGATGCTCTATCTGGACATGCGGCTGGGCGAAGGAACGGGAGGCGTGCTCGCTTTGCATCTGATCGACGCGGCCTGCCGGATCATGGCGGAAATGGCCACCTTCGAGAGTGCCGGCGTCTCTTCGGGGACGGATGGGACGAAGCCGGCCGGAAAGGCACATTCATGATCGTAATGGTGACCGGAGGAGCCCGCAGCGGCAAAAGCGCCTTTGCCGAGAAATGGTGCATGAAGCATGCGGCCTCCGGGCTGTACATAGCAACGGCCCAGGCCTTTGATGATGAGATGCGCCGCCGCATCGGGCTTCACCGCCTTCAGCGCGAGGAAAGCGGGTTCCCGTGGACCACGGTCGAGGAGCCGCTGGAGCTGGCGGCTCTGCTGGCCGGTGAGAGCCCGGGAAGACTGGGCGGGGCTGCTCTCCCTGACCGGAGCGGACCCGAAAAAGGCCTGGCTCCGGTCGTGTTGGTCGACTGCCTTACCCTATGGCTGTCGAATGTGCTGCTGGCGGCGGGAGCGGAGGGGGATGCTGCGGCCGAAGAAGAAGCGGTCGCGCTGGAAGTGGAGCGGCTCGTTACGGCTGTCGCTTCTTACCCGGGAAGGCTGGTGCTGGTGACGAACGAGGTCGGCAGCGGAATTGTGCCGGAATATCCGCTCGGCCGGCGATACCGGGATTGGGCCGGAATATTGAACCGGAAAATAGCCGCCGTATCGGATCAGGTATTTCTCGTCACTGCCGGAATTGCCATCGAACTCAAGAGCAGGGAGTACAAGCTATGAAGGACAAAGGACGGCCGGTTTTGGCCGCTTTTCAATTTCTGTCGCGGTTTCCGGTGAAGGCCGAACTGGATTTCTCGCCGGAGCCGTTGCGCCGGAGCGTTAAATATTATCCGCTCGTCGGGGCGGCGATCGGGCTTGCGGTTCTGGTCGCAGGCCTGCTTGCGGCCTGGTTGCTTCCGCCCTTGCCTGCGGCCGTGGTGGCGCTGATCCTCTGGGTGTGGCTGACCGGAGGCTTGCATTTGGACGGCTGGATGGATTCCGCCGACGCTTTGCTCAGCTACCGTGACCGCGAGCGGATGCTGGAGATCATGAAGGACAGCCGCGTCGGCGCGATGGGCGTGCTGGCCTGCGTGTTGTTGCTGCTGCTGAAAATGTCGCTGCTCGCCTCGCTGCTCTCCGCCGGCGGTTTTCCTGCGGCAGCTGCGATCCTGACGGCCCCGGTGTGGAGCCGCTGGTTCATGGCTTTGGCCATGAAGCGGTGGCCGGTCGCCAGGGACGGGGGAGGGCTGGCCGGGCTGTTTCGCGGCCTCGGCGCCAAGGATGTGGCGATCGGGGCGGCTATGGCCCTGCTGCTGACGGCGGCGAGTTCGGGCGCCGCCGTGGCGCTGACCGGCGGCGGGACAGCCCTGCTGCCGACAGCCGGATTCTATATCGCGGCGCCGCTGCTCGCACTGGCCGTGGGAACACTGGTCGCGAATAAAATCAGCTCGAGGCTGGGCGGCCTCACCGGCGATGTATACGGGTGCTTGATAGAAGGGCTGGAGGCTTTGCTGCTGCTGCTCGCGGTCCTCTTTTTTTGCTGATCAAACGGGGTGGAGAGCGGCTGAACACGAACGACGCTACGGAGGCGGGTTTAAATGAACGAAATACCAAGATTGGAACGAAAGCATGAGGACGGAGCGCAGGGCGCGGTCTTGATGGTTCAGGGGACGGCGTCCGACGTGGGAAAGAGCATACTGGTGACGGCGTTATGCCGGATTTTTACCCAAGATGGTTACTTGACCGCCCCGTTCAAATCGCAAAATATGGCCTTGAATTCATACGTTACCCCCGACGGCAAGGAGATCGGGAGGGCGCAGGGGATTCAAGCGGAGGCTTGCGGCATCGCCGCGACCACGGATATGAACCCCGTGCTGCTTAAGCCGACCGGGGAGATGCATTCGCAGGTCATCGTTCACGGCAAGCCTTATCGCGATCTCAGCGCCGCGGGCTACCGCGAGGGGTTCCTGCCCATGGCGAAGCCGCTCGTGATGGAAGCGCTGGGACGGCTGCGGCAAACTCACGATATCGTCGTGATGGAGGGGGCCGGCAGTCCGGCGGAAATTAATTTGAAGCATCGCGATATCGTCAATATGAATCTCGCCGGTTGGGCGGACGCCCCCGTTATTCTGGTGGGCGATATCGACCGCGGCGGCGTGTTCGCGTTTCTGGTCGGGACCTTGGAGCTGCTGGAACCGGAAGAGCGGGCCCGGGTCAAAGGATTCATTATCAACAAATTCAGAGGGGATATCTCCCTGCTGAAGCCCGGCCTGGACTGGCTGGAACAGCGGACGGGCATCCCCGTGCTCGGCGTGGTGCCGTATATGCCGGACCTGAACATCGAAGCGGAGGATTCGGTGGCTTTGGACGGATTTCAAAGCAGGATGGCGGCGGGGAAAGACCTGGACATCGCGGTCATCCGCTATCCGCTGATCTCAAATTTCACCGATTTCGACATATTGGCCGCCGAGCCGGACGTTTCCCTGCGATACATTCAGCACCCGTCGCAGCTCGGCGATCCGGACATCATTATCCTGCCCGGCTCCAAAAATACGATCGGCGATCTGGAGTATGTCAGGCGGCAAGGGCTGGACGAAGCTATCCGCGAAGCGATGGAGCGGCGGAGCCATACCCGGCTGGCCGGGATCTGCGGCGGCTATCAGATGCTGGGCCGGGAGATGCATGATCCGGAGGCCGTGGAGTCGCCGGCGCCGCGCCATGCGGAGGGCCTCGGCTGGCTGCCGCTTGAAACGACGTTTATTCCCGGCAAAACGACGATCCGTGTCAGCGGGACGACAGCCGCGGGCCAGTCCGTGCTAATCCCCGGCTCCAAGACCGGTTATCCGATTCGCGGATATGAAATCCACGCGGGCAGGACGGTGGCCTGCGGAAAAACCGAAGCCGGAGCGGACCTGGAGGCGGAGGTCATTCCTCTGTTCCGCATTCATGAAGAAGGGGGAGCCGAGCGGCCGGAAGGCTGCACCCGGCCCGACGGGCGCGTGTTCGGCACTTATCTGCACGGGTTGTTTCAAAACAACGAGTGGCGGAGGGCCTGGCTGAACCGCGTGCGTATGGATAAGGGACTTCCTCCCTTGGAAAACGAATTATCGGCGGAATCGCGGAAAGAAGAAGCTTTTAACAAGCTGGCGGATCATGTCAGAACTCATCTGGATATACCGAGGATATATAACATCATGAAAAAAGCGCCCCTTTAAATACAGGGGCGCTTCTTCTTTATTAAATTTTGAATTTTTCCACCGCTTCCTGGAGGGAACGGGCCTGCTCATTGAGCGCCTCCACCGTTCTGTTGTGAACCTCCATCTCATCGATTTGCCGGCCGGAATATTTGGCGATCTTCTCGATGTTATGCAGCGATCTTGCCGTGATGTTCGCGGCTTCTTCGACGGAAGCGGTCACTTCCTCCGTTCCGGCGGATACTTCCTCGGTAGAGGCGGAGACGGATTGAATCGTCATATTGATATTGAAGATCAAATCCGTCAATTGCCCGAACGCGATGCCGGCCTGGCTGACCCGATCGGTACCGGACTTGATCTCCTGGCTGACGAGCTCCATAGCCTCCACGGAATTTTTCGCCTCTTCCCGGATGCTCAGGAGGTACTCGCCGATCTGATCCATGGCGGTTCTGGATTGTTCGGCCAGCTTGCGTACTTCTTCGGCGACGACCGCGAACCCTTTGCCGTGTTCCCCGGCGCGGGCCGCCTCAATGGCCGCGTTAAGGGCCAATATATTGATCTGCTTCGTGATTTCCATGATCACGCCGACGACGGCGGCGATCGATTCCGATCTCTCATTCAGCACGGAGATGGAATCCCGCGACTTGGATGCCGCTTGTTCCACCAGCCGCATTTGCTCGACGGCCGTTTTGGCCAGCTCATTCCCGGAGTTCGCCTCGCCCGAGGCCTGTCCGACCTTCTCCGACACTTCCGCGGACGAGGCCGCGATATGCTGGATGCCTTGCGAGATCTCTTCCATCGCCCGGGCGTTCTCCGCGGCGGTCGAAGCGATCGTTTCGCTGCCTTTCTCGATTTCCAGCGTCGCATTTCCGGCGCGGTCGATCAGCTTCTTGAATGTCGTTGTGGACTGAAGCAGCTGGTCGGAACCGCTCACCACCGAATGGGAAGTTTCCAGCACTTTGCCGATCATTTCCTTCAGCCGGCCGTTCATGCTCCGGAAGCTTTCGGCGAGCAGCCCGACCTCGTCGTTCGAAGTGAAATCGATGCTTTCGCTGAAATCTCCCTGCGCCATCTTTTGCGTGGCTGCGGCGAGCTTCTTGATCGGACCCGTGATTCGCCGGCTTACCAAATAGGCGGCCAGCATGCCGACGACGATTACGGATAAGAAGATGACGGAGCAGATGAGGTAGATGTCCGATTTTATATCATCAATAAATGAAGCGTTCATCGAAGTGGCCAATACGGCGGAGCTGCCCGGAAGGGCTATGTAACCGGTTTTGTGGGAACCGTATTGATCGGAATACAAATCGCTGATACTGGCTTTGCCTTTGGATTCGGCGGCTTTCATAGCTTCCTGGACTTCAAGCCGGTCGCCCACCTTCATGGGGGATCCCTTGCTCACTCCGATTACGGTAGCCTGTTCCTCCTTCAGATCGATGAGGTAGACCGAGTCCAATTGGTATTCTTCGACCTTCTCCGACAGATAGGATTCCACGGCAAACCGCGAGTTCTCTTTCCCGCTCAAAAGCTGGAGCGCTTGGCTGGTGTCCAGGTTTTTGAAAATATCCTTGGAACTCGTCTGAAGCACTTTGTCGAATTGAGGAAGGACGTTCTTCTCGATGATTCCCATGGAAACCAAAAAGAAGCTGGTGCTGAACAGCAGCGAAGAGACAATGATGATGATGGCAAAGGTGAGCATGAACTTGCCGTTAATCGAATGTTTTGTTTTTGTCATGGAAATCCTCCCCATTTTCTCCTGTTTAAAAATTTTTTTATAGTTCTTTCTGTACAGTATGGTGCGGTATGGTGTCTTCAGACTTATTGACCACCGTTACATTAGAACTATTTTATAGAAAAATAAGGATTTTGAAAATGCTATTTATCATTTTTTATTCATTTTCAGAAAGAGTTTCGTGATCAAAACATGAATTTTTGACCATCTTCAAAAAAGGATAGCCTTTTTGCCCGTGGATATGGTATCTTTGGACTTGCTGTATGTACGATTGCAGCCGCGGTTCGTAACCATCCCGCGTAATCAAAACTAGGAGGAATTTGCATGTTTAATATAGGGTGGGGCATATTTTATGTGCTCGTCAATTTTACGTTCTTCTTGCTCTGCTATAAATTATTCGGGAAAAAGGGGCTCTACGCCTGGATCGGTGTGGCGACGGTCGTCGCCAATATCCAGGTCGTCAAGACGGTGGAGATGTTCGGCATCGTCATGACGCTCGGCAATACGATGTATGTCAGCTTATATCTGACCAGCGACCTGCTGAATGAGAAGTTTGGACGGCAGGAGGCGAAAAAGGCGGTCTGGTTCGGATTTTTCACCCTGATCATGACCACGGTGCTGATGCAGATGACGCTTGTGTTCCGGCCGCAGGAAACCGATATCGCGCAGGGCTCGCTGGAAACGATCTTCGGTCTGATGCCGCGCCTGGCGCTCGGCAGTCTGACGGCGTACTTTATCAGCCAGTTTCTCGATGTGCGGCTGTATTCCTGGATTCGCAAATATTATCCGAAACGGCATCAGCTATGGATTCGCAATAACGGCAGCACGATGGTGAGCTCGTTTGTGGACACGCTGATCTTCTGCTCCATCGCTTTCTTAGGCGAATACAGCTTTCAAGTTTGGCTCGAGATTCTGTTTACGACCTATATATTCAAATTTGTGTTGACCGCGGCGGGAACCCCGTTTCTGTATATCGCCCGCAATTTTCACCACGAAGAGGACGAACCCGGCAAAGCCGTATCCTAAACAAACGAAAACCTCCGGACCGCATACCCGCGGATCCGGAGGTTTTTGTATGGACGAATAAACCATTACAAATAAGTAAGCTGCTTGGGAAAAGAGGTCAATACCTTTACCCCGGAATCGGTCACCAGGCAATCGTCCTCAATCCGGACCCCGCCGACGCCGGGAACATAAATGCCCGGTTCCACGGTAAATACGTTGCCTTCGCCGAGCAGATATTCGTTCTGACCGTGAACCGACGGGAATTCATGGACATCGATGCCAAGCCCGTGACCGAGCCGATGGTTGAAGTACGGCCCGTATCCGGCCGCTTCGATTACGTCTCTGGCGGCCTTGTCGATCGAAGCAAAGGTTACGCCCGGGCGAATGGCCGCGATGGCGGCTTCGTTGGCCGCAAGGACGGTTTCATAGATGCGAACCTGTTCCTCGGTCAGCTCTCCGAAGGCAAAAGTCCGCGTGATATCGGAAGCGTATCCCGCGGCGTAGACGCCGATGTCGAACATCAGCAGATCGCCGCGGCGCAGCTTCCGGTCGCCGGGAACCCCGTGCGGCAGCGCGGTCTTCTCGCCGATAAGCACCATCGAATCGAAGGAAGGCCCGTCGGCGCCCAGTTTCCGGATCTGGTACTCGACTTCGGCGACGAGCTCATTTTCCGACACGCCCTCCTTCACTTGTTTAAGCGCCGCTTCCAGCACTTGCTCGATCAGATGCACGGCATGGGACATCTTCTCCACTTCCGCGGCGGTTTTACGGACGCGCAAGTCGCGAAGCCAAGGGCCGACATCATAGGATTGGACGAAGCCGAGCGCCTCCTTCAACTGCTCGTAACGGGCTACCGTAAGATTTTCCTTTTCCAATCCGAGCGTTCCGACGGAGCCTTGCAGTCTTTGATTTAACAACAGATAAGGATTGTCCGTATCCAGGTGGGTAATGATCTCCATCCCGTTCGTTGCCTGGCGTGCCGCTTCTTCATCCAGCGCGGGGACAACCAGTACCGGCTTGCCGCCGGGCTGAAAAACGACGCCGAGAAACCGCTCGTGCGGGTTGCTTAAGAAACCGGTCAAATAGTAGACGTGCTTGGGATCGGTGATCAGCAGCGTTTGGATTCCCTGCCCGATCATGCTTTGCTCCAATCCGGACCAATGCTCATTCATGTGTATACTTCCTTTCTTATCTTCTCCATTAATTATAAGCTACTATTTTCCGAAAAGAAAAAGATATCAGGCGATCGGCGTTCCGTCGGGAAGCGAAGCGTCCGGCCGCAGCAGCACGACATCGCCTTCTTCCGGCACTCCGCCCAGGACCAGCACTTCGGATACAAAGCCGGCGATCCGGCGGGGAGGGAAGTTGACCACGGCGATCACCTGGCGGCCGATCAAGTCCTCCGGACGGTATCGTTTGGTGATTTGCGCGCTCGAGGCTTTGACGCCGAGCTCCCCGAAATCGATTTGCAGCTTGATGGCCGGCTTGCGCGCTTCCGGGAAAGCCTCGGCCCCGAGGACGGTACCGACCCTTAAATCCAGTTTCATAAAGTCTTCGATTTGAGCCATAATTTTATAACCTCCGAGATTGTACTTTTTAGTATGTTAGCATAAGCGGGAGCGGACGGGGGAGCATTTTCTAAAAAGATGTTTACTTTTTTCCATTTTTCACTAATATTATTAGCATATTCAAATTTCGAACAGGTTGGAGGAGGCCGCTTATATGGCTGCTGAGGAAAAGGACCGTACAAAGTTGGTGTTGGTCGGCTTGATGCTCGGGATTCTGATGTCGTCGATGGATAATACGATCGTGACTACGGCGATGGGAACTATCGTTTCCGAGCTTGGAGGAATGAATCAGTTCGTTTGGGTGACTTCGGCTTATATGGTGGCGGTGATGGCCGGCACGCCGATTTTCGGCAAATTGTCCGATATGTACGGGCGGAAGCGGTTTTTCCTGTTCGGGGTCTGCATGTTCTTGATCGGCTCCGTATTGTGCGGCATGGCGGGGAGCATCGTTCAGCTCAGCATTTTCCGGGCGATCCAGGGGATCGGCGGCGGGGCGCTGATGCCGATTGCGTTTACGATTATTTTTGATATTTTTCCGGTGGAAAAGCGGGGGAAAATGACCGGGCTTTTGGGCGCCGTATTCGGGACCTCCAGCATTTTCGGCCCGCTGCTCGGCGCGGCGATCACCGATTCGCTCGGCTGGAACTGGGTGTTTTACATCAATGTGCCGATCGGTCTGGCGGCACTGTGCTTGATCATTTTCTTTTACAAGGAATCGCTATCGCACGAGAAGCAGCAAATCGACTGGAGCGGGGCGGCCACACTGGTCGGCGCCGTCGTTTGTTTGATGTTCGCCTTGGAGCTGGGCGGGGAGAAGTACGCTTGGAACTCCACGGTAATCATCAGCCTGTTCGCCGGCTTTGCCATCCTGTTTCTGGTCTTCCTCCTGGCGGAGCGAAGAGCGAAGGAGCCGATTATCTCGTTCGATATGTTCCGGAACCGGCTTTACGCGACCAGCAGTCTCTTGGCGTTGTTTTACGGGAGCGTATTTATCGTGGCTACTGTATACATCCCGATCTTTGTGCAGGGCGTATTCGGCGGAACGGCCACGAATTCCGGCGTCATCCTGATGCCGATGATGATCGGCTCGGTAGTGACCAGTATGGCGGGCGGGATCTTGACGTCGCGGATGTCTTACCGCTCGATTATGGCGATTTCCGCCGTGTTCTTCCTGTCCGGCATTATATTGCTCGGCACGTTGACGGGGGACTCCTCGCGGATGGTGATGACAGTATACAGTGTGATTACCGGCTTTGGCGTCGGGTTTTCCTTCTCGGTGCTCGGCATGGCGGCCGTTCATCCTTTCGATATGCATCGGCGCGGCGCGGCGACTTCGACCAACTCGTTCCTGCGGTCGCTCGGCATGACGCTGGGCATTACGATTTTCGGGATCGTGCAAAGAAATCTGATGGCGGACAATATGGCGAATGCGTTTCAAGGCATGGGTCAGGGAGGGCAGGCTTTCGGAGATACCCGGGAGATTCTGTCGCAGGATAAACGGGCGCTGATTCCGCCGGAAATTTTGGATAAGGTGACGGATGCCATGGCTTCGTCCATCGCCCATACCTTTATGTGGGCGCTGATTCCTTTGGCCGCGGCGGCCCTGGTCGTGTTTGCGATGCCGAACGACCGCATCGAAGCGGGGGAAGCAGCGGCGGCGAAGCCATCGGAGCAGCATGTATAGGATATATTGAGCATCAAATATCGGGCAGCCTTGGTTCGGTTTATGAACCGGGGTTGTTTTTTTGTGTTTTTAGTGGTCAAGCCTGGGTACATATATCTGGATAAAATGGAAAAACATAAAGGTTACAAATTCAAACGGCGAGCATAAGGAAGTGGGATAAAATGTCGGGGCAACCGGTTGATAATCATGATGTGGACAGATATATTTCGTCAAGCCTGGAGGAATCTTTGAACTCCATTCAGGTCATTTTCGCGGAAACCCCCGATCTCATCGTACGCAAGCTGTTCATCAAACAGACCGGGGAACAAGCCGCGCTGGTTTATATGGACGGAATGACCGACAAAGCTCAGCTCCACCGCGATGTGCTTGCCCCGCTTCAGCTTGAAACGGGAGGCCCGTCCGAAGACTTTATTACAACGGTAGGCAATATAAAGTCTCATACCGATTGGGCTTATATCAAGCTCTCTATTATGACCGGCAACAGCGTACTGTTTATCGAAGGGCGGAGCGAGGCGTTTGTGCTGGACACCAAAGGGTTGCCGCAGCGTGCTGTCGAGGATCCGCAGCAGGAGCCGTCCCCGAAAGGCGCCCATCAAGGTTTTATCGAAAGCGGCGCTCAAAACATCGCGATGATCCGTCGGTATATTCCCGACAAAGAGCTTAAACTGAAACGGTTTGTCGTAGGCGAGCGCGGCAAAACCGGGGTGTCCGTTCTTTATTTGGAGGATGTGGCGAATCCGGAAATTCTGAAGAAACTGAAGGAACGGATTGAGGCGGTAGACATCGATGCGGTAATCAATACGGGGGAATTGGCGGAATTTATTGAAGACCATCCCTTTGAGTTGTTTCCCCAATTGATCGCGACGGAACGGCCTGATTCTGCGGCCACGCATATTTTGCAAGGACGTTATGTAATCGTCGTCGACGGTTCGCCGAGCGTGCTGGTGGCCCCGGTGAATTTCATTTCGTTTTTTCAGACCGTGGATGATTACAGTTCGCGGTGGTCGATCTCGAGCTTTCTTAGAATCCTGCGCATGTTTGCTTTTTTCGTAGCGATATTTTTGCCCGGCTTCTTTATTTCGGTCCTTTCCTATCACTATGAAATCATTCCGATGAAGCTGCTGTTGACGCTCGGGGAATCGCGGGGACAGGTGCCGTTCCCGCCGTTTGTGGAGGCGATCATAATGGAGGTTACGCTGGAAATGCTGAGGGAAGCGAGCGTGCGTCTGCCCGCTCCGGTCGGCCAGACCGTCGGCATTGTAGGCGGTATAGTTATTGGTCAAGCCGTCGTGCAGGCGGGGCTGATCAGCAATGTCATGGTCATCGTCGTAGCGTTTACGGCGATCGCATCCTTTATTATTCCGAATGTGGACATGATGGCGGCGGTTCGCATTTTGCGCTTCATCATGATGGTCCTTGCCACCTGGTTCGGGTTTGTGGGACTGGTCATCGGAATGATGGTGTTGGTCGGCAGGCTGATTGCGTTAAATTCGCTGGATCAATCTTACTCGATCCCTTATGCTCCGTTCCGGCCCAGCGGCTGGAAAGACGGGCTGTTCCGGGTGCCGCTTTGGCTGATGAACAGGCGCCCGGTCAGCACAAGTCCGCAGCAAACGAAAAGTCAGGGCAGAAGCCGGGGGTGGAAGGAGAAAAACAAATCATGAAAAACCGCTCATACCGACCGATCACAACGCTTCAATTCATCCTGGTGATCTCCACTTTTCAGATCAGCGTCGCCTTTTTGACATTGCCCAGAGAGCTGGCTGCACAAGCCGGTACGGACGGGTGGATTGCGATTCTGATCGGCTGGGCGATAGCTACGGTCGCCGCGCTAATTATCGTTAAAGTAATGAAGTACCATCCCGACGGGACTATTCTGGATCTGCTTAAGCGCTATTTGGGCGCATGGCCGGCCAAAATAGCCGCCGCCGTGCTGGGGGCGTACTATTTTACTTTGGCTTACGACGGCTATGTGATCACCGCGCTGATCATTAAGGTTTGGCTTCTGCCGACCACGTATATATACATTCTTGTTATTTTGATGATGCTGCCCACATTTCAAATCGCACAGCACGGTCTGCAGGTTATCGGACGTTACAGTGAAATGGTCGCCATGCTCTCGATCTGGATTCCGTTCATCTATCTGATTACGCTTCGCTACGCCCATTGGCTTAATTTGCTGCCGGTGTTAAAGGAGGGGTGGATGCCCGTATTCTCCGCCGCGAGATCCATGGTATCCCCGATGCTCGGCATCGCTCTAACCTTTTTTCTATATCCCCATCTGACCAAAAAAGAAAGGGCGGCTTCCGCTGTCGTTATTTCCAATAGTTTTACATGTGCCGTATACTTGGGAATTACGATTATTTGTTACTTGTACTACAGCCCGGATGGGATCATGGAGTATAACAATCCGGTGATCGGTATCATGAAATCGGTCGAATTTAAATTTATCGAGCGGGTGGAGATACCTTTTATTGCCTTCTACCTGTTTGTCTTCTCCTGTGTCTGGATCCCTTCCATGTATATCGTTTCTTACTGCTCCAAATGGCTGCTCGGAAAGGGGACGGATCGCGGCCATTTGGCGGTATGGTGCGCCGTGATCGGGATCAGCATTATCATCTACAGGTCCGGCTATCAGGATGCTTACCGCTTAATCCGTAATTTTAACTTGATCGGATTTATCATGGAATTTGCCATGCCTGTATGTCTTCTTGTCTATTTGGCCATATATACAAGAATTAAAGGAAGGAAGCCGATATGACCGATTCCATCAGGAAGGTTGCCGCATGCGTTGCCGGCCTGCTGTTCCTCCTGCTCACGGGCTGCAACGATAAATTGAATCTGGAGGACTCTACCGTGCCGCTGGGCCTCGGTCTGGACATTGTGGACGATAAGCTGCATTTTTACGTTTCCGCTCCTGTGTTCAGCAAGGAGGCCAAGAAGAAGAGCAGCGAGGCGGAAGGAGCCGTGCGAGGGTTGCGGGAGTCGAGAAGTCTGCTGGATGCGCAGCTCCCGGGAGCCGTGGCGTCACGGAATTATCAGGTTATTATGATCGGTAAGGAAATGCTGCGGCATGACGGCTGGTTCATCATGCTGGACGCCTTTTTTCGTGATCCGCGCAACACGACTACGGTCCGGATGATCGCCGTGGACGGGCCGGTCTCCGAATACATTTACACAAAGACCAAGGACCGGCCGATGGACGGATTTTTTTTAAGAGGACTCGTCGATACCAGCTCCAGAATGGCCGAAACGGTGAAAACAACGCTTCAGGAATTACACCGGCAGTTGGATGACAAGGCCATGACTCCCGCCATAGCCGAGGTTAAAATCAAAAACGGAAAGATAATGCTAAAGGGTACGGCATTGTTATCCCAAAAGGGGCGGTACGAGACATCGCTTAACTATCAGGAAACGGCTTTGCTTCAACTATTGAGAAGAGATGCCAGAGCCGGCGTCAGCTTGTCTTATCCTTTCCCCGGGGTTAGCAAAACGGGTCTTTTCGATACCGAATATGTAAGTTTTTCGCTGGGCGCTCATTCGGTCAAGATCCGGCCTTCCTATGAAAATGGAAGGTTCCGCTTCAAAATTAAAGTAAAATCGGTCATTGTCGTGACCGAGAAGCTTTTTGAGTACGATCTCTGGAAAAAGCATAAAGAGTTTGCCGACAAGCTTGAGGAGCCGATGAAGGCCCAAATCGAGGAACTGCTCGCCAAATGCCGGCAGCATAAAATTGATCCGGTTGGCTTCGGCTTGTACGCAAGGGCCTATGAATATTCCCATTACAAGGAAGTTCAGGATCGATGGGGAGATGAATTTTCCCGCGCGGACTTCGATGTTTCCGTCGATCTGCGGATTGCATCCCCCGGAGCGGTGCAATAAATAATAAACCTCCTTCCGGCTCCAAAACTACATCGGCGGCCGGGAGGAGGTTTTTCGTATCATTTCTTATCATTTCGTATCAGCGGTTATCCACTTTTTCGGGATAAAGATCATGGTTCAGCAGGCGATGCTCCGCCATCGCTTCATATTTGGTGCCGGGGCGGCCGTAGTTGCAGTAAGGATCGATGGAGATCCCCCCGCGCGGCGTAAATTTGCCCCACACTTCAATATACTTCGGATCCATCAGGCCGATCAGGTCGTTCATGATAATGTTGACGCAATCTTCATGAAAATCGCCGTGGTTCCGGAAACTGAACAGGTAAAGCTTGAGCGACTTGCTCTCCACCATTTTCTGATCCGGGATGTAGCTGATATAAATCGTGGCGAAATCCGGCTGCCCGGTAATCGGGCAAAGGCTGGTAAACTCCGGGCAATTGAATTTGACAAAGTAATCGCGGTACGGATGCTTGTTATCGAAGCTTTCCAAAATCTCCGGCGTATAAGTCATCGGGTATTTCACCCCCTGATTGCCCAGCAGGGTTACGTCCTGCATCTCTTCGGGCTGCCTTCCTGGAATGGTTTCTCTTTCCGGCATGACGTCTGCCTCCTTGAATAGTAGATTGATTTCTATAGTGAAACTGCCTGCTGAAACCAAATTAACTGGAAAACCTCCAGTTAATATTGGTAGAACGGGTTTGTCGGCGAAATTAACTGGAAAATCTCCAGTTAATTTCGCCATTCCTCGCTCTAAGCCGCTTGATGCGCTGAAATAACTGCATGATTTCCAGTTATTTATCGTCCGCACCGGAATAATCATAATTTAACTGCATGATTTCCAGTTATTTTCTTTGAAACCGCCCGCCTCGGGGTAACGCTCAAACGCCACGCTTGTTGCCCCATATGAGGGCATGGAGCTGCGGCAGCACGCGCACATCGTTCAGCTCGCCGTCGGACATGACCTTGTCGACGAGCGACTCGTAACGATGGAGCAAATCCGCGGCGTGGCGGGCGACGTCCATCGTCGCCACATCGGGGTTGCCGACCTGCAGGAACAACGGGACGCCCGGATAACGGGCGTGTACCCGTTTGGCGTACGCCAGGTCGGTGTCGTCGAAGACGACGACCTTGAGGCTCGCCGCGAACGGAGCGGGCCGGGCCGCCAGCTTGGCGACGATGGCGTCCAGCGCCGCCCAGTCGGTCTCCATCCCCGAGCTGGGCGGCTTGGGCGAGAGCGTCACCTGGTCGGCCTCGGCCAGCCAGTCCTGCCAGCGCGAGCCCTGCGTCTCCACCGCGACGGCGATGCCCTCGCGGCGCAGCAGCGCCACCAGCTCCGCGAGCTGCGGCAGCAGGGCGGGGTTGCCGCCGGACAGCGTCACGTGCGCGAACCGGTCGCCGCCGATCCCGCGCAGCTCGCGCCATATTTCCGCCGCCGTCATGCGGCGGACGGCGTGTTTGGCGCTGCCGTCCCAGGTGAAGGCCGAGTCGCACCAGGCGCAGCGGTAATCGCAGCCCGCGGTGCGGACGAACATCGTCTTCTGGCCGACGACCATACCTTCGCCCTGGACGGTCGGGCCGAAAATTTCCAGCACGGGAATCGGCTGCCCGCTGCCGTTATCGCCCCGGTGCCCGTTCGGGGCGGTATGAAGGTTGTTGTCGCCGATCATTCCTGCATCCACTCCCGTCTCGCCTCGGCATAGCTGGTCGGCGTCTCGTACAGGCGGACAAATTCCATCCGGCCGCCTTGCAGGGAGGAGCGAAGGCGTTCCGACGCGATCGCCGCCTCCATCTTCTCGTATAGCCATACGACCATGTTCTCCGCCGTCGTATTCATCGGGGGCAGCGTTTCATTCAAATAGCGGTGGTCCAGATAGGGTTCGATTTCGTCCTTCCATATTTGCTTGATCGTCCCGAAATCGACCGTGATTCCCCGCTCGTCCGGGATGCCGCTGATGCCGAAGACGACTTTGTACGTATGGCCGTGCAGGTTTTTGCATTTCCCGTCATAGGCATGCAGGTGATGCGCCGCGTCAAACGTAAACTCCTTGCTGACCAGCACGCGGCGCCGGTGATAGCGGAGCTGCTCTTCGGAGATGTCCTTCCCAAGCACCTGCAAGCCTTCCACCACGCGGAATTGTCCCGGTTCCCGCCGCGTCATCGCCGATCTTCCTTTCCGGCGCCGCGAGTTTGCAGGTAGGCTTCCATCCCGGCTCTTCTCAGTTTACAGGCGGGGCATTCGCCGCAGCCGTCGCCGATGATCCCGTTATAGCAGGTCAGCGTGCGTTCGCGGACGAAGTCGAAGGCCCCCAAGTCATCGGCGAGTTTCCAGGTTTGGGCTTTGTCGATCCACATCAACGGCGTATGAATGACGAATTCGTAATCCATCGCCAGATTTAAAGTCACGTTCAGCGATTTCACGAAAGCATCCCGGCAATCCGGGTACCCGCTGAAATCGGTCTCGCATACCCCGGTTACGAGGTGGCGGGCGCCGACGCCTTTGGCCAGCACGGCCGCAAAGCTGAGGAACAGATGGTTGCGCCCTTCCACGAACGTGCTGGGGAGCGCTCCTTCCTCATGCACGATCGGAATATCGCTGCGTGTGAGCGCATTCTGCGTCAACTGGCCGAGCAGGCTCATATCCAGCACGGTCAATTTGACCCCGAGCTCCGCGGCGATGCCTTTAGCGCATTCGATCTCCAGGCGGTGGCGCTGCCCGTAGTCGAAGGTGACGGCTTCGACCTCGCGGAATTGTTCGCGCGCCCAAAACAGGCAGGTGGTGCTGTCCTGTCCGCCGCTGAAAACAACGACCGCTTTTTCATCCTTAAGCATAAAAAAACCTCTCTTCTTCTAAAATTTGGAAGAAAGAGAGTTCTTGAACTGACACCGCAAAAAAACAAACCCTTGCATATGATCGTAAGGGCGCCATTAGTTTTTTATAGAGGGAGTTCGCGAACCTCTTCCGTGGCAATGCCGCATGCGCACGGTCTTCTTCTGCAATTGTCCGGGCTTCAAGCCCGCAGACATTATATCATATTTGCGCGGTCTTCGTGATAGAATCATTTAACACAAATTATGACTATTTCTCTATTTACAAAACCAGAAGCGGTGGAGGATAATGGAAGAGATACTATTTTAGCTAGGGGGAATCTTAGAAGATGAAGAGACTTAAGTGGCTGGCGCTTCCGCTTGCGCTGATGCTCGTTGTTCTGGCGGGCTGTCAAGCGGTGGCGGGTTTTGATATCAACAAAGCGCTTGTGCAGAGCTTGACGCTTACGTCCGGTGAATCCAAGCAGACTTTATCGATCGAGCTTGTGCCTGCGCCCGGCGCTTCCGCGGAGGATTTGGAAATTATTAAACTGATCAATTCCTTCTCGCTGACCGTGGACAGCGGCAAGACACAGGATGCGACTCATGCTTCCATTAAAGGAGCAGTAGGATTCAACGGCGAAAAATTGCCTTTCCATCTGTCCATGGATGACGAAGGGATGGCCGTCCTGGTCGATGGCGCCAAACAGCCGATCTACATACCGCTCGATTACGCCGAAGAAGGCGTGCCGAATATGGATGCCTATATGGAGGATATACAGAAATTCTCGACGCAGGCCGGCGAGTTTTTCATCAAGCATCTGCCGAATCCGAACAAAATTTCGGTGAAAAAGGTTACCGAGCCCGTCAATGGCGAATCCGTCAACTTGACGAACCTGCAGGTCGAATTGAACGGGGAAGAGCTGCTGAACCTGGTCAAACCGTTCCTGACCAATGTTGCCGGAGATGAAGAGGGCATCAAAACCGTGGTCGGCGCATTCTATGACGCAATCTATCCGATAATCAGCTCGGAATTTGCAACCGACTTTGAGGGTGAAGATGCTTTGGGTACCCTGGCTGAATCCAAGCCGGTTGCCGTTGCGGCGATCTCTGCGGCAATCAAGTCGGAATTGGACGGATTCTTGGCCAAGTACGATCAGTCTTTGGCTGAGCTCAAGGCCGAACTCCCAGAACTTGAAACCGTTCTTGGAAAAGATACCGTGTTGAAGCTGAATCTTTATTTCGACGGCAACCAAAATATCCGCAAGGAAAATATGGAGCTTACCGTCGCTCTGCCGGCTGACGAGGACTTGCCGATTCAAGCCGTGAAACTCCGTACGGACAGCGAATTATGGAATGTCGGCGGCAAGGTGGACATCGACGAGGTCGATACCTCCGCCGGGGTGCTAGACCTTACCGATGAGAACGTCACTCCCGGTCAAGTCCTGCGAAGTTTCAAGAGTGATTCGCAGCTTTACAAATGGTTGAAGGACGATCTGCAAATTACTTATAAATACGTACTGCTTGATCCATATAACGATTATTACGATGTGATTTCCAAGGACAACACGTCGTTCGTTCCGCTTCGTTACGTCTCCGAAGAGCTTGACGCCGAGATTAAGTGGACGCAAGGCAGCAAGCAAATCGTCATTATCGACGATATTACCGGAGGACAAATTGTCGTGACTCAAGGCTCCAAGCAAGCTTCGGTCAACGGCAGCCCGGTAACGCTGGCACAGCCGGTATTCGTTCATGAGGACGGCACGACCTATGTGCCGCTGCGCTTCATCGCCGAGTCCCTGGGCGCGACGGTCAGCGTGGACGAAGACGGCTGGATTACGATTGAACGCCAATAACCCTTAATGTGGTTTAATTGCCTCAAGTGAGGAATAGAAGATTGTCCCGGTCGCGAAAGTGACAGGGGCATTCTTTTTTTATGGACATGAGGAATATCTTGATATATGATGAAATCATAAAGAAAATGATAATCATTATCAATGGTGTCATTTAGTATAAGTGAAAACGGAGGGTCATCATGCGTCACATGAAAAAAAGCTTTTTATCTTTGACGGCCATCTTGCTGTTGTCCATCGTGCTAGCGGCTTGCGGAGGCCAAAGCGGCGGCAATAACAATACGGATAGCGGTGCGGGGGCTGACGCCGGCAACAGCGGCAATAGCAGCAATAGTGTAAATAGCGGCAATGCGGCCGCGGAACAGACAAAAACATTTAAAGATATGAAGGGCGAAGTCGAAGTGCCGGTGAATCCGCAGCGCATCGTATCGATCACTCATCTGGGCGATCTGGCCGCGCTTGGAGTGAAACCGGTCGGCGCCGGCTCGGTGGCGCTGGAAAATTCCATTCTGCTGAAAGACGAGATGGAAGGGGTAGTCAATGTAGGGGACGTCTCCGTCGAGAAAGTGCTGGAGTTGAATCCCGATCTCATCATCGTGCCGTCGTACTTGCCGGCCGAGACGGTGGATCAGTTGAAGAAAATTACGACGGTCGTCACGCTGGCCACCACGGGCTGGGAAGGCATCGACCCGCTCGAAGAAGTCAGAACGGTGGGCGATCTGCTGGGGCGTGAGGCGGAAGCGGAGGAATTTATCACCCGTTACCAGCAGAAAGCCGATGAGGCCAAGCAGAAAATTGCGGAAGTGATCGGACCCGATGAGACGATCGGAACTTACTCGATCTGGGCGAAGAACTTCTGGGTATGGCCGAAAACGAGAGACGCCGGATACAATCTGTATCAAATGTTCGGACTGAACCCGCTGCCTAAGATCGAAACCGAGGCGTTCACCGGCCAAGGGCTCGATATCTCTCTGGAAGTGCTGCCGGATTATGCCGCCGATCATATGTTTGTGACGGTATATGAACCCGACGGCGGAGCGGAACGGGCGAAGGAAGTCATGGACGGCGCGATCTGGAAGAGCCTGCCGGCCGTGAAGAACAACCATGTTTACATGCTCGATATGAAAGAATTCTGGATGGTCGACGGTTTGAATCTGGAGAAACAGGTCGACATTCTGACCGATCTCATTTTGAGTCAAAATCAATAAGTGCAAGCCAGACTGATCGGGCTGCCGTATTCTTAAGTTCGCTTAAGAGTGCGGCGGCCTTTTTTAGTAAACGCTGTGCCTTGGCCGCAGTATCATAACGCATTGACAAACCGCGGTGGGATTTCTAGTATAACTATACATTCGTAAAAATTACTAATAATGAAAGCAGAGAGGTTTACCGCATGCTTAAGCTGAAAAGAGGCGATATCTGGTTGATCGCCACCCTTTTGCTGGTCGGTTTTCTATGGCTCGGCCTGCGCGAGTTAAAGGAACAAAACCAAGTCTACGACCCGGGTGATTTCAACGCGGTTATCACGGTCGACGGTCAATTGTACAAAAAGGTTCCCTTAAGCGGGGACGATGAAGAAATCGAAATCAAAACCGAATTCGGCCATAACATCTTAAAAAAGTTTAACGGGGGCATCCAGATGATCTTCGCCGACTGCCCCAAAAAGATTTCGATGGCGATGGGCTTCATCTCCCGGCCCAATCAGACGATCATCTGCGTGCCCAACCGCATATATGTGGAAATCGTTGGAAATGCAAGTCAGCAGAGCGGCGGGGATGAGGTAGACGTTTACGCCCGTTAAGTCCTTCCGACGGCTTGGCGGGCCTGCCCCGTATTGACCGACGATCGGCCTCGGAGCCGGTCGTCATGCGGTCATACGATATTTTTTCCGTAAAAAATTTCATCCATCTCCGTTTTCAACCGCTCCGTAATTTCCTTCTGCTCCTGCGGACTTAGCGCTTCTTTGGTATAACCGAACAAGTAGTTGTTCAGGTCGAATTCCTTGAGCTTGCATTTGGTGTGAAAAATGTGCTCCTGGTACACGTTGACATCGATCATGTGAAACTGTTCCAGCACATTGTCGGGGATATAGTTTTGAATGGAGCTGATATCGTGGTCGATAAACAGCTTTTGGCCGTTGATATCGCGGGTGAAGCCCCTGACCCGGTAATCAATGGTCATGATGTCGGTATCGAAGGAGTGAATCAGATAGTTTAGCGCTTTGAGCGGCGAGATTTCTCCGCAGGTAGAGACGTCGATATCCGCCCGGAAGGTGCTGATCCCTTCGTTGGGATCGTATTCGGGATAGGTATGGACAGTAATATGGCTTTTGTCCAGCTGAATGACGACATTGTCGGGCAGCGGGCCGGGCGATTCCGCGAGCGATTCGTTCGGCACCTCGACGACCGGCCCCTCCGAGATCAGCACGGTGACGCTGGCCCCTTGCGGCACGTAATCCTGCTTGGCGATATTGAGAACATGCGCGCCGATAATTTCGGAGACCGTCGACAATATTTTCGTCAACCGTTCCGAATTGTACTGCTCGTCAATATAAGCAATATAAGCTTCGCGCTCCTCTTTGGTCCGCGTATAACAAATATCGTACATATTAAAGCTTAACGTTTTGGTCAAATTATTGAATTCATGCAATTGAACCCGCTGTTCGTCGCTTATTTTCACGAGGGAATCCCCCTTGGATTTCAAAGTTGGCGTTTTCTCATTACCTTACTTTTATACCCATTCTGCCTTAGAAAAAACGCCCCGGGGGAGATTAGGCGAGATTATCCCAGCGGTCCCAAAGTTCCGGGGGATTCAGCTTGTAAACCTCGTTTTCCCGCTGCATTAGACGGTGAATAATGAATTCGCGGCGGATCGTTGCGTAATCCTCGTGGAATTGTTTGACGTATTCGTTGATTTCTTGTTCCGTGTAGGTCCGGTCCGGCTGCAAGCCCGCCGCAAGATGATGCAGTACGATCAGTTTTTTCTTATATTTGGCGGGTAAATGCTTTAGTCTGCCGTCCGGCGTCAAAAAATTGCGGACTACGCGGTCAATCACTTGCTGCCGGGACGGTTGCGGCTGTTGCGCTTTCTGGAGATCGTTCACGTTATTTGTCCTCCTAAGACGGGTTATTTTCGAAATATAAACTAATTAAATCGTAATCTAATTAGATAATAATCAAAATTAAAGTCCCTTGTCAATCCGAGCCATTCACCGCGAACGGTCAAGTTGATGAATCTTTTAATATAAGGACGCCCATGTCCTGCATATCCTTCAGTAACCGTTCCCCTTGGACCAGGTTGGCTTGTGTCCAAAGCCCGGCCCGGCGGATGGAACCGTCCAAATATTGCCGGATCGCTGCAGCCACGGGAATAGCCGTCAACTCGTACCCGTCTTCATGATAGAGAGACTGCTCAAAGGTAGCACGGCGGCCGTTTTTTATTCCTGCGGCTTCAATTTTCAGAATCGTTCCGTATGGCGGCTTGCTGAATTTCAGCAGTCCCCAGTGCATGAATTTGCTTACGGGCTTAAGGGCTTTGCGGGGGAATAACCAGAGGGCGACGATGCCCGCGGGCAGCACGAGCCAATCCACGAACCAATTGAATCCGCCGACATAAAAACCGGTCTCGCTCAGTGAAGGGTAACGTACGGGAAGGGGGTACATCTTTTCAAGCATCATCGACGTACAGCGGGAGCTGCCGAACTCCTGACCGAAGTTCATTTTACGCATACCGCCTTTTTTCCAAAGCCCTTCCGAAAAATAAGAGGTGTCGAAACTCTTCAATTCATCCGCCAGCTCCAGGATTGCTCCCTCGCTTACGTTCAATCCCCGCCAATCGATTTTGATTACACTTCCGACATTGGCGGTTTCGAGCGTATCGAAATGGACCGCAGCCTGATGAACAAGAACCGCGGCCAGGCCCGGATGAAATCCGCCGTCGGTAATAAAGCAGCGTCCGGCCCGGACGATATCCGGCTCAAGGCTTTTCAGGACGCTCATCTTGTAAGCCGAATATTGGATATCGAAATAATCCGTCCCCGTTTCGATGGCCGCCGAGGCGATCTGCGGCGTATATTGCGAGGTGCAGGAGGCGGCGACGACGAGGTCGGCGGTAGCAAATATTGCTTTGAGGGAGGAGGGATCGGAGGCATCCGCGTATTGCGATTTGACCCTGTCCTGGCCCCATCGGCTGTTTAACTCCAAGGCCGCATCCAAAGCCTTGTTCTCATTCCGGCCCGCGAGTACAAGTTCCGCGGAGGTATGCTGCACCAAATGCCGTGCAATCATTTTGCCGGTAACACCGTATCCTTCCAAATGACAATCCTTGTTATATTATTCACATATTCATCCCCGTTCGTTTGATTTAGGGAGAAGACGCGCAAGGCAGTTGTAAAGTATCCGAATATCGGGTCTATTCCTCGCCCTTAAATCTATTTATACAGGAAGGTGCCGCCGTGGAACAGGGGGATTTTCATAATGGCCGAAATTTCAGCAAAATAAACCCGTCACTAAAAACATGACGGCGCAGGGAAACCCTGCACCGCCATCAATCTTGCTTGTTGTTTCTTTCCGAATTTGCCTTGCCGCTTACGGCTCCAATCCCCAAACGAGCGTGCCGTTCTGGTAAGCGGGAACTTTCTCCCAGTCGGTATAGGATGTCTTGGTGGCGTCATAGGAGAAGTCGTCGCTTTCGGAGTAATTCGTCCAGTCGGATTTATTGATGCGGACCTGGATTTCGCCGCTGTCCGCTCCCGGCGCCAGGGTGCCGGCTCCGGCTCCGAAGGAGATCTCGATATAGTAATCGGCTCCCGCAACGGCCGGATTGACCTTCACGAAGGCTCCGCTGACATTGCCGCTGCCGATGGCGGCGTAGTCGCAGTGGAATTCCTGCGCCTTGTCGCCGTCGATCGTGTAATAGTAACGGAGCTTCACGTCGCTGAGCGAGATAGCTTCGTCACCGTTGTTGACGACGCGGAACTGGGCGCGGATCTGGTTGTCGGTCGGGTTCGTATCGTTCGTCCGGTATTGTACGATCAAATCGCCGTCCACGGGAGTAGGCGCTTCCGTCGGCGTGGCGCTCACTTCCGCGGAATCCGGGCTGACCCCGACCTCATTGCTTGCGCTGACCACATAGTAGTAAGTCGTGTCGTTCGTAACACTGTCGTCGGTGTAGGCGTTTTCAGTAACCGTGGCGATTTCCGTGTACGGGCCGCCGCTGACTTCGGCGCGTTTCACCGTATAGTCATCCGCGCCGGACGATTTGCTCCAGGTCAGGACAACTTCGGCGTCACCGGCTGTCGCTTTCAGATTCGTCGGCGCTTTCGGAGCTGTCGGCTCAACCGGACCACCGCCGCCGCCGTTGATCAGCCGGTCGTATTCGGCATAGGCCGTAGCCATGTCGACTTGGGACCAGAAGCGGTGATACGTGAATTCCGGGGCTCCGTTTTCCCATTGCTGGGTTGCAGGGTTCCAGGAAGTATTGTATTTATTTTCGAGATAAGACCAGGACGTATCGTTCTTAATGTCCGGGCGGACATCGGTGTAGCTTGCGTACACGCCGTTGCCTCCCTTGGCGGGGTCGGACGGTACGGTGTTATTGCCCGGAATCGTGTTGCCTTGGCCGAACGTGCCAGTCCAGCCGGCCGGGAAGTAGATTTCTTTCGTAAAGTATCTGTAGTAGTCGCCGCGCGGCTCGGTCGTCGTGATCCCGACGCCGTCATTGTAACCCCAAGCGGCATCCAGCAGGTCCTTGGCCAATTGGCTTGCCTCGCTGCCGAGCGAAGTATAGCTGCCGTTTTCGGCCTTGGTTCCGGCCGCGAAGAAGGTCAGGGCTTTGATATAGCTGCCGAGTACCCCGGCGTCTTGACCAGGGTTCTTGGTCACGACGTGAAGGTTGGAATTGCCGTCGAAATTGCCGAACCCGTTCCAGCTGTCAGGCTGTCCTTGCCATTCCAGGTTACTCGGAATCCAGAATTCGCCGGGGGCGGATACGGTGGCGATCTCCGGATCGTTACCGCCCAATACGCGGTTGCCTTGTTCATCAAGGTAATAGCCTTCCGAATCGGTCACCGGACGGCTGTCCGCAAACGCGTAATCCATCGACCAGTCGATCCAGTTCTCCATGATTTGTTTGGCCATTTGGAAGTTCTCCGAAGAAGTATCGCCGTTGGAAGCCAGGATATAGTAAAGTTCGGCGATACGTTCCACCGGCCAGGCCTGCATGCCGAACCAGTTGTTGGAAGGCGGATCGTGATACACCGGCGCATCGTCATAGGCCATGCCGTAGAAGGTGCTGGTGCCTGACGGATACGCCTTGTAGGCGCCGTCATAGCTGTTGGTCGCGCCGCCGGCGATGGCTCCTTCATCGGATTGCAGCCAGGTGTAGAATTCAAGCATGCGTTTCAGCGAAGTCGACCAGTCCGTGGCGGCCGTCGGCGATTCCGGAACCAACGCGTCGTCATCATCGGAGAGGGCGTAGGCGGCGACTACGTTCTGATAGCCTTGATGCGCATGGCTGGCACCGATGCGCCAAGCCCAGTTGCCGCTGCCGCTGCTGCCCAGTCCACCGCCCCAGGCGGTGTACCAAGCGAGCAGGTAATGTGCTGCATCCTTGCCCGTACCGGCCGCCGGCGTGCCGTCGGCGGCGCTGCCGATTTGCTGGAAGTACTTGTCATACATGCCGTAGCGCAGATAGTCGCCCATCTTTGCGGCTTTTTCCAAGTACTCTTCATTGTCGTAGCCGAATTCCTTGGCCCAGTACATGGCCTGGATCGCCCGGGCGTCCGCATCGGTCGCGTTCGTGTAACGCCATTGGGCCGCCGGCGCGTTGCTTTCTTTGGTGAACAGGCTCATGAAGCCTTCGCCGGCTTTCCCGAACGATTTATCGTCCTGGGAAGGATGAGGAACGGCTTCCCATACCGATTCCTGTTCGCCTCTTTGGAACGTGTTCACGTAGGTGGCTGTGTGGTTCGGGTTCAGCAGGTTCCCGTAGCCGTACCAATTGTCGACGTCCAGCAGCCAGTGCATCAGGTACGTCTGGTTATTGCCGTAAGTCGCTTTAAGTTCGGCGTCCAGCGGATCTTTCCCGGCGGCATACTGGCCGCTGAGCTGGCTCGGATACTTGTCCGGCTGATTGTATTCCGCAGCGTAAGTGGCGGGACTATTCGGATTGTAGTAGCTCATGGTCGGCTGTTCTTCTTTGCCGTCGCCTTCGTTGACCGGAATGATGTAGGTTTCCATGTTGTCCCAGGCTTCCTCCAGCTTGCTCCAATCGTCGGTATAGTAACCGTAAAGCGCTTCCAGCCACATCCAATAACTATAAGCCTCGGAGGTCGTCATATGCCCGTAATCCGGGGCTTCGCTCATCAGCGTCTCCACAGAGTGGTAAGGGATGCCTTCGGGTGAAAAGTACCCGCTGGCCGGATCTTTAAGCTGATCGTAAAGCTGGAGGAACCGGGTCGCTTCCGTGGAGGCGGCCATCGCTTTCGGAACCCCCGCTCCGGTTACTCCGGTCACCAGCGAAAAGAGCAGCGAAGAGGTCACGGCGAGCGAGAAAATTTTCCTGACTACTTTCGATTTCTTCATAACAATCTATCATCCTCTCATGAGATATTAGGATAGATTCCGCGAAGTTAGAAGCATCAAGGTTCTGCGCCCCATACCAGGGTTCCGTTCAGATATAACGGGGCCTTGTCATACTCGGCATAATTTTGCCGGGTTCCGTCATAGGAATAATCATCGGATTCACTATAATTGGTCCAGTCCGATTTGTTGAAGCGGACTTGAATTTCTCCGGTGTCGGCGCCCGGTGCGAGGGTGCCGGCTCCTGCTCCAAACGAAACTTCGAGATAATAGTCCGCGCCGGAAACGGGGTTGTCCAGCTTAACGAACGAGCCGCTGACATTCCCGCTGCCGATGGCGGCGTAATCGCAGTGGAATTCCTGCGCTTTATCCCCGTCGATCGTGTAATAATAGCGCAGCTTCAGATTGTCGAGCGATACGGCTTCGTCGCCGGTATTTTGAATGCGGAACTGGGCGCGAACCTGGTTATCCGTCGGATTGGTATCATTGGTGCGGTATAGCAGCTTCAGATCCCCTTCGGTCGGGATAGGCGTTTCGCGCGGAGTGGCGCTGACTTGACCGGAAGGCAGACTGCTGCCGACCTGGTTTCTGGCCGTAATGACATAGTAGTAGGTCGTGCCGTTCGTCAGACCGCTGTCGGTGTACGAGGTTCCTGTCGCTACGCCCACCGAAGTATAGGGGCCGCCGTTTGTTGCGGAACGCTGGATTTCATAATCCGCCGCTCCCGATACGGCATTCCAGGACAGGCTTACCTCTTGGTCGCCCGCGACGGCTTTCAAGCCTTTAGGCGCTGCGGGAACGGTAGGTTCGCCGGGTCCTCCGCCGCCTTCGGGCAGTTCGCCGAATACCCGGACGCCGGCGTCGAATACCGGAATGTACGGGGTTTTGACGGGACCGGAGCTCGAAGTACCGACGCCTTGGAAGGAAAAGTCGTTGCTGTTATTCCAGAACGTCGTGTTCGTCGGGGCCGCCATGCGGAATTGGACTTCTTTCTTGTAGGCCGATTGACCGCCGGGATAAATCATTGTACCGCTAAAATCAACATGAGTATAATAGATGTTGTTTGCTTCATCATAAGGCAGCAGCTGCGACACGGTGGCTCCCTGATTATAGCCTCCGGCCGTTACCGTAATGTCCTCAGGCCCATACCCGGCGTCGACCGCTTCACTGATATCGAGGTAATAGTTGAAGGACATGTCGTCGCTGGCGCGGGCCGGCCAGCCGGAACGATTGTTGAGCAGGGCGCGGATTTCGACGAAATTGCTGCCGCTGGCGTTGACGGACGCCTCGACAAACATTTCGTCTTCGCGCGTTTCCGGCTCGGGGAAGTTGGCGAGCGGCTGCTGACCTGCACCGTGCAGAATCATCATTTTGGCCAGGGCGCCGGTGAATCCGCCGTTATAGTCGGTCGCGACCTCGTTGGACACGTAATCGCCGATCGAGTCCGTATAGGCGTCCGTGGATGACGGGCCGCCGACGAGCGCGCCGTACAGCACATGACGGTGATTTGCCGGCACGGACTGGCTGTCCGCCCAGGAGCCGTGCGAGGTGCGGTGATGCGGATGCTGCGGCGCATTGTCGCCAAAGCCGACGACATAGCTGCTGTTCCGCGGGTTATCGCCCAGCATGTACAGGATTTGCGATTCCGCGAATGAACGCGCGTTTGCCTTCTTCACGGGATCGCTGACCCAATCGGAGTACACGAACGCCAGGAAGGCCTGGTTGGCGGAATATCTCAGCGCACCCCATTGATCCAGGTGGGCCAGTCCGCCCGGAGTATAGGTTACGCGCTCCCCGGTTCCGGTGACGCCGGTCGTCCAGAATTCCATGTTGCGTTCGGTGGACTGGACGAAGTCGGAATCCCCGGTAATCCGGGCCAACAGAAGCTGGGCGCCGTAATGCTTGTCATCCCAGGCATGGGTCCATTTGTAATCCCATTGTCCGCTTTGGTTGGTACCCCAGAGATCGCTGGCGGCGATCGCTTTGTGCAAATAATCCTGTTCGCCGGTCGCCAGGTACAGCCATACCCCGCCCCAGCTCAATTCGTCGGCGTAACCGCTCCAGGAATTGTAGAATTGCGTGGCGTCCGTGATGCTATCGGAATATTTGCCGCGGTACTGGTCCGCGAAGTTGTACAGTTCTCTTGCATGTTGAAGCAGCTCGGCCGAATAAGCGGGATCGGTGTCCTTGAAAATGATCGAAGCGGAAGCAAGCGCGGCGGCCGTCTCGCCCGCAAGGTCGGAGCCGGGATGAGCGGCGTCGATCTTGTAGGCCGGGCGCGCCATCTGCATCACTTCGGCCGGGCCCCACCAATTGTGGTCGGCCGTTCCGTTGCCGATTTGGCCGTAAAGCTCGTTCGGAGCGGTGTGCGCCTTCATAAAATAATTGGTTGCCCAGCGGATATTGTCCAAAATTTCATCCAGTTGGCCTGACATTTCATAGCCTTCGCGGTATTCATAGACCGACCAGGCCAACATCGTGGCCGTCGAGGCCATCGGGAAGCCGAACTTGACGTGATCGCCGGCGTCATACCAGCCGCCGGTCAAATCATGCCCGACATCGGCACCGTCCGTCAGTCCCGAATCCCCGCGCCATTCCACGCGATTGTCTGCGGGAAGCTCGCCGGACCGCTGCGCTTCATAGAAATAAACCGATTTTTGCAGCGCCTCGGCATAGTTATAATCCGCCGCGGCGGCGCCGGCCTTGCTTGGAAGAGAAGCCCAACCGGAATAACTTGTAAGCGCTAACAAAATGCTGAAAGATAATGCGCTGCTTTTCCTGAACCATTTGCCCATACAGATTTCATCCTCCTTCTAGATTGGATCTGCCATACAAACGCTTTCGGTAACAGCAAAAAAAGCCCGTTCACCTCACTTTCGCAAAAGTAGAGGACGCGCTGTTGTCGGACATGCAGGAATGCTGTAATGCACCTTCGTCCCATCCACAATATACCATGAAAAACTATTATTTTCTAGTTTTTACAGTAAAAAATTTCTATTAATTCCATCTAAATAAATATTCCGACACAATTTAATGCAAAATGAGGGGAAAAGAGGGGAATGTTCAAAAAAACCTCCGCCATTTTATTATGGGGAGGCCGTTTTTTCGACTTATTCGTATTTCGGATTCGGACCGTATTTGTTGATGCCCTCGTCGCCGTCCAGGCAGGTGAATACGAGCAGGATAATTGTTCCGACAACCGGAATCAGGGAGATCAGCACCCACCACCCGCTTTTGCCGGTATCGTGCAATCTGCGGAATAAGACGGCCAGGGAAGGCAATAATACGGCCAGCGAATAAAGGTAACCTAGAATATTGCCGATGCCGATCAGCCCGCTGACGAAGCCCAGAATGAAGGAAATAATGAAATTAAACAGAACGAACATCCAGTATTCTTTGCGCCTGGCCCTCCCTTCGAAACCGACATAATTTTTCAACACTTTCAAATACCAATCCATCAACATTTCCCTCCCGCCAATAGTGTCTTTCCCATCTATATGTGTATGCTTTGTTTAACTTGTTCTAGTCCGGAAAATGGTTCTAGCGATGACCGGGAACGAATCTATTAATTGACCGCTTGACAATTACTTCGTACTCCAATTAAATTTAATACAAACCGATAATAGCGGGTGACGATTATGGGAGAGACCGCCGGGTTGCCGGCGGCGCCGAAGGAGCAAAGGGCCGGTATTTGCACGCCGGGAATGAATCTCTCAGGCAAGCGGACCATGATCCGACGCAACTCTGGAGAGAGCATACAGCCACCAACGGGGTACATGTCCCAAACACGCGCTATTTCACGCAGGACGGGATATCAAACTTTCTGGTAACGGGGACAGAGAAGAGGCAGCGGGCCTTTTCTCTGTCCTTTTTTGCCCTGGCCCGGTATCGGATAAATAGTTATAAAGAGATGAGCAGCGGGAGAGATGATCAATGCGGTTTAAAAATGTGTTTTCGATCATCGGGCCGGCGATGATCGGCCCGTCCAGCTCGCATACGGCGGGGGCGGTAAGAATCGGAAGGTTCGCCCGCCAGCTCTTGGGCGCGGAGCCTGCCGAAGCGCGCATCCGCTTCTACGGTTCGTTTGCCGAAACCTACAGCGGCCACGGGACGGATCTGGCCGTGGTCGGCGGAATTTTGGATTACCGTACCGATGACGAACGGATTCGCGACTCTCTGCAAACGGCGGGAGACCGGGGGAAGAAGGTGGATTTCTCCACTGGGGTGGAGCCTGGAGCCCATCCGAACACGGTAAAAATCGGTCTAAGAGCCGGAGAGGCAAGCTGCGAGGTGACCGGAGCTTCCATCGGCGGCGGGACGATCGTGATCCGCGGGATCGACGGGTTCGAGGTGAAATGCTCCGGCGAACTGCCGACGCTGGTTGTCTCGCATGCCGACCGTCAGGGAGTGCTTACCGGGATCACCGCTTTGTTTAGCCGGGAGGATGTCAATATCGGCTATATTAATACTGACCGGAAAGGTAGAACAGGAGAGGCTCTGACCGTGGTCGAGGCCGATTCGGTCGTACCGGAAGCATTGATTCGGGCGGTCGCTTCGCTGCCCCATGTCGGCCGGGTTTCTTATATTCATTTAACGTGAACCTACAAATTAAGGAGCGAAAATGACCATGCGGTTTCGTAATTTACAGGAATTGATCGACATATGCGGGCGGGAGTCCAAAAGCATCTCACAGATCATGCTGGAGGATCAAGCGGAGGAAAGCGGCCAGACGGAAGCGGAGATTATGGCCGTCATGACCGAGTACTATCAAATTATGAAAACGGCGGTGCATAAAGGGATCACGGAGGAGATCACCTCCACCAGCGGGCTCACGGGCGGCGACGCCAAGCGGGTGAATGAATACCGGAAGACGGGGACCCCTTCGGCCGGGGATATCGCCTGCCAGGCGATGGCCTACGCTTTGGCCGTGTCGGAGGTCAACGCCTCGATGGGGCGGATTGTCGCCACGCCGACGGCGGGCTCCTGCGGCATCATCCCGGGCGTGTTCGTCAGCGCCCAGGAACGGTTCGGCTGGGATGAGGGGCATCTCGTGCGCGGCTTGTTTTGCGCGGGGGCGATCGGGTATGTGATCGCCAACAATTCGTTTATTTCCGGCGCCGAGGGCGGGTGCCAGGCGGAGATCGGCTCGGCGATCGGAATGGCCGCCGGGGCGATGGTGGAGCTGCGCGGAGGCACGCCGGAGCAGGCGGTTCACGCCGTCGGCCTGGCGCTGAAAAATACGCTCGGGCTGATCTGCGACCCGGTGGGCGGGCTGGTGGAGATTCCGTGCATTGTCCGCAACGGATTCGGCGCGGTGAACGCGCTTGCCGCCGCCGACATGGCGCTCGCCGGAGTGAAGAGCGCGATCCCGTCCGACGAGGTGATCGACGTCATGCTGGAGGTGGGCTCCGCGATGCCGAGCGCCCATCGGGAAACCGCGCAGGGCGGTCTGGCCCAAACGACGACCGGCCGCAAAATCATGAAGGAGCTGCGTACGCGTCAGTAATAACTTGCACGTACGCAGCCCCTTTGCTTCAAGCCTGCTTCTCTTTGGTCATGAAGGTTTTCACCGCAGGCGGCACATAGGATTCGAACTGGTCGAGCAGTCCTTGCGGCGTGTCGTCGACGAGCACCATGGAACGGAACTTCTCCTGGAGGAACTGCTCGTCGGCCATATGGTTGAACCAGGCGACCAGCGGATCGTAGTAACGGTTGATGTTCAGCAGCCCGCAAGGACTGCCGTGCAGCCCGAGCTGACCCCAGGTGATGATCTCGAAGAATTCGTCCATCGTGCCCGCGCCGCCGGGCAGCACCGCGAATCCGTCGGCGATTTCGGCCATTTTGGCCTTGCGCTCATGCATGGACTTGACGATAATCAATTCCGTCAGATTTTTGTGGGCGATTTCCCGGTTTTGCAAAAAATCGGGCAGGACGCCGATCACATTCCCGCCCGCTTCCAGGACGGCATCGGCAACGGCTCCCATCAGGCCGATGCTGGATCCGCCATATACCAAGGTCAGGCCTCTGGCGGCCAGTTCTTTCCCCATGGCGGTTGCACCCTGGATATAGAGCTCCGATGAGCCGGCGCTCGACCCGCAAAATACGGCTATATTTTTCACGCTATCGCCTCCTATTGATCTCTACAAATTATAGCCTACTTCCCGGGGGGCATAAACCTGCGTATTGTAAAACATCGCTGCCGAAACCCGTAAAACCTGCAAAAGTGCAGGTATTTTATCCGATTGCACGGGTTGACGATAGAAAAACTACGAAAGTGCAGGAATTTCCGTCCGCATGCGCTAAATTCTTCGATGGAGGCGAGAAAAGCTGCATTTTTGCAGGTATTTGTTCCCCGCGCCCGGCACATTTGAGAAAAACTGCACAATTGCAGTTTTTCTCATAATTATAGATGTATGCCGTTTAATTTCGCTTCTTTCGTTTGCCCGCCAATTTGCTTGCCGCTTTATCCTTGTTCTCGGCGACCCTGAATTCAACGATCTTGCTTATCAGATCGTACGGCAACGGTTTGTCGATCGGAAATTGAACCGACCCTTTTGCATGCTTGTATTCCGACAGTTCCCGCTTAAATGCTTCAATTCCGCTGGGGTCCGGGTAAAATCCGATATGCTTTGCGTAAGCGGCAAAGTGCACCAGATTCCCATGCAGAGCAAAAGTGGGCATTTGATAGCTTATCGTCTCCTTCGCGTCCGGCGCGGCATTTTTTATGACCTGTCTCAAGGTTTGGAGTATTTCCTGAACATCGGCAGGCCAATTGGAGATGTACTCGTCGATCGTTTCGAAGGGGATCGGTTTATCGTTCATAGTTTCGATTTCTCCTTTTCTCCGGGCTTCTCATGCCGGATTAAAAATTTTATCCACCCACGGATAGCATTCTTGCAGTTCCCCGTCCGTTACCTAATTCGAACATGATTATTTCCGCAGCCACCAGATACCCGCGCATTCGGGCAAATGAACGAGTTTTTGCTCCAGAATTCGGTCCGCCAGCTCATCGCCAAAGAAAAACCTCGTAAGTTCCGCCGCCTGATTCACATTGTCGAACGCATAATCGGTACGGATCCATTTGTGGGAGAACCCGTAATACTTGACGATACTAGAGTAGTATGCTGTCAGAAAATCCGGCGGATTCGGCGTTTCGACGCCCGTTCCCATCGTTTCGAAAATGATGATCGTACCGTTTGGCCGCAAAACGCGTTTCATCTCGCTGATCGCTTGCCGGAGATTCTCCTTCCAGGCCGGGATATTCGTACTGGCCAAATAACAGACGGACCAGCCCGAAACGATCAAATCTGTGCTTCGATCATCCAAAGGGAGCTTTCGGTGGTCGGCTACCTTTGTCGTCCAATTCGTGAAACCGGCTGCTTGCAACCGGGAGGCGGCGATTTGCAGCATGGCATCCGAGACATCCAAAGCGGTGATGGATTCGGCGTGCGGCGCAAGCACGGTCGTAAGTCTTCCCGTACCCGCTCCCAGATCGACAATGTCCAAACCGTCGATAGCTATAATTTCTTCTATCCAGGGAGTAAGATCAGGCTGCTTGGAGATTAACAAATGATACTTTTCGGCTTCGTTCGTATAAACGTGGTCATGATTCGGCATAGAGGGTCCTCCTTCGATAGATTCAGCTTGGAATTCCTCTACAGGATAAAAGTTGACGTTACGAGAAGGTCAATCTTTTTTTATCTGATTGGTATCGCGTAAACGAGATGCAGCCATTCGTTGATTTGCCGGGATTTTGTAAAGTAGCCTTTCTCTTCAAGCCAGCCGATCAAATCGGGAACGCGCACGTACTGTTCCGTCCGGTCGCGGCCGGTCGGTCCGGACTTTCGTCCCTCGGCGATCATTAAGTCCGCGATGCAGATGCGCCCGTGCGGCTTCAAGACCCGGCGCATTTCATCGATGGCCAGCCGCTTCTGTTCGTCCGTCAAATGATGGAAGGCGAAGCTGGTCACCGCGAAATCGAACTTTCCGTCAAGGAAAGGAAGCGCAAGAAAATTGCCGAGCTTCGCCTCCAGCTCCGGAAATTTTGTGCGGCATTGCTTCAACATTTCCTTCGATTGATCAACCCCGGCCATGCCGATTCCGAGCGAGATGAATTTTCCGGCCAAATTCCCCGTTCCCGTTCCGATATCAAGCCCCTTTTCACCGGGGATGGCGGAAATCCATGTTACGGCCATATCCAAGGCCGCCTCGTAGTCTTTGAATTCGAAGGAATCGTTTGCGACGCGCTCATCATGGCTGCCGGCCAAACGGTCAAAGTCCCATTGATCCCGCCAATGGCTGCGCTGGTCCCGCAAACGTTTTGAGCCTTCGGCCAGCCGGTAAATGTCTTCGAGCGGCAAAGCGTCCTGTGTTTGGAGCATGTCGATCATCTCATCCGTCGTTTCGATAATCTGTTTAATTTCCAGCCATTTGGCGAACAGTACTGAGCGCTGCAATTCCAGGTAATATTGCAGCTCGTTATGACCGTTCCCGTCCATTCCGGCAAGCGCCTGTTTGATATCTTCAATCGTCATCCCGGCTTCTCTGAGTGAGATAATCGTCTGCAGGCGCCAAACGTCCTGTTCGCCAAAACTGCGGTATCGGTTATCGGCCTGTTTCAAGGGCGAGATCAGCCCTTTTTCCTCATAAAAGCGAATAGCCCGAGGGGAAATATTCAGTCGTTCCGCGACCTCTTTTATTTTCATAGAAACCTCCGTTTTGCCCGTCATTTTTAACTTTAACCTAAGGGAAAGGTTTATGCTATCCTTATCAAAATAACTACCCGAGGCAAAGCGGCGAGGGCATAACCGTTGTTGAGATTGAGATGTAGCCTTCATGATGAAAAAAGCGCAAGCTTCGAGGGCGAATGAACCCGGAGCTTGCGCTTTTTGCGTTGTTTTGCGCCGAAGTACCGTAAGAGACATGCGTAAGGGACATGGATGACCGGTTAGGGGGGGAATGTCGCGTTACCGGAATTTTAACGGACATATATGACCGTTAGAGGCGAATTAACCGGTGAAACCGGTACTTTTTGGCCTTTAATGGACAGCAGTGACCGTAAAAAACTGGTTATCCGAGTTCACGGACTCTAACGGTCACAAATGACCGTTAGAATGATGACGATTGGGCCTTGACCGAACTCGACTTGGGTGACATCTCATCCCGCCTTGATAATCCGCTCAAGCCCAATCAGGGCATAGGTATCTTCGCTGTACGTCTCATCGCCATATACGGCAAATGCATGATTGAATCCCGCTTTGATCCAGAAGCGCAGGCCCCGCCAATTTTTCAGATGAACGCCGATGCCGATTTTTTCATAATCCGATTTTTTGCATTCCCCGATTATCCATTCGATCGCTTCCCTGGCAAATCCGTGTTTCCGGCACGCTTTATCCATCACGAACATGCTGATCCAAACGGTTGTTGGCGCCGGATAGCCGTAGTACAGATCGAAAAAACCGATGGTTTCGCCGGACTCCTTTAACCGAATGGATTTAAACCGGTAATTTTCTTTCGTTGCGCCGGGAATCGGAGGTAAATCGCCGGTCGTGAGGCAGGTTTGGATATAATCGCTTTCAAAAGGCGAACCCTCGAGTAACGCTTTATCCTCCCACGTCTCGCAAATCTTTTGCAGGGCTGCACAATCCTCCATTACGGCGTTGTCAATGACAAGCCTTTCTGTTTCGCCGGTCTCCGGCAGCGGATTTATCATACGGCTCATATGAATTCTCCTAATCTCTTTTGTGGATTTTTTTAATGATATCACCGTCGCCACTTTTTTCCAATGATATAAGAAGGTGCCGGGACATTTCTTTATGTGATAGTTATATAAAGGGGGGCTGTTCCACTTGAAAAAAATCATGATCATTGAAGATGATGAGACGATTCAGTTTGCTCTGAAAATAGCGCTGCAAAAAAACGGTTTTGAACCCGTCTGCGCTTATACGCTTGCGGAAGGAAAGAAGCGTTTCTCCGATTCCGTCTCCCTTGTGCTGTTAGACTGGAATTTGCCTGACGGAACGGGGAGCGCTTTCTGCCGATATGTCAAGTCCATAAGCGATGTGCCGATCATTTTCCTGACGGTACGGGATGAAGAGAAGGATATCGTGCAAGGGCTTGATATGGGGGCGGACGATTATATCGTCAAACCTTTTCAGCTTTCCGTGCTGCTGTCCAGAATCAACGCCGTTTTGCGGCGGACCAAAAATAAAAATTATTCCTCCGTGCTTACCTGCGGAACTATATCCATCCTCAAAGATAAAACCCGAGCCTTCTCTGAGGGGGAGGAGCTTGCTCTCACTGCCGGAGAATACCGTTTGCTTACTGTCTTGTTGGAAAATAAAAATCAGACCCTTACCCGCGCTCAACTGCTGGGCAAGCTCTGGGACACGGACGGGAATTTCGTGAACGACAATACGCTTACCGTGACCATGAAAAGGCTCCGGGAAAAGCTGAATTTCCCTTCTTGCATCAAAACGATCCGCGGCATCGGATATCGAATGGAGGATGAGGAATGATCCTGAGTCCGACCTTCAAAAGATTGTGCCTCGTTCTTTCCGGATGTTTGCTGATCGGCGTTCTGCTGGGACTTCTTTCTTCCAAGCTCGTCGTCCGCCAAGAGTATCGTATCGCGGCCCAAATGCTGGGTGCTGTCGAACGCATTGAGCCGGAATTGGCGGATAAGCTGATTCAAGAGCTTAAAGTGAGCGATGCCCCGGATACCGGCACCTATATTCTGCAAAAGTACGGTTATTCGCCCGACACTTTTTGGAAACGAAATCTGTCTACGATGATCGGAAGCGGTGTCTTGCTCATGCTTTTCCTTGGAGCCTCTTTGGGGGTGAGAGAATATGTTGCGGCAAAAAAAAGCAAAAACCGCATCGACGAGCTGACGTCCTATCTCAAATCCGTAAACCTTGGCAGATATTCCTTGCTGGTGAGGAAGGAAGATGCTTATTCCCATTTGGAGGACGAAATCTACAAAACGGTAACCGGGCTGCGTCAGTCCCGCGTAAACGCCATACGCGAGCGGCAATCGCTGGCACGCAATCTGGCCGATATTTCCCATCAACTCAAAACGCCGATCACCTCCATGTCGCTGATGACGCAGCTTCTGGCGGAACAGCGCACAGGGGAGGATGCCGTATATATCGAGAAGCTCGACCGTCAGCTGCATCGCCTGAATACGCTGCTTTCTTCCTTGCTGACGCTTTCCAAGCTGGATGCCGGGACCTTGGAAATGAAGTGCGAGCGGATCCATGTGGGCGCCATGCTGACGCGGGCAGTCGAGCCGGTTGAAGACATGCTTCACGAAAAAAAGCAGAGCCTTCTGTTTATCCCGGATAACGATATCAGGATCACAGGCGATATTTCGTGGCTGGCGGAGGCTTTTTTGAATCTCATTAAAAACTGCTGCGAGCATACGCCCGAGGGCGGTACGATTTCCGTCTCCTATTCGCAAAATCCGCTATATACCGAAATTGTTGTGGAGGACAACGGGAGCGGCTTTGACATGCGGGATCTCCCGCATCTGTTTGAACGTTTTTATCGCGGTAAACATTCGCTAAAGGACAGCATCGGTATTGGACTGGCTCTCTCCAAGTCCATAATCGAGCTGCAGAACGGAAGCGTTCGGGCCGAGAACGCTCCAAAAGGCGGGGCGCGATTCATCGCTAAAATTTTATAATTAAGCTTTGTTCTATAGGGCCATTGTCACCGGAATGTCATTTTAAGTTGTTATCATGGAGGCTGCTAAAGGAGGTCATATACGTATGGAACTATTGAGATGCGAAAATGTAACCAAAACCTACGGCTCCGGCTCCAACATGGTAACGGCCCTGGATCGGGTAAACCTTTCGGTTCACAAAGGAGAGTTTGTCGCCATCGTCGGCGCGTCCGGCTCCGGCAAGTCCACGCTGCTTCATCTTATTGGCGGTGTGGACCGTCCTTCCGAAGGGAGAATTTTCATTGAGGATACCGATATCGCCACCCTGAACGAGGAGCAGCTAGCCATATTCCGCCGCCGCAAGGTAGGGCTGATCTATCAGTTCTATAATCTCATTCCGACGCTGGATGTGCGGAAAAATATTCTTTTGCCCATACTTCTGGACGGACAGAAAGCCGATGAAGACCGTTTTTCCGAAATCGTGAAAACGCTCGGCCTGTCCGGCAGGCTCGCCCATCTGCCCGGGCAGCTCTCCGGCGGGCAGCAGCAGCGCGTGGCCATCGGGCGCTCCTTAATTTATCGCCCCGCAATTCTGCTGGCGGACGAGCCGACCGGCAATCTGGACCGGAAAAACTCCGAAGAAACGCTCGGGCTGCTCAAACTTTCCAACAAACGGTTTCAACAGACCGTTCTGCTCATTACCCATGATGAAAAGCTGGCGCTGGAGGCGGATCGGATCGTTACGATCGAGGATGGCAGAATTGTCTCCGATGAGGCGGTGGGGAAATGAAGATCCTCCGGGAATACACGCTCGATTACGTAAGGCGAAATAAAAAGAGCAGCCTTGCCATCATGATCGCCATTTTGATTGCGACCACATTACTGTCTGCTCTTAGCGGATTTGTTTATTCGATCTATATGAACAATATCCGTCTGACTATACTGGAAACAGGGGACTGGCATGCCGAACTGTTCGATGCCACGCCCGGAGACAAACTGAAATATGTCACCGGCCACCCCAATGTGGAAAACGTGATGATCAAGGGCACCTGGGAAGCCGCCAAAATCGACGATCCGAGGCGACCTTATCTGGTGATGCGCGGCTTGACGGCCGCTTATTGGACAAATATGCCCGAGGCCGCAATGATCATGGAGGGGCGGGTGCCGCAGGGAGAACATGAGCTTGCCCTCTCCAAGCAATATTTTGAGCACCATCCCGAATTGAAAATCGGCGATTCGGTCACCCTGCCCGTAGGCAACCGTTCATTCGGCGGGGCGGGAATGGATCCCCGCGATCCATGGAAAGACGGAGAACTCTTTGAGCCGTTGGAAGAACGCAATTATACCGTTGTGGCCAAGCTGGACGTCACCACGAATTCCATGACTCCCGCCTATGTGGCATATGGTTTTATGTCCGAGGAGAATATTTCGCCGACCGATGAGCTTACCGTTTATATGTCTTTCAAAAATCCGAGGACCGCGTATGAAGATATCGACCGGATTGCACAATCCGTAGGCTTTAAACCGGATGAGTACGGCAAGTACTTGATAAGGACCAACGATGATCTCCTGTCAAAATACTTGATCTACCCGCCCGAACAAAAGGAGCATTTTCGCATTTCCCAGTTTGTACTGCCGTTGATGCTTATTTCGTTTGCCTTGCTGGTAACCGGAGTATTCGTGTTCAACATTCATAATGCATTCGCCATGTCCGCAAATGCGCGGATCATACAGCTCGGGATGTTGAAAAGCATCGGGGCGTCGCCACGGCAGATTCGGCATTCCGTCGTTTTTGAGGCGGTTGTCCTGGCGCTGATCCCCATTCCCATGGGACTGTTTATTGGCTGGCTGCTGGATTGCGGCCTGTTTGCTTATATCAATTCCCTGGATATGCGAGCCGAGGCGGAAGAGATCGCGTTTGTCTTCGGATTGCCGGCCATATTGCCTTCAATCGTGCTGGCAGTTTTGACCGTATGGTTGTCCGCGATCATTCCGGCGCGCAGGATCGCCAGGCTGCTGCCTATTGAAGCCATTAGGCAAGAAGAAGGCGCGAATATGATGAAGACAAAGAAACGAAGCCTTGCCGGACGGATCTTCGGCATCGGGGGCGAACTGGCCCAAACCGCCTTGTATGCGCGCAAGAGATCATATCGAACGGCAACCGTTTCGCTCACGCTTTCCTTTGCTTTGTTGAGCGTGTTTATGAATTTTATCGGGATTTCCGAGGCGTGGCGTGAAGTATCCAACAACGGTTCATGGACAGATGACGGACATTATCTTGAGCTGAATATTCAAGACGGAAATTTGACGACAGAGCCGTTCGAGAATGAGGTCCGTTCGATGGACGGCGTGGAAAGCGTAATGTTTCTCTCCAGCGTCCGGGCGGGATTATGGGTTGATGAAGAGACGATATCGCAGGAGCTTCAGGCTTCGGGCGGGCTGAAAAAAGTGGTTAGATCCGGGAGATACGATGTGTACGAACAGAACGGAAAATACCGTATCCGGACGATCCTGACCGCTCTGGATGATTCAAGCTTTGCCGAATACTGCGCGGAGGTCGGAGCGGACCCGGCGTTCTTCCACAAGACGGGAATCCCCCGGGCCATTGTTGTGAACAAGGTGCGGGACGATCTTCACAGCAACCGCCGAAATCCGGTAGAGATCCCGTTTTTGGCGCTGAACCCCGGAAACAGACTACAACTCGAGGAGAAGATCTATCCTGAAGATACATCGAAATATACGTTTGAAGCGGAGGTGGGATTTTTGACGAATCAAGCGCCGGATGCCCATGTCACCACCAGCGGATACCAACTTACGGTGATCATGCCGCGCAGCGCTTATTTGTCTATTATTGAGAATTACCGGGAATCCGGATCTTTGCGTGCAAAAAATGTGTACATCCCGATAACGCCGCAGTCGGAAGAGCTTATCCGATCCGTGGCGGATAAACTTCGGAATGTTACCGAAAAGTGGTACGGCTCGGGCGATTATGCGATCTGGAACAGTCTGGAGAGCGAACAGGAAAACCAAAATGCCACAAAATTAATGAAAACCATTATTATTTGCATCTCCGTGTTTCTCGCCGTGATCGGCATTTCCAACGTGTTCTCCACCGTATCGGGAAATTTACGGCAGCGGCAAAAGGAATTTGCCATGCTCCGGTCTGTGGGGATTTCTCCTCGGGAAATCCGGCGGATGCTCACGTTGGAGGGGGTGTTCTTAGGAATAATGCCGATCTTGTTCAGTATTCCGCTGAACCTCATTGCGGTTGTGGTTTTCCTCAAGCTCAACCTGTTATACTTCCATGAGTTTGTGCCCTATATGCCCATTGGGCAGATTGCGGCCTTCGGGGCGGCCGTTTTATTGTCGGTCGTGCTTGCGTATGCGATCTGCGGGAGGAAACTCCGAAAGGATCCGATTGTGGATGTGCTCAAAAGCTCGGCGGTGTAAACATCGTTCTCCGCATGGAAATTCATTTGTAAAGGTCATGCACGTCCGTTAGACATACAAAAATATGGGGATTTTCCACTAACGGACAACCATGGCCTTACCATAGGCCCGTTTACATCCACTTAACATCCTTTAAGTGATAAAGCGGCACGAGCGGCAGCAAGATCGGCGTTTTCTCCACATAGGCGTTATATTCGTCACTGTCTCCATAATTCCTGTCCTGGCGGCGTTCCAGCCGCTTGGCGCCGTTAAACATGATGTAAACGATCATGATGTAACCGAGGATCGCAATGGCCCACTGCACCGCGCCGGTCAATGCGCCGAATCCGGACAGAAATACCCCCGTCCAGAACAGGATTTCTCCAAAATAGTTGGGACAACGCACGTACTGATAAAGGCCCGTATCGCAGAACCGGTTGGGGTTCATGGCTTTGGCCCGCGATTTCTGTCTGTCAGCCACGGCTTCTATGATCAAAGCGATGGCCATGATGACCGCCCCGATGATGGGCATTACACCGTTTGCAGCCTCGTTATTCAGCCGGTAAAATACAGGGGATACCTGCGCCACATACAACAAGCTGACCGATATCCAAATAGCCGCTTTAACGAATACCGGCATGGTTGCTTCGCCCTTCGTAACCTCTTGCAAGGTTTTGCGGTAAGCCGAGCTTTTTGCTTCGCGAACGATTAAAAATCCGGCGAGTCGGATGCCGTACAGCACGAACAGCAGGCACTGCAGCAGGCTTCCGACAGAAATATCCCTAAGGTACATGGCAATCAAGGCCACGCCCGAGCCGGCGACGGCCAACCCGTATCCGATCGAGAGGAAATAAACGTACTTGTAAAACCCAATGGCACAAAGAACGGCGCAAACGATCAACAAAACGGCCAGCGGCTTGTCAAACGCGATCGACCAGGCTTCGTGAAAGCTCATATCCGATCCTCCTTATTTATAACAATTTTTGATGTACTCTTTGAAACTCAATTTACCGTACCGGTGTTCAGCCACCATCTCATTGCTGAGTGTCCATTTGGAAAAACGGATAACGGCTTCTTTGCCGTTTTTCTTCCATTTTGCCATAGCGGCGAGGACCGAGAATAAGAAGACCGGCGCCCGCTTGATTACGGGTTCTTTTCCCGCCGCCTGAAAAAACATCCGGGCAATTTCCTCATATGAGTAAGTTTCCTTGCCCCCGATATTGTAGGTTTCGTTACGATCGCCAAGATGCTCCACTATAAATTCCGCCAAATCGCTTGTGTCAATGACATTGGCATGAACGTCTTTTTTGCCGAGCAGGGTTACCGTTCCTTTATCGATCATCGGCATGAATACTTTGGCGATATCGTAGAAGAATCCCGTCGGGCGAAAAATGACGTAGGGTATCCCGCTGCTTTTCAACTCCTCTTCAAACAACTTCTTGGCGTGCAGCATGGGTACCGACGGATCGCCGTCCGCTTTGAGCACGGAAATGTACGCGAATTTGCTTACTCCAGATCGATTGGCTTCCTGCAGCAGATTCAAATTTCCGCGGTAATCCACATCGTAATTGGTGACTGAAGCGGAGGAAGAAGTAAGCCCCACCGTGGAAATCACGGCATCGGCCCCGTCGCATAATCCTTTTATTCCGCTAGCATCCGTAATATCGATTTGTTTTGATATATATTTTCCTTTGAGCTCCGGTATTTCTTTGATCTTCCTGCCTGCGGCGACCACTTCGTATCCTTGAGCCACCAGGGCCCGCAACAGGTCGCTGCCCTGTTTCCCGAACGCCCCTGCAAGCACTACCTTCATCTTGATTCCTCCCATCTCATAGGTCGTATAATTTGGCGATTACTTTGGCCAGCGGCTCAAATCCCAGGTCCTCCTGCACGGCAACCGTCAATAAAGATTCCGCCAAAAAATCGCACATGCCGTCACCCCGCTGTTGACCGAAACGCAATAACAAAGTCCGGACCAGATCGGCAATTTGCCCGCGGATGAGCCGGTGGCGTTCCGCAAAACTGTACTTGGCGTTTCCCGTAAAGGAATACTCGCCCCAAACCGGTTTGTAAAGCTCGGAGAACCCGATAATTCCGTCGTAGATCCGGGAGAATCCCTCCAAGAAATTCTTCGTGCTTTCGCAATACTGCCGCATGGTCCGCAGGGCAATCTCCCAATCTTCCAGCATGATATAGGCGACAAGCATATCTTTGGAGGGAAAATAGTTGTAAATGGTCCCGACCGCGATGCCGCATTCCTTGGCGATACTTCTTAAAGCCAATTTGCTATACCCTTCTTGATTGAGCTGCTTTTTCGCGGTTTGCAAAATTTTATCTTTTATATTTTCAATAATCTTAGGAATAATTTCACCCCCAAGTCTCTAAATGAACAGGTTCATTTAAATTGTAAGCTTTTGTTATTTTCCTTGTCAATTACGAAATTGATCGGGTCACGGAAATGAAAGACGCGTGCCGCGCCGCTACCGGCATGGAAGGGACGAAGCGTTTATGGTATATTGTTTATGCAATAAACAGTTTGGACTTGAACGGATTCATAGCAATTCTGATGAAATAGGAGAGACGATCAACGATGCAGAAGGAAGGAAACAAGGAGCTCGACAACGTATCGGAAAATTTGCCGCACGGCGTAGCGATCACTTGGGGACTGGTCAAGGAACCGCAGCGGGGGCCCAAACGGGAGCTCAGCATTCCGATGATTGTGGATGCCGCGATCGCGATTGCCGACCGGGACGGGCTTTCCGCCGTTTCCATGAGCCGGGTCGCCGGGTCGCTCGGCCATACGGCGATGTCTCTTTACCGATATATTCCGAGCAAAGACGACCTGCTGCTGCTGATGCAGGAGGCGGTTTCCAATGTCGCTTTCCCGCCGAAAGTAGGAGCGGACGACTGGCGCGAGCATATGCGCATTTTCGTTTGGAGTACGACCCGGATTTACCGGGACCACCCCTGGTTTGCCGATATTCCCATTTCCGGGGCGCCGATTACGCCGAACAGCTTGCGGTTTGTGGATTGGGCGCTGGGGGGGATGAAGACATTCCGGGTCAGCGGCTACGTCAAAATGTCCATCATTCTTTTGCTCAGCAACTACGCCAGAGCCAGCGGGATTCTCCAGCGCGATATGGACCGGGCATTCCAATCCGGTACGACGCCCGGTGAGTTTAGCGCTTTTGATTACAGCGCTGCGCTGAAGCAATTGGTTACGCCCGAGCGGTTTCCAAATCTCTATCCGATTGTGATGGCCGGCGAGTATACCGGCGAAAATGAGGAATATAACGATGCCGGGAACGATATCGAATTCGGGCTTGAACGCATTTTGGACGGGATCGAGCAATATCTGCATGGAAATGAAGGCGGCGAGCCGGAAGAGTAATGCGGATTCAATAAAACGGGGCAGTCACCAAAGTAATTTCGCTTACTTTGAGACTGCCCCGTTTTCATTTGTTAAGGGCTACACTCGTTATTGTTATAGGGCTAACGTTTTCCCGATTTCCGCTGAAACGCCCGGTAGCACCAAACTAAGGATACCGCGATGATGGCGAGGCACCAACCAAGCGCCCACCAGGCGTTGCCGCCTGCCGGCGTACCGGCAAGAAGGCCGCGGATCGTTTCGGTCGCCGGCGTAATCGGCTGATGGTTGGCGATGCCCTGCAGCCATCCCGGCATCGTCTCCGTCGGGACGAAGGCGCTGGACAGGTAGGGGAGAAAGAGCAGCGCGAATCCGTAACCGCTAGCGGCGGAGGTGCTGCCGGCGACCAAGCCGATCGCCGCATACAGCCAGGTGATCATCAGGATAAACAGAACGATGATCCCGGCGGCGCCAAGCCAACCGGCAATTCCGGCTGACGGCCGGAACCCGAGCAGCAGGGCGATGCCGATGACGATGCCGGTCGCGACCAGGTTACGGACCAGACTGGCGACGACATGGCCGGTGATGACGCTTAGGCTGTGAATCGGCATCGTACGGAACCGTTCGATCACCCCGTTCGTCATATCTTCGGCTACTTTCACGGCCGTGCTGGACGCCCCGAAGCCGGCGCACAGCAAGATGGTGCCGGGAACGACGTAGTTCACGTAATTGCCCGACGGGTCGAGCGCGCCGCCGAAGACGTAGGTGAACAGCAGCATGAGCATGATGGGCAGCGCGACGGACATGACCAAGGATTCGACGTCGCGCAGGCTATGGCGAATGCTGCGTCCGATAAACACGGCGTTGGTGGAGAGAAAGGATGCTCTTTTGAAGGGAAAATCGGCTTGCATTATAATGACACCTCCGAATTTGCCGATGTGAGGGCAATAAATACATCATCCATATTGGGCTTGTTGATGCTGACCCGCGAATCGGGGGGGATCCGGCTGTCTGTCCCGCTCAGAATCCGCATCAGATGGCTTAAAGTCCCATCGGTCGGCTCGCGCAGCAAAATATCACCGCCGGCGTCCCGAAACTCGACCATTTCGCTGCGGACCCGCGACTTTAACTGCTCCGGAGTTCCGATGGCCGCAATCTTTCCTTCATGGATCACCGCAACCGTATCGGCCAACTGATCCGCCTCCTCTAAATATTGCGTCGTCAGAAAAATCGTATGCCCTTGGGCGGCCAGCTCCTTGATGCAGTCCCACAGCACCCGCCGGCTTAACGTATCGAGTCCAGTCGTCGGTTCGTCCAGGAACAAGACCGGCCTCTCCACGACGAGGCTGATCGCCAGGTCGAGGCGGCGGCGCATCCCGCCGGAATACGTTTTGACCCGTTTATGGGCCGCACCCGTCAGGTCGAACCGTTCCAGCAGCTCGTCGGCGCGGAGCCGGGACTGAACCGCGGACAGGCCGGAGAGCCGGCCCATCATGACGAGGTTTTCCCGGCCGGTCAGCACTTCATCGACGGCGGTGAATTGGCCGGTCAGGCTGATCGATTGCTTAACCTCGTTTTTGCTTTTGGTAACCTGATGCCCGGCCACGCGGACCGTCCCTTCATCAGGGGGCAGCAGCGTTGAGAGAATTTGGACGAGCGTCGTTTTGCCGGCCCCATTGGGGCCAAGCAGCGCAAAGACGGTTCCGGCGGGCACGGTGAACCCGATGCCATCCAGCACGAGCTGGCGGTCGAAGCTTTTGCGCAGCCCGGAAACTTCAATGGCGGTGGAGGGGGAAATCATAGAAAAACTCCTTTCCGAAAGCCCTGATTGATAATCATTTACTGTATATAATGTAAACAGTATATAACGTATACAGTTAGTTGACAATACTGTTTTTAACGAATTTTCCGGTGGGTGAAACAAGGATTGGCCAGGGGAGAACCTTTTTAACGCAAAAAAAACAGCCATACCCCGCGAGATACGGGTTATGGCTGTGATTGTTGAACTTGAGGACTGTTGCATTTTGATAAACGTTTTTTTGATTCGGGCTAGACGACAACCGCCGTTCCGCTTACGGAAACCATCAGCATTCCGTCGCGGATCACTTCATAATCGATGTCCACTCCAATGATGGCATTGGCCCCCAAGCGCGCGGCTTTTGCTTCCATTTCCGCGAACGCGGTGTCCCGCGCCTCCTGAAGCTTGCTTTCGTAAGCCCCCGAACGCCCGCCGACGATGTCGGTGATGGAAGCCATAAAATCTCTGACAACGTTGGCCCCCATAATAACTTCACCGGTCACAATGCCCGAATACCGCTGGACGGGATAACCTTCAATCATTGGTGTTGTAGTAATAATCATACATTAACCTCCCAAAAGGAACTTTTATCAGTTTGTTACGCAGGATTGCCCGTCAAGTTTCAACGCAGGAATATGAATCGAATTTAAACCCTTAGCGAGCCGCGGAAGCCTCTGGCGCTGTAGTAGGATTCCGCTCCATTGTGATACACAAAAACCGTGTCGTAGCGGAGATCACAAAAGAGGGCCCCGCCGAGTTTTCTAATATTGGCAGGTGTCTGCACCCAGCTTGATGTTTTCATATCGAAATTTCCAAGATTCTGCAGTTCCCGGTATTGTTCTTCCGTCAGAAGCTCAATGCCCATGTCGGCAGCCATTTCGACAGCGCTGTTTTCCGGTTTATGTTGTTTTCTTGACTCCAGCGCTTCACGGTCGTAACAAACACTTCTGCGGCCTTTGGGACTTTCCGCCGAACAATCACAAAAAATATACTCGCCCGAATTATGATCGTAACCGATAACATCCGGTTCTCCGCCGGTTTTTTCCATTTCATCGAGCGACCGCAGTTTATCGGGATGGGCTTCGAGCTTTGCTTGAACTTTAGCCCATTCCAGGTCTAAATGGCGGTTCATATGCTTTTCAAACCGGGCCTTCAATATTCCGAGTAGTTCTTCGCGTTGCTGCGGTGATAACTCCTGGTTAATGCCGGCTTTATTACTCTTGGTCAAGTTGAATTCCCCCGTTTCCTTTTCACAGCATTATGAATTCGTTCTTGTCTAGATATTAACAAATGTACCATGCAAAAGCACTTCACGGGACAATTTTGCGTTTCGGAGTATAATAGACGCCGCTGAACATCCCGTACAAGAAATAATTAGAGTTGTAAATTATGTTTGATCGAGGGTCAAGGTATCGGCCTTATCTTTATACGAATCGGTGGGATTCCGTGCGGGTAATGAAGAAATAAGGTATTTTATAAAATTGAATTAGTCCAACAAAAAGAGGGGTTCTCAACCCCTCTTTTATTATTTCCGCTCTATTTGATCGCGCCGGCTCTGTTCGCAACATTACATTATTATCCTATTACGGGTGCTAAACCGGCAGCAACGACCACCAAAACTTCTCGCGCCATGTCTTCCGCCGATTTCAATTGCGGATGTCTACTCCACTCGACGGCTGCTCCAAAAATGCCCCAGCTTGCAATGAGGGCGGCAGTCTCCACCGATTCTCGTGAAACGGATGGTTCCGATTGTTCACTTAACCAGGTAAGTAATAGGTTATATAGTTCCTTTTGCATCGCGACCTGGAATAACGGCTCATACTGACGGTCAGATAAAGTCATATACGGACGAGTACAGTAAAGAAAATCGAAAACGATTAAAATAAGCGACCGCAGGCTCCCCATATCGGATAAAGCACCGTTAGGCAGCTCATCCTTCAGCTTCTCTTGAAATTTTTCTCTCATCCAGCTCTCAAGAAATGCGAATTTGTCTTCAAAATGCGCATAGAACGTGGAGCGATTTACGGTCGCGTGGGCCGTAATATCTTGTACGGTAATAGAAGAGACATTCCTCTTCTTCTCAAGCAATTCCATAAAAGCCTGCATCAATAGTTGACGCGTCCGTTTTACACGGGGGTCGGTTGTCTGAGTAAGCATGTTATGATTCTCCCTTTCTCTTTAGGATATATTGGTTAGCGTTCGTTTTTAGAAAAGCTAAAAAACAACAGATAAGTATGTGTGTTGGATAAGCCACGAATGAGGCTGTTTACTGGTTGTAGAACCCAAATCGCTTAGATAAGATTAACACAGACAGTGTGGTTTTTGCTACACTGTTGGGTCATTGTGAAAGCAGTAAATACCCATTATGGTGATTGCTTGTGCAGTTTACCTATGGGCTTCTTATCCAACAATAGGCCGTCTGTTGCAAGATGATATACCGGATAAACCAAGGGAGGACGATTCAAATGGAACAATTCAGTAAGGGCAAATTCTCCGGGAAGAAAGTCGTGATCACGGGAGGTAGCAGCGGACTTGGCCTCGCGACCGCGAAGTTGTTCGTGGATGAAGGAGCACGCGTTCTGATCACCGGACGCAGCCAGGCTAAGCTCGACTCGGCCCGTGAAGAACTCGGCAACAACGCGATCTCATTGCTGAGCGACGCCGCGTCGTTGACGGATATCGATAAGTTGGCCGACCGGGTCAAGGCCGAGTTCGGCACGGTCGATGCTCTGTTCGTTAACGCCGGCATCACGCACTACGTCCCTTTCGAGTCAATGTCCGAGGATGTGTACGACGAGTTGCATACAATCAACGCTAAAGGTCCGTACTTCACCGTACAGAAACTCGCCCCATTGTTAAACGAAGGAAGTGGCGTGGTGCTCACCACCTCAATCACGAACGTATTGGGTATCCCGATGATCAGTGCGTACGCGGCCAGTAAAGCGGCGCTGCGCTCTATGACTCGCAGTCTGGCCCGCGAGCTGTTACCGCGGAAGATTCGCGTCAACGCGGTCAGCCCCGGCCCCATCGACACCGGCATCTTGGCGCGGTCGATGCCGAAGGAAGCTGCGGAACAAACCGAGGCGCAGATGAAACAGCAGATCCCGATGCTGCGTTTCGGCGATCCGGTCGAGGTCGCCAAAGCCGTAGCATTCCTGGCATTTGAGGCCACTTATACCACCGGGGCTGAGTTCCCTGTTGACGGAGGCGGCTCCCAGATCTGAGTACTTGGATGACCGTTTGAATTCACGAAGAACACTATTCCATCAGAGCAAAATGGAGGGATCATCGAAATGGAAAATTTAGATACTTCTTTCAAAGATAAAAAGAATCAGGCATCCAACCCTGCTACCATGCGGACAATTCGATTCCATGAATACGGCGAACCGACCGATGTCTTGCGCTTGGAGGAGGTGGCGATCCCGGAACCAGGGCCGGGACGCATTCGCGTGAGAGTACGCGCTTGCGGGTTAAATCCGGTTGACTGGGTAACGTGCCGGGGACATTTTGCCGGTCAACTGCCCTTGCCTCGCGGGATCGGGCTGGACGTGGCAGGTATTGTAGACGCAATTGGAGAGGGCGTAACCGATGTCGCCATCGGTGATGCCGTTCTGGGTGGAGCAGATTTCATGAGTGGGTCGAGCGCCGGTGCATCGGGCCAAGCGATCATGTACTACTGGTTCCGCATGCCGGCCGGACTCGACTTTGTTCAAGCTGCAGCGCTGCCAATGGCGGTCGAAACCGCCTACCGAGGCATTGATACTCTCGGGGTGAAATCGGGTCAGACCGTACTCGTGCACGGAGCTGGCACCACGGTAGGGTTCGCCGCCGTTCAGATTGCTCTTATGCGCGGTGCCCGCGTGATCGCAACCGCTGGTACCACCTACGCAGACAAACTCCGCGCCATGGGGGCGTTGGTGACCTCGTACGGTGATGGAATGGTCGAACGGGTGACCGAACTGGCGAAGCAGCCGGTTGATCTTGCTCTGGATGCCGCACCAATCAGCGGTTCATTGAAAGATCTGGTCCAAATCGTCAATGGAAATCCCCGGCATGTGCTAACCGTCAGTGATTTCGCCGCAGCCGCTGAACTTGGCGTTCGCGCCAGCTACGGAGAATTGCATACCGCACGTTACGACGTTGTCGGCGACTTTGCCGGGTACGCAGCAGACGGCAAGTTCACTATTCCGGTCGCCCGGACTTTCGCACTCGACGAATGGCGTTCAGCTGTCGAAATCAGCCAGAGTGGGGCTGCCCATGGCAAACTGATCCTCCTGCCCGACTCCGACTGATGTGTGCAAATAACCGATGAATATTCTGAATGAAGGAGGACATGCATTGAGTAAGAATCAACGAGAACACATCGCACTGATTACAGGCGCAAGTAGTGGGATCGGGTTGGCATTGACCCGGAAAATGCTGTCGGAGAACTGGCAGGTGATTGCTTTGGTCCGGTCGGATTTTCCAGCGGACGATAGATTCCTCCAAAATCAGCTCAAGGACGGACGGCTCCGAGCCTATAAAGTGAAGGATCTCACCGATTATGGCAGCTTGAGACACTCTTTGGAAGAAATCAAGAGTAAGGAGCAGCGGATCGATATTTTGTTCAATAACGCCGGAGGAGGCTTAAGTGAGCTGCGCTATTCAAAACAAGGCCGCGAATTGCATTATGAATTGTTGACGGTCGTTCCTTATATTATTCTGATGGAAATGAAGGAGCTGTTGAAGAACGGCAGCTTAAAAACGGTGATTAACACTTCATCGCAGGTGTTTAGATTTACGAAGGAATTTACGATCGAAAACTTGGAGCATCCCAAAACCTTCCGCAAAATGTATGGACCTTATGCGACTTCAAAGCTGGCTCTTTCGTTGTGGACCCAAGCCGTCGCACCGCAGCTTGCCAAGGAAGGCATCAAGATCCGCAGCGTTGACCCGGGAATTAACAACACGGTAAAAAAAGGAAAAGATTCCGGACTGACCGCATGGTTTGAACTGTTTATGAAGTTTTTTTCCTCTCCGCCTACTCATGGCGCCAACCTATTGTTTGAGGCAGCCCTCGGCAAACACCGCAATGAGACCGGCGTGTTTTTGTTGAAGAATCGGGTTGCAAACTTGAAATTTACAGAACATGCGCAGCGTGTGCTGGATAAAATCACTGATATATATAGCCAAGAATTTCTTGGCGGGAGTGTTTAAGTCACAACAGGCTGGAAGAGTCACTCGCGGAAGAAGTGAGGAAGGCTTTGAATCGATCGTGATCTGAGTCATTATCTTGCATAAAAAACGAAGATCTCAGGCGGCTTAGTCGCGCTTGAGATCTTCATTATTAGGGCAGGTAAATGTGGCCCGGACTGGCTACTTCCTAGTGAGCGACACACAGCACTCCACATGGCTCGTCTGCGGAAACATGTCGACCGGCTGCGCCCATTCGATCGCGTAGCCGCCGTCGGTCAAGACCTTGCAATCCTTGGCCAGGGTGGCCGGATTGCAGGACACGTACACGAAGCGCTTCGGCTTCGTGCGCAGCACCGCGGCGAGGAAGCGCGGGTCGAGGCCGGTGCGCGGCGGATCGGCGACGATGACGTCGGGCGCGTAGCCCGACTTCGCCCAGCGCGGCAGCAGTTCTTCCGCGAGGCCTTCGTGGAACGACGCGTTGTCGCGCCCGTTGCGCTCCGCGTTCGCCTTCGCGTCGGCGACGGCCTCGGGGATGGCCTCGATGCCGCGGACCTCGCGCGCGTAAGGCGCGAGCCACAGGCCGATCGTGCCGGTGCCGCAGTAGGCGTCGACCACCGACTCCCGGCCGGTCAGCCCGGCGGCGGCGCGCACCGCCTCGTAAAGCTTCACCGTCTGAATCGGGTTAAGCTGGAAGAAAGCGCGCGGGGACAAAGTGAAATCCAAGTCGCCGAGCGACTCTTGGATACTGTCCCCTCCCCAGAGGATGGACGTCTTGTTGCCGAACACGACGGACGTGTTCTTCGGATTGACATTCATCGCGATGCTCGTCAGCTCCGGCATCGCCAGCCGGAGATCCCGCACCAGCTCTTCCCGCCGCGGCAGCCGGTCGTTTGCCGTGACCAGCGTCACCTGAAGCTGGCCGGACTGGAAGCCCCAGCGCACGACGATCGTTCGTACCAGCCCCTGATTGTTCTTCTCGTTGTAGACCGGGATGCCGAGGCGCTGCAGCACATTGCGCGTCCGGTCCACCGCTTCGTTGACCTTCGGGTGCTGAATCGGGCAGCCGGTAATATCGATCAGCCGGTGCGAATCCATCGCATACAGGCCGGCGATGATGCCTTCCTGCTGCATGCCAAGCTGCGGTTGGGCCTTGTTCCGGTAGTTCCACGGATGATCCATGCCGAGAATCGGCTTCATACGAACCTGCTCCAGCCCGGTGTACCGGGAGAAGGCTTCGCGGATCATGTCTTCCTTGGCGGCGAGCTGTCCTTCGTAGGACAGATGCTGGATTTGGCATCCGCCGCAGATGCCGAACACCGGGCACGGCGCGTCGACCCGGTAGGGAGAGCGCTTCTCGATTTCCCGGATTTTCGCGTGAATGAATTTCGGCTCCGTCCGCGTTACCTCGGCCTTGATGACCTCGCCCGGCAGCGCACCGCCGATAAACACCGCTTTTCGCCGATAATATCCGACGCCCTCGCCGTTAATGCCGAGCCGTTTGACCGTAATGACGACCCGGTCTCCGGCCCGCAGCTCCTCCGCGGTTTGCCGGCCCATAATCCGGGAGTCCGGTTTTTGCCCGTCTCGGGCTTTTGCGGTTCCTCGCCCGGTATTCGCTTCTTTTCGCTTATGTTTCAACATTTTTTCGCTTTTGTTATTTTTCATAGAAATAGCAGCTTCCTATCGCATATTTTTTCCGATTTAACTATACCATACCACGCATGCGGGACAAGCACTATGCGACGGATTAGCAGAGAAAAGTTTCGGCGCCGGACCCTTGGGAATCAGTACAGCCAAATAAAGGCGGCAAGAAGCAAAAGGGCGGCGGAAAGATGGATCCAGCCAAAAACGCGCGAATAGGCCTTTTCCCTGTTTTTGCGCTCGACGGAATAAATTTTGCCGTCGATCGCAAGCAGAATAAAGCTCGAACAAAAGCACATTAACATAACGAAGAAAATAACGCGAGTCATGGTTCCTCCTATTGTTTTAGCCCGATGCGGCGAATGGTCATATGCACCGAAACATCTACGGGAATGCCGGAATAGATATTTCCCCAATCCTTCTTTTCGTGCACGTGCTTCTTCCAGAAGTCTTTGTGGTGGGCTCTGACAATTTCGCCGATGCCAAAAATATCCGAATGTTTGAGCTGAGTATCCCGGAATAAACTTTTAACAGCCTTGATACCTTCTTCGTTAAATTTCCTTTCAACCTGTCCGACCGCTTCCGGGGAATTTATATCGACGGATGAATCGAATTGCTCGGTGATCGATCCCTCCAGCAAAATTTTTAGTTTAACCCTTGGTTTGCCTTCCACGATATCGACCTTGATATTCGTATGACGCTCCTGAGTCTGAACCATAACATAACCCAGTCCGGACACGTTCAGCAGAGAGGAATAACCGCCGGGGTCCATCCCTTTGGCTGCCATGTATGCGCCGATTTCCAAAGGACGGGTAGTCCCGACCAACCGGCCCCCGCTGAAGTAGGCGAGGCCCTTAACCAGGATTTTGTCTTGACCCCGGATCGAGATATAAGGCAGGTAGCCGTCCTGTCCCCACTTGGATTCCGAAGTCCAAAAGATACCCAAGTAATCCAACGGGAATTTCCCGGATCTGACCGACTTTTCAATCATGGACAAAAGATAGAGCGTCGGTACGCGTTCAAGCGGGGGGGCGACAGCCAACACTTTCTCCGCCGGTATATCGGAAACCAGCAGCCATGTCCGGCGGCGTACTTCGGCGTTTCGCCTTAAGTAATCGTTAAGATCGTCCAAGCCTTCCCGGGCTATCGCTTCGCTGATGACGACGACCCGCAGGTGAATGAGGTATTTGGGGTCTGAGATCTGCTGCTGCAAATTGTTCAGCGCATCGTCCAGACTATGGCCGACCACTTGCACGATCCATACGGAATTCTGTGTTCTTTCGCCGCTGGAAGCGCTGCTGGGACCGAGGGGAACCTGTCCGGGTACGGCGATCTGGGCGGTAATCCGGATCATTTTTCCCGGAGGTTTCTCGTCGATATGCGTAACTTTTTCTTCTTGTTTATTGCTTTCCGGAGGAGCTTCATCGACAGCCAGACTGAGCACCAGCGCTCTGTCTTCAATTCCCAGACTGTCCCAGCAACCGGACAAGAGCATGCAGCTTCCGGCCAGCAGCAGTCCGAGCAAGACTGATTTAAGGCTTCGATTCCTCATGGGTTCCGCTCCCTTCGCCGGTGAAATAGGGAAATAATCTTCAGTAACAACGGATAGAGAATGGCCAGTACGATGCCGACAAACTCGGTACTCCGGGCTATGTCGCCCGACTGAAACACGCTTCTCGGAATTAAGGAAATAGCCAGTAAAAAAGGAAACAGAAAAGAAGAGCTGACCCGCAGGTCTGAAAAGTTAAGCAACTTACTAAGCGTGTAGGAAGCGAGGTAATAACTTGTATATATCGTGGTGTATACCGTAACAAACCAGACAACGATGAAAAGGACATCGAACCGCTCCAATACGCCTCCCAGCGAGATGGAACGAGAGAGTTCCAGCGTAGGATAAATGAGCTTCTTCGTTTCCTGGACTCCGTAAATTCCTAAAGACGACAAGATCATTAGCAGATACAACGCTCCGCTGGCAATAATTCCGTAAATTACCGACTTCATCGAAGCTTCCGGATTACTCATATGCGGAATCAAAACGGTGATGACGAACGTCCCCAGATACAAAGAGAGCGACTGTGCGAATCCTATGGGATTCATCGGGTGATTCCCCATCATAGGCAGCAGGTTCAGAATATCGATTCTTGACACCGAGAGAAGCATAAGCAGCAGAAACGGCAAAAACATAAAGGGAAAGTAAAAAATATGAATATAGCTGAATTTAACCACATCGCGTCTGCAGGAAAAGGCTACCGTCAGCAAAATTAAAATCATGCTGACTTCGATGGGAGTCTTGCGAAAAACAACGATGCTAAGCACATTTCCGAACTCGCGGATATACAAGGCCGAAGATACGGTGAAAAAAAGCAACAATAGCACATGGATTCCGGCCGCCGCCCATTTCCCTATCAGCACTTGTCCGTATTCAAATATCGTCTGGCCTTTGAATTTTCGCCCTAGGCTCGCGAGCGGCCAAAATCCGAGCAGAGCCAAAAGGATACCCGCGACGGTCATCAGCGGCGCTCCGGTTCCGGCGCTCCGGGCCATCGCGTTGGGGAAGCTGAGTACGGAAACCCCGAAGGTGGAACTAGCTATCACGGTTGCCGCTTGGATCGTGAGAATGGTTTGTTTCCTGCTCATCACGTGTCTCCTTTCCTTTGAAAATGGCGTCGAGATAAGACTTTGACGTGCCGTTAGGCAGCCGCGTCCCGTCTACGGGATGCAGATAGCCCGGACGTCGCCCCGCCCACCAGATCGGAGCACGGAATACTGTATCGGATGCCCATGCCCGTTTCGGAGTGATCAGCGAGTAGAGATACGGTATGCCGAAAGATTCGAGATACAGCAAATGGTTAAAGATCAGAATGGTCCCGATCATCACCCCGTACATGCCGAACATCCCCGCAAGAAGTACGAGCGGAAAGCGAAGCATCCGAAGCGCGATCGCGACATTATAAGCCGGAGTCGCGAAAGAGCCGATCGTGGTCAATGCGACGATGACAACGGTAATGGGGCTTGCCAGTCCGGCCGATACCGCAGCCTGTCCGATCACCAGTACTCCGACGATGGAAAGGGCGCCGCCGATCATTTGCGGCAGGCGAATCGTTGCCTCCCGCAAAATTTCCATGGATACTTCCATAATTAATACCTCCAGTACGGCGGGGAAGGGAACGCCGGCTCGCGCGCCCGAGATCGCCACGGCAAAATTCGTCGGCAGCAGCTCGGGATTAAAGGAGATGACGGACACGTAGAAAGCGGGAAAAAACAGCGAAAACAACAGTGCAACGACGCGGATAATCCGGATCAGACTTCCGATAATAAAGCGTTCCGAGTAATCGTCGATGGTTTGGAAAAACTGCTCGAACAGTGCAGGGACGATTAAAGCGAAGGAGGAACCGTCAACCATAATGACAATTTTTCCTTCCAAGAGAGCGGCGACGACTTTATCGGGGCGCTCCGAATTTTGAATTTGCGGGAATGGCGAGAGCGGCTGATCCTCGATAAACTGCTCGATATATCCGGAGTCGATGATGCCGTCAAAATCGACTTTGGCAACCCGCCGCATTACTTCTTCAATGAGCGTTGGATCGGCAATGCCTTCGATAAAGCACACGGCAACCCGGGATCGGGTCCGTTCCCCAAGCGGAGCGGTTTCGATTTTTAGATCCGGGCTTTGCAGACGGTAGCGAATCAGGGACAGGTTGGTATCCAGCAGTTCGATAAAGCCTTCGCGGGCGCCGCGGATGACCTGCTCCGTCTGCGGCTGTTCGATCCCTCTCTTTTCGATCTGGCGCATCGCAAAGGCAAGCCCTTCATCGGATTTGTCCAGCAGCAGAATGACATAACCGGAAGAGATGAGGTCTAGGATCTTGTCCAACTCCGTACATTTCAATCCTTCATTGATATAGATCGCTTCATTCCAAAGCAGGTCGATGAGAACATCTTCCGACAGAAGGGCGTCTTGCGCCGGAGACTTCCGGGCTTCCGCCCCGCGCCAGAGCATTAGCGGCTTTAGAATATTTTCCTGAATGCCTTTCTGATCGGTCATGGAGGAAAAGAACACGAGCGCAGCCTGGCAATGACCGGCGATATGGAATTGTCTGATCGTCATATCTCCGTTCGCTCCGATTCTCTCTTGGATGGCGGTCAAATTGTCGGATAGCGAAACGCCAAGAGTTAAAAGCGGCTTCTTATCGCCGCTTGCGTTATCGTCCGCATCATTAGGCTCCGTAGCTGAAGAAGCCCTATGCTCGCGTTTATATGATTTGTAATTTTCGCTCCATGTTCGCATGACAGTTCCTCCGTATATTTAAAAAGCCCGCTTGTTCCGACTGCGCTATAATAGTAAGTGTGAGTAAGTGACTTCAACTTTATGTACTAAAACTTGTATTTTACCGGGTGTCCCCTCGATCCGAAGAAGATAGGGAAGTTGCCCCCGAGGGCCTGGACCGCTAAACTAAAGTGAGTGATATATATAAAGCGAGAAGCTTTCTCCGTTTAAATTCTTTCCGAAATAAGGAGTCTGGTTCAATGAAGGTTCAAACCGCCTCTATGGAACAAGCGCAGCAATTGCTGCAGAAATATTACGGGTACCCCGATTTCCGTGAAGGGCAGCGCAAGATCGTGGCCAGCATGCTTGGCGGAGCGGATACGCTTGGCATTATGCCGACCGGCGGCGGCAAATCGATCTGCTATCAGATTCCGGCGCTGCTGCAGCCCGGATTAACGCTGGTCGTCTCCCCGCTGATTTCGCTGATGAAGGACCAGGTCGACGCGCTGATCGCGATGGGGATTCCGGCCGCGTTTATTAACAGCACCTTGTCCGGCAAGGAAGCCAACGACCGCATCCGCGCGGCGCGACGTGGCGAACTGAAGCTGCTATATGTAGCGCCGGAGCGGCTGGAGCTGGATTGGTTCCGCGAAGAGATGGGCACGCTCGACATCTCCTGTGTCGCGGTCGATGAAGCGCACTGCGTCTCCCAATGGGGACACGACTTCCGGACAAGCTATCTCGCCGTGTCGCCGTTCGTGAACGGATTGCCGCGCCGTCCGACTCTGGCGGCCTTCACGGCGACGGCAACGCCGGAGGTCATGGACGACATGATCCGGCTGCTGCGGCTGGATAACCCGTCCGTGTTCGTGACGGGCCTCGGCCGCGACAATTTGGCCATGTCGGTGCTGCGCGGCGAGAACAAACGCGAATACATCATGAATTATGTGGAGACGCACGGGCACCAGCCTGGCATTATTTATGCGGCGACGCGCAAGGAAGTCGATGATTTGTACGGCCGATTGCGGCAGGCGGGAGTCCCCGCGGGCCGCTACCATGCCGGGTTATCCGACCGCGAGCGGGAGGAGAGCCAGGAGGCATTTCTGTATGACGACATCCGCGTCATGGTCGCAACCAATGCGTTCGGAATGGGGATCGATAAATCGAATGTGCGCTACGTGATCCATTTCAATATGCCGAAGAATATGGAAGCTTATGTCCAGGAAGCGGGCCGGGCGGGCCGCGACGGCGAGCCGAGCGATTGCATCCTGCTGTTCAGTCCACAGGACATTATGACGCAGAAATTTCTGATCGAGCAAAACCCCCAGGACGAGGACCGCAAGCGCAACGAGTACCGGAAGCTTCAGCAAATGGTGGAGTATTGTTACTCGACCAGCTGTCTGCGCTGGGGCATGCTCGATTATTTCGGCGAGGCACACGACCGGACGCCCTGCGGCATTTGCAGCTCCTGCCGCGACGAGCGTGAGCTGGTCGACATGACGGTTGACGCGCAGATCGTATTCTCCTGCATCCACCGGATGCGGGAGCGCTTCGGCGTCTCGCTCGTCTCCTCGGTGCTGAAGGGCTCGCAGAACAAGAAGGTGCTGCAGTACGGTTTCGACAAGCTGCCGACTTACGGGATGATGCGCCGCCGGACCGAGAAGGAGATTTCCGAATTGATCAATATGTTTATCGCCGAAGGTTATTTGGCGCTGACCGAAGGGCAGTATCCCGTCGTCCGGCTGCAGCCCCTGGCCGGCGACGTGTTACGGGGTAAGCATCAGGTAATGATGCGTGCGCCCGAACCGGCGTCCGCCAAAGGAGCCGGAACCTCGGGGAGTTCCCGGCGCGCCAGAGGCTCGGTATATGACGACGGCCCGTCGGCGGTCAATGAGACCGTGTTCGAGCAATTGCGCCTGATCCGCCGCGATCTGGCCGAGAAGGAGCGGGTGCCTTCGTATATTATTTTCAACGATGCGACACTGCGCGAAATGAGCGTCGTTCTTCCGACAAGCGAAAGCGAGATGCTGCGGATTAAAGGGGTCGGCGAAGTGAAATACCGTAAATATGGCGCGCCGTTCCTGGAGTTTTTTCAAAATATGGATTAGGGTTGTGGACGATGAAAGTCATCTTGGCTACATTAAACGCTAAATACATTCATACCTCGCTGGCGATCCGGCTGCTGAAGGCATACAGCGGGAATGAATTTGACATCGATTTGGCGGAGTATACGATCAAGGATCCCGTACTGAATATTGTTTCCGATCTTTATCAAAAGCGGCCGGACGTGATCGGCTTCTCCTGCTATATCTGGAATATCGAAGAGACGCTCAAGGTGACCGAGATGCTGAAGAAGGTGCTGCCGGACACGGAAATCGTGCTTGGCGGTCCGGAGGTTTCCTACGATACGGCTTATTGGATGGAGCGGGCGGATAGCGTCGACTATATCGTAATGGGCGATGGCGAGGAGACCTTTCATCACCTGCTTCAGGAGCTGTCCGGGAACCGGAAGTTTCATTATGTATTCGGGGCGGCTTACCGGAAAGGCAGCGATATCGTGGTCAATCCGCCGCGGCCGAAATCGGATCTCGATACGCTGCCGTCGCCGCACCGTTTTCCCGAGGATATACCACACCTAAGCAAGCGCATTGTTTATTTCGAAACGAGCCGGGGCTGCCCGTTCAGCTGCCAGTTTTGCCTCTCCAGCATTGAAGTGGGGGTCCGGTATTACGATATCGAGCGCGTCAAGGCGGACATTTTGTACTTGATCGAGCACGGGGCGAGAACGATCAAATTTCTCGACCGCACCTTTAACATCAACCGCAGCTACGCGATGGAGATGTTCCGGTTTCTGATCGACAATCACGGGGGCTGCGTGTTCCAGTTTGAAATTACGGCGGATATCATGCGGCCGGAGGTGCTCGACTTTTTGGCGGAGAACGCACCGCCCGGCATTTTCCGCTTTGAAATCGGCGTTCAGTCGACGAATGACCTGACCAACGAGCGCGTCAAGCGCCGGCAAAATTTCATCAAGCTGACCCGCACCGTAACGAAGATCAAGGAGAGCGGGAAGATCGATCAGCATCTCGATCTCATCGCCGGATTGCCCGGCGAGGATTACAGTTCGTTCCGCAAGACGTTTAACGACGTGTTCGCCATGCGGCCCGAGGAATTGCAGCTCGGCTTTTTGAAAATGCTGCGCGGTACGGGGCTTCGGAATGAGGCTGCCAAATACAATTATCAATATATGGACCACGCCCCCTACGAAATTCTCGGCAATGACGTGATGCCGTTTTCCGATATCGTGCGGCTTAAACGCCTGGAAGACATTCTGGAAAAATACTGGAATAACCACCGGATGGACCATACGATCGAATATCTGATCAGCAGGGAATTCGCTACTCCGTTCGACTTTTTCCAGGAGTTCGGAGATTACTGGGCGGCGCAAGGCTGGCAGCGGATCGGCCATCAACTGGAGGATTTGTTTAGCCGGCTGTACGATTTCTTGAACCGCCGCGGAATGAAGCGGCCGGACATCGTGCTCGGGCTCATGAAGCTAGATTACTATTTGGGTCATAAGTACAAGCCGCGCAAAATCTGGTGGGAAGACCGGATGACCAAGGAGCGGCGCAGCGGCTACTTCAGGCTATTGGCCAACCGGCCTTCCGAAGCCGATCCGTCATTCGCGGCGCTCGGCCTGGGAGAACGCGACCTGCAGAAATGCGCCGTTCTGGAAGAACTGCCGTTTCCTCTGGACGAAGTGCTGGCAGGGAAGCCCGATTCGGAGCTTCGGCGGGAGGGTACCCTGCTTATCGTTCTGTTCCTGCAGGATGCCGGTGCCGGAGAACGGACGGACTACTTCATAATGCCGCTTGCCGCTACGGGGCGCAAGGACGCCCGCCTATTATACGAATTGCCCAATCAATATACCTAATTTGGAATAAAATAGGGTGTACTCTAAACCAAAGGAGGAATCTCTAGTGAGTGGTGTAGTTGACGGGAAAGCCGGAGGATATGGATATCCGGGCGGCTTGTGGACTTCTACGGGCGCTATCTTGGTTCTCTTCATTCTGCTTGTTATTATTTCGAGAGCGTTCGTAATCTAACGCCTAAAGTACATGGCTTAACGGCTTTAATGTGATTTTTTTCAGTACCCGCCAGGCATGAAACGGCTTGGCGGTTTTTCTTATGTACAAGGCGTTTGTCAATTGGAAAATGACCCAAATTATGTAAGGCAAATAATGACAAGCCGCTTCATCCCATAGTAAAATGAGAAATGTGAATAAATTGTCACCGGTTATCGTAAAAGACTAAATCAATGTCGGGAGAGGATGGAAGATGTCGGATCAAGAACAACCGCATTCCCGGTCGTCCAAGGAAGAACTCGATGCCGGAGAATTGCTGAATGCGTTAATGGCCATGAAAAAAGGAGACTTCTCGTTCCGGATGCCTTACGACCGGACGGGGGTTCCCGGCAAAGTGGCCGATACGTTTAATGAGATCATGGATATGCAGGAAAGTCTGGTCGGCGAAATACGTACCGTGGCCGAGGTCGTGGGCAAGCAAGGCAAGCTTTCGCGCAGATTTAACCATAAAAATACCGGCGGAGCGTGGGAGCAGGTCGTGGACTCGCTCAACGGGCTCGTCAGCGATTTGGTGCAGCCGACGGCCGAGGTGGCCCGGGTGATCAACGCGGTCGCCCAGGGGGACCTGACGCAGAAGGTGGAAGTCGAGATCGAGGGCAGACCACTGACCGGCGAGTATCTGAGAATGGCGAACAATATCAATATGATGGTGAACCAGCTCGGCACCTTCGCCTCGGAAGTGACGCGGGTAGCCCGCGAGGTCGGTACCGAGGGCATTCTCGGCGGGCAGGCCGATGTGAAAGGCGCCTCCGGGACGTGGAAGGATTTGACGGACAGCGTCAATAACATGGCCGCCAATCTGACCGATCAGGTGCGGAATATCGCCGCCGTTACGACGGCGGTCGCCAAAGGCGATCTGACCAAGCAGATCACGGTCAGCGCCAAGGGCGAAATTCTTGAACTTAAAGACACGATCAATACGATGGTGGATCAATTGTCGATGTTTGCTTCCGAAGTGACGCGCGTGGCGCGGGAGGTCGGCACGGAAGGCAAGCTCGGCGGCCAGGCCGAGGTCAAAGGCGTCTCCGGGACATGGAAGGATTTAACCGAAAGCGTCAACGATATGGCTTCCAATTTGACCGATCAGGTGCGCAATATCGCGGTGGTGACGACGGCGGTGGCCAACGGCGACCTGTCGAAGAAGATCACGGCGGATGTCCAGGGCGAGATTCTGGAGCTGAAAAATACTATCAATACAATGGTCGATCAACTTTCTACGTTTGCGTCCGAAGTGACGCGCATGGCCCGCGAGGTCGGCACCGAGGGCATTCTCGGCGGGCAGGCCGAGGTTACCGGCGTGGCCGGCACATGGCGCGATTTGACGGAGAGCGTCAACTACATGGCTTCCAATTTGACGAACCAGGTCCGCAACATCGCGGAGGTCACGACCGCGGTCGCGAAAGGCGACCTGTCCAAGCACATTACCGTCAACGCGAAGGGCGAAATTCTGGAGTTGAAAAATACAATCAACACGATGGTGGATCAATTGTCGAACTTCGCCTCGGAAGTAACGCGCGTGGCCCGCGAGGTCGGGACGCTCGGAATGCTGGGCGGACAAGCCCAGGTTCGCGGCGTGGCCGGTACGTGGCGCGATTTGACGGAGAGCGTCAACTACATGGCTTCCAATCTGACGAACCAGGTGCGCAATATCGCGGTTGTCACCACGGCGGTGGCGAACGGCGATCTGTCCAAGAAGATTACCGCGGATGTCCAGGGTGAAATTTTGGAGCTTACGATTACGATCAACACGATGGTGGATCAGCTTTCGACCTTCGCGTCCGAAGTGACGCGGGTCGCGCGTGAAGTCGGTACGGAGGGCAAACTCGGCGGGCAAGCCGAGGTGAAAGGGGTCGGCGGCACCTGGAAGGACCTGACCGAGGGCGTGAACAACATGGCCCGCAATTTGACCGATCAGGTGCGCGGCATCGCGGAGGTTACGACCGCGGTGGCAAAGGGCGATCTCTCCAAGAAGATTACCGTAGACGCCAAGGGCGAGATTCTCGAGCTGAAGAACACCATGAATACGATGGTGGATCAGCTCAGCCTGTTTGCGTCCGAGGTAACGAGAGTAGCCCGCGAGGTCGGCACCGAAGGGAAGCTTGGCGCGCAGGCGGACGTCAAGGACGTGTCCGGGACGTGGAAGGATCTTACCGATACGGTAAACACGATGACCAGCAACCTGACGATCCAGATGCGCAATATCGCGGGGGTTACGACCGCTGTGGCCAACGGGGACCTGTCTAAGAAAATCACGGTCGACGTTAAGGGCGAGCTGCTTGAGCTGAAAAATACGATCAACACGATGGTGGACCAGCTTAATTCGTTCGCATCCGAGGTGACGCGGGTGGCCCGCGAAGTCGGCACCGACGGGAAGCTCGGCGGCCAGGCCCAAGTGCGCGGCGTCGGCGGGATCTGGAAGGACTTGACCGACAACGTAAATATAATGGCGGAGAATCTGACCGACCAGGTACGCGGCATCGCCAAAGTCGTCACGGCCGTCGCCAACGGGAACCTGAAGCAGAAGCTGACGGTGGACGCCAAAGGCGAGATCGCGGAGTTGACCGATACGATCAACAATATGATCGACACGCTCGCCACCTTCGCGGATCAGGTCACGACCGTGGCCCGCGAGGTCGGCGCTGAGGGCAAGCTCGGCGGCCAGGCCAGCGTGCCTGGCGCCGCCGGGACATGGCGGGATTTGACCGACAATGTCAACTACATGGCCAGCACGCTGACTTCCCAGGTGCGGGCGATCACTACGGTCGCCACGGCGGTGACCAAAGGCGATTTGTCGCGCAGCATCGATGTGGCCGCGGCCGGCGAAGTCGCCGAGCTGAAGGATAACGTAAACGAGATGATCCGCAATCTGAAAGAGACGACGCGGATTAATACCGAGCAGGACTGGCTAAAGACGAATCTCGCCAAATTCACCAGAATGATGCAGGGGCAGCGGGATCTGTACGCCGTATGCCGGATGATTCTGTCCGAGCTGGCCCCGCTCGTATCCATGCAGCATGGCGTGATGTACATCAACGAGCAGGTGGGAGGAGAGCCGGCCTTGGTGCTGTTCGCCAGCTACGCTTATCAGCAGCGTAAGCATTTGTCAAACCAGTTCCGCGCCGGGGAAGGCTTGGTCGGCCAATGCCTGATCGAGAAACAGCGAATTTTGCTCACGAATGTGCCGGAGGATTACGTGATGATTTCCTCCGGTCTTGGTGAAGCGTCACCGCTGAACATCGTGCTCTTGCCGATCATTTTTGAAGATCAGGTGCTCGCTGTGCTGGAGCTGGCTTCCTTCCGGCGCTTTACCGCGGTCGACCTCGATTTCCTCGACCAGTTGACCGAGTCGATCGGGATCGTCATCAACACGATGCAGGCGAACCGCCGGACCGAGGAGCTGCTAATGCAATCCCAGTCCCTTACGGAAGAACTGCAGAATCAGCAGCTCGAACTGCAGAAGACGAACGAGGAACTGGAGGAGAAGGCCCGGCTGCTCGTACTGCAAAAGGCGGAAGTGGAGAGCAAGAACAACGAGGTGGAAATCGCCAGACGGGTGCTTGAGGAGAAAGCGGAGCAGCTCGCACTGACCTCGCGATATAAATCGGAGTTTTTGGCGAATATGTCGCATGAGCTGCGCACGCCGCTCAATTCGCTGCTGCTGCTCGCCGAACAGCTGGCGGAGAACCCCGACCGGAATCTCACCGATTACCAGGTCAAATTCGCCCAGACGATTCAGGACGCCGGTACCGAGCTGCTTGAGCTGATCAACGATATCCTCGATTTGTCCAAAATCGAATCCGGTACGGTCACGGCCGATTACAGCGAGTTGAAAATCAGCGAGGCCGCGGGCGGTCTGGAGCGGACGTTCCGCCATATGGCGGACAATAAGCGGCTCGACTTTATCATCAAACTGGACCCCGATCTGCCGGACACCATGGTCACCGATCCGAAGCGGCTCCAGCAGGTGCTGAAAAATCTGCTCTCGAACGCGTTCAAATTTACGACCGAGGGCCAGGTGCAGTTGGAAATCTTCAAGGCGAAGGAAGGATGGGGCGCGGGCAGCGAGAAGCTGAACCGGGCCAAGGAGGTCATTTGCTTCTCGGTCAGCGACACCGGAATCGGGATTCCGGTGGACAAGCAGAGCATTATTTTCGAAGCGTTCCAGCAGGCGGACGGCAGCACGAGCCGGGAATATGGCGGAACCGGCCTGGGCCTCGCCATTTCGCGAGAGATCGCCGCTTTGCTGGGCGGAGAAATCACACTATACAGCGTTGTTGACAAAGGAAGCATCTTCAATCTGTTCCTCCCGCTCTACACGGACATTCCCGGGCATGAGAAGGAGGAGGCTTCCGATTCGGAAACGCCGGCCGGGCCTCCGAAATACGTGCCTGAAATCATCGATGTGACTCCGCGTGAATCGAAGCGCGGCGGCGCGCCGAAGGAAGAGCGGACGATCCGCGATGACCGCGAAGACATTAAGCCGGGAGACAGCGTCTTTTTGGTCGTGGAAGATGATGTGAAGTTTAATGAAATTTTGCTCGATGTTCTGCACAAAAAAGGGATCAAGGCGATCATTACCACCCGGGGGACCGGGGCGCTGGAGCTTGCCCAGAAATACCGGCCGGATGCGATCACTCTGGATTTACGTCTCAAGGATATGGACGGCTGGCTGATCATCGACCAGCTGAAAAACGATCTTAGCGTCCGCCATATTCCGATCTGCGTGATCACGGTGGAGGAGGATGAAATTCCGCTCCGGCAAAAAGGCGTGTACGACTATATCGGCAAACCGGTAACGAACGAGGAACTGGAGACGAAGCTGGACCGGCTTAAAGAATTTTCACGGCGCGAGGTTCACCGTCTGCTGATGGTTGCTGAAGATGCGGAACGCCTCGAAGAATCCGTACAGTATCTGGCGAATGCCGATCTGGAGATCGTGACGGCCGATTCCGGGCGCAAGGCGCTGAACCGGTTTAAATCCGACGCGTTCGATGCCATCCTGATCGACAACGATTTGAACGGCATGGATGCGCTCACCCTGGTTCATGAAATTCATAAGAATATGCGGAACAAGTCGGTGCCGATTATTTTGAACCGGTGGCAAAAATGGTCGCCGGAGCAGGAAAGCCAGCTTGAGGAATTGCTGAAATCGGCCGTGATCAAAGAAGTCAAAACCCCGGTTCAGATAATGGACGAGACCAGCCTATTCCTGCACCGCAAATCGGAAAACCTTCCCGATGCGTCTCGACAGAAGCTGGTTAAGCTGCATGAATCGGATGAAGCGATCACGTCCAAGCAGGTGCTTGTCGTCGATGACGACATCCGGAATATCTTCGCGCTGACTACGATTCTGGAGCGCCATAATATGAAGGTGATCCCGGCGGAAAACGGGCAGGAAGCGATTCAGATTCTCGAGAGTACGCCGTCGATCGAAATCGTGCTGATGGATATCATGATGCCGATCATGGACGGCTACGAGACCACGCGGGCTATCCGCAGCAAGCCGGAGTTCCGGGATCTGCCGATCATCGCGCTCACGGCGAAGGCGATGAGCGGAGACCGGGAAGCCTGCCTGGAGGCGGGGGCGTCGGATTATATCACGAAGCCCGTCAACAGCGCCCAGCTGCTGTCGATGATCCGCAGTTGGCTGGACCGTGATCAGGATCAAGATCAGGATCAGGATCAGGATCAAGATCAGCGTCAGCAAGAACAAGAGGAGACGCCGGAAAGCGAATAAGAGACTGACAAGACAGGAGCCCCCGGTCCGCTTAAGGACCGGGGGGCTCTTTGGTAAAACCTGCAATAGTGCATCCATTTTTTCGCTGGGAGGCATATATCGGACGGATTCCTGCATATGCGCATCTTTTTCCGGCGATTGCTCCGCCAGAGACTCACAAAGCAGGGAATTCCTGCACTATTGCAGGAATTCCCTTTCTCAAAGCCCGCCCTATCTCCAAAAGATGCATTATCGCAGGAAATGACGCGGCTTACGTGGCGAAGAACCGGTCAGGCACTCTCTATTGCGGGGGCGAAGGCTCGGGTTCGCCTGTTTGCGCGCTCTCCTGTGCCTGCGGTAAATGCCGCCGAAGCCAATCGACCGCATCGCGGGTAACCTCGTCCCGGTTCGTCTCGTTCAGCATCTCGTGCCGTCCGCCGGGATATAGCTTGACTTCCAACTGCCGCAGTCCTAGGGACTGATATATTGCCGCCAGGCGGCGCACGCCTTTCCCCTTGAAGCCGACAGGGTCCTGGTCGCCGCTGAAGATGTACACCGGCTTATCTTTCGGAATCAGCGCCATGTTTTCCGGCCGGTGAATTTCGCGCAGCAAGCCGAACAGCCCGCGGAAAAACTCCGCGCTGCACACAAATCCGCACACCGGGCTTTCTACGAACTTGTCGACCTCCCGCTCATCCCGGGAGAGCCAGTCGAAAGGCGTGCGGATCGGCATTAAGCCCTTGTTATAGGTGCCGAAGGAGAGCGCGTTCAGCAGCAGGCTGGGGTGATCCGGGCCCTGAAGGGCCGCCTGCAGCTGCGCGAGTCTTACGCCGAAAGCGAGCAGCCCGCGGGGGCCGTTGGTTCCTGACAGAATAAATCCGCTGTACCGCCCGGGATCGGTGTACATCGTCTTCTGCGTCAGGAACGAGCCCATGCTGTGGCCGAGCAGAAACAGCGGCAGTTCGGGATGACGTTCGCGGATGATGTCGCCGAGTACGCTCATATCGCGGACCATGCCGTTCAGCCCGTCTTCGCCCGGGTAGCCGAGCTCCTCCGGCGTTTTGGCCGTTCGCCCGTGGCCTCTATGGTCGTTGGCGTAGACCGCAAAGCCGGCCTCCGTCAACGCTCCGGCAAACCGGGCGTACCGCACGGCCGACTCGGTCATCCCGTGGGCGATCTGCAAGATTCCGCGCAAAGGCGCCGCCGGATCCGCCGGGAACCAGCTGTAAACAAACACAAATTGCCCCGTGTCATTCATGAACGTAAAGGTTTCTTCCCGCATGGGAGCAGCACTCCTTCGGATAAGATGAATGAGATATATAGCGGAAGTTCCGGATTATTTCTTCTCCACGGCGATGAGATAAGGGGAAGCCGGCTTTTGCGGTTGCCTGTACAGAACGGCCTGCCCCACCGCTTGTGGCAGGGCGGCGGCCCAGGCCTCCACCGCGGCTGCCTCCGCGTCTCCGCCGGGGTGACCGGGGTAGAGCACCGCGGTCAGGACGCCGCGGGGCCGCAGCAGCCGGAGCGCCGCCTCCAGCGCCGAGATCGTGCTGGACGTTTGCGTGATCACGGCGGGGTCCGCCCCCTCGGCGGGAAGGAAGCCGAGGTTGAACATGACCGCCCCGAGCTTGCCGTGAAGATCGGCGGGCAGCGCCGCCTCCATCTCCTCATGGCTGCGGTGCAGCAGGGTAACGGCGGCCAGCTTGTCCGCCGCCGTGTCCTGCTCCAGTCTGGCCCTGGTGAGGTTCAGCGCCTCCGCCTGGATGTCGAAGGCAAAGACGCGGCCGCGATGTCCGCAGGTCCGGGCCAGGAACAGCGTATCGGCTCCCGTTCCGGCCGTGGCATCCACGGCGGTATCGCCGGGTCCAAGCCGTTCGCCGATCAGTTTGTGGGCAAGGCTAAGCACCGACAGAAAGCCCATATTATCCCCTCCAATACTTGCCTTGCCATGTATCCCGCTCTTTCAGCTCGGCATCGATCGCGTTCAGCACTTCCCATTTCTTCAGGCTCCACAGCGGCCCGATCAAAAGATCTCGCGGAGCGTCGCCGGTCAAGCGGTGCACGATCATGTCCGGCGGCAGAAATTCCAGCGTGTCAACGATCAGCTTTATATATTCGTCCTTTTCCAGAAAGCGCAGCAAACCGGCTTCGTATTGCTTGACCATCGGGGTTTTGCGCATTAAGTGCAGCAGGTGGATTTTGATGCCCTGCACATCCATTTGCGCCACGGCCCGGCCCGTCTCCAGCATCATTTCGTGAGTCTCCTGTGGCAATCCGTAAATGATGTGCGTGCAGACACGGATATTCCGCTTGCGCAGCTTCTCGACCGCATCGAGATACGTTTGAGTATCATGCGCGCGGTTGATGAGAGTCGAGGTGGATTCGTGAATGCTCTGCAGCCCCATCTCCACCCACAGGTAAGTGCGTTCGTTCAATTCGGCCAAATAATCGACGACATCGTCCGGGAGGCAGTCGGGGCGGGTCGCAATCGAGAGGCCGACTACGCCGGGCTGTTCCAGAATCGCTTCATAGTATTCCCGCAGAACCTCCACCGGCGCGTACGTATTCGTATAGGCTTGGAAGTAGCCGATGTATTTGGCGTTCGGCCATTTCAGGTGCTGCCGGTCGCGGATTTTATTAAACTGGGTCACCAGGTCGTCGCGGCGGCTGCCGGCGAAATCGCCGGATCCGCGCGCGCTGCAGAAGGTGCAGCCGCCCTTAGCGATAGAGCCGTCCCGGTTCGGGCAGGTAAAGCCGGCGTCGAGCATCACTTTGAACACTTTTTCGCCAAACTGTTCCCGCATCTCCGAGTTCCAGGTATGAAAGCGTTTGTCACCCCAGAGTTTGGGGACAGTAGATAGAGTTGTATGCATTTTTACTCCTTCATCCGGTAAAGTCCTAAATTTGTCACAAAAAAAATATTTGTGTCGAATTTTGCTTTTAAACCGCCTTGTCATAAGCGGATTTTCATGAATCATTGTAGCAGAAAATATAAAAAAAAGGGAACTTGTCAAGGGGGCTTTTCTTGCGGTGAATGACAGATTATGTTATTTTAATTGTAAATGAATATCGTTTGGACCCCAATTCCAAAATATATCGAGAAAGGAATCCGTCATACCGTCTCCCCGGCGGTAAGGGTTCCTTTTTCATTTAGGGTGGAGAAGCCACTTTTATATCTTTACTTTTAGTTCAATCTTCGGCACAATGTTTCAGTGATGAAATTTTGATTTTGGGCATAACCAGGAAAGCGGAGGAATGAGATGCGTTTACGCGGCAGAAAGGGAATCCGGGAAAACTTGGAGGAGCAGCAGGACCTTGTCGTACTGGACCCCCGGGAATATAAGGGAAAATGGTCACAATTGTTCGGAAACGACCGGCCGCTTCATATCGAGCTTGGCATGGGGAAAGGGCAATTCATCAGCGGCATGAGCTTTAAACACCCTGATTGCAATTTTATCGGGATGGATATGTACGATGAATTGATCCGCCGGGCCAGCGAGAAGGTCCGGGGCGTTTGGAGCGGGCATGAAGGGGACAATCCGGCCAATGTTCGGCTCGCGCTAGGGAATATTGAATTCATCGAGGAATTTTTCGCTCCCGGCGAGGTGGAGCGGATCTATCTGAACTTCAGCGATCCGTGGCCGAAGAAAAAGCATATGCGGAGAAGGCTCACGCATCCGCGCTTTTTGGACAAGTACCGCTCCCTGTTGAACGAGGCGGGAGAGATTCACTTCAAGACGGATTCCAGGGAACTGTTCCAGTTTTCGCTGAACGCTTTTGCCGCAAGCGGCCTGCAGATGAGCGATATCTCGCTGAATTTGCACGAAGGCGGCAACAATGAAGCGCATGTGATGACGGAATACGAATCCAAATTCGTCGGCCAAGGCATGCCGATTTACCGCTGCGAGGTGAAAGTCGGCGAACTGGCGCTGCGCCGTTATCACGAGACCAAGATGGACGAATTTTAACGACGTTCGCCAAAAAAGGCTCCGGACATTTCCGGAGCCTTTTTGTTTGTTCAAAACGGGTTAAGAGCCTAATAACTAGGGCAATCTTTCAGTTCTTCATTTTGTCCGATCAGTTCCATGATGGCCTGTGCGCTTTGAAGCGGATAGAAGCTCTCGATCTGATCGAGCACTTTCTCACGCTCGCGTATGACCTCGTCATAGTTATTGCACAGCCGATCGATCCATGCCGTAATGTCGTCCAGGGAACTGATCTGCGTTCCCCAGCCCTGGGAGGCGAAATAATGGGAATTCTCCTCCTCCTGGCCCGGCAGCGGCTTGTGGAACAGCATCGGAATGCCCTTCGCCAAGCCTTCGGTGCAAGTCATGCCGCCGGGTTTCGTGATTAAAAGGTCGGAAACCTCCATCAGCTTGTCGATCTCCTTGGTAAATCCAAGCAAATGGATATGCTCATGTAAAAAACGGGGATCCTTCTTCATCTTCTCCAGGGATTTCTCGTTGTTTCCGAAGCAGAAGATGATCTGGATCCGGTCTCTATATGAGGCCAAATGCGAATTGACCGCCTCGTCCTTCATAAAGCCCCAGCCGCCGCCCATCACAAGCACGGTGGGCATATTTTTCAGGCCGAACTGGGCCCGGATATCCTCCTTCCGGTGGCGTTCCCAAAAATTCGGATGGACCGGGATGCCGGTGATGCGGATTTTGCTCTCGTCCACACCCCGTTCGAGCAATTTCTGCTTTACCTGCTCGGTCGACACAAGATAGCTGTTCACTTCCCGGCTGACCCAAGATCCGTGCGCATCATAGTCCGTGATTACGGTGCAAAGCGGTACATCAAGCATTTCCAGCCGCTTGATCCGCGAAATAATGGTGCTCGGAATCGGATGGGTGCAGACGATCACATCCGGATGCAAATGACGGATCACCTGAATCGTGCGCGTATAAAACATCCGATGAAGAGCGAGCGTCGTCAATCGGTTCAAAGATTTTTTATAATTGCTGCGGTACATCATGCGAACAAGACGTGGCTGGCTGGATACCGTTTTCTTATAGGCGGTAATAATGATCGGCGCCACTCTCGGATTTAAAAAACTGCCCAATTCCAGGACTTTCGTCTGCACATGTGGTTCCACTTTACGTAAACTGCTGGAGAGCGCATATGCCGCCTGCGTGTGCCCGGCTCCAAACCCCTCAGATAAAAGTAAGACCCTATGTTTTTGCACTTTAGTTTCACCTTTTCCTGCAAGGTTTTTCTAACAATTACAATATCCCCTTTACGCCCAGAATGCAACCGTACCGAGGGCGACAAAAGACCCGATTGCGGCGCCGGCCAGCACATCGGACGGGTAGTGCAAACCCAAGTAAATCCGGGATATCGCCACGATCAGAGCGACGGGTCCAAGCAGAAGGACAAGCCCGGGCTGCAGCGCAATAAATGGCATCGTTACCGAGAAAATGGCAGTGGTATGACCTGAAGGAAAAGAGTGATCCGTCAGCGGATTACGGAACGTATTGGTGCCCGGTAAAGTCATATAAGGACGGAGCCTTGGATATTTCTTTTTGGCCAGCGCTACCGGGATGTGGCTGATCGCCAGTGCAACGCAGGACTGAAGGCCCACTTTGTTCCATGGCGCGGGCGCGATCATCCACACGATCAAAGTGGACAAGATCGTAAACCAGGCGCCGCCGAGATGAGTAAGATGATAAAGCCAGAAATTAAGGAAACTCCGGTGCAGACGGCCGTTGATCCCCACGAAAAGTTTTTGGTCCAGTTGTACCAATTTTTGCATCCATCGCTTCATAAGATCCCTCCCGTCGGGTTTGCCGCCGAATACGGTCCGTATTTCGCCGATTGGGCGTATTAACGATAGAAACGACTGTGAAAGTTAATATACCCTTTTTTTGATTTCTTGTGAATCCGCTCTTTTTGTTGATTCAAATAATAGCAAAAAAGTTTAAAGAAAAATGAGTTAATGAGTAAACTTTTTATTGCCATTTACGTTTGTTTATTATCGGATCGTTTTCATACAGTAAAAACATTAGAAAAAAAGGGGGGACTTTAGAAATAAAAAGCGTCAAAAGTGATGAAAATAAGAACTAACCGCACCGATTGCTGGATGCGGCGGTGCCTTATGGGGGTAGGAAGGGGCTGCCGCCAAAATTTGCGCCGCTCCGGTTTTACAGCGGTTTGACAAATGATACGAATTCATGGAAAATCGAAAAAGCGTTGAAAAAGAAATAAAGATTTTCAAACGGGTTTTTCAAACAAGGGTCAAAGGGTCATAAATAACTCCGGCTAAATTAGAGAAAAAAAACAACCAAAAATTTAATGGAGTTTAAAGGGGGCACAAAAGATTATGATGGACGTCGTTTTAGTATCGCTGCAGGTCGTGCTTGCGGTGATCGGGGTGTACCAATTCGTATTATCGCTGTTCGGCTTGTTCAAAAAGAAGAAAAAAGCAAGCTTTGCTCCGACCAAATCCTTTGCCGTGCTGGTAGCGGCGCACAACGAGGAAAAAGTGGTCGGCGCCTTGATGGAAAATTTAAAACAACTGAATTATCCGAAGGAGCTCTACGACGTATTCGTCATTTGCGACAACTGTACGGACGGAACGGCTGACATCGTGCGGAGCCACGGCATGAACGCCTGCGTGCGGACCAATCAGAACCTGCGCGGCAAAGGCTATGCGATCGAGTGGATGCTCAAGCAATTGTGGAAGATGCCGCGGCAGTATGACGCCGTGGTGATGTTTGACGCCGATAACTTGGCGCATCCGGACTTTTTGCGTGAGATGAACAACGATCTCTGTTCCGGCGCCCGGGTTATCCAAGGGTATATCGATACAAAGAACCCGGAGGATTCCTGGATCACGGCGGCTTACGGGATTTCCTACTGGTATTGCAACCGCTTGTGGCAGCTTTCCCGCCACAATTTGAATATGGCCAACTATCTCGGCGGCACGGGGATGTGCTTCGAGACCGAGCTCTTGAAGGAGATCGGCTGGGGCGCGACGAGCCTCGTGGAAGACTTGGAATTCACGATGCGTTGTACGGAACGCGGCATATATCCGGTGTTTAATTACGACGCGAAGCTGTTTGACGAGAAGCCGTTGACGTTCAAAGCTTCCGCCCGCCAGCGTCTGCGCTGGATGCAGGGGCACTTTACGGTGGCCCGCAGATATTTCTTCCCGCTTTTGTGGCAGGGCATCAAAGAGCGGAATTTCATTAAGCTGGATATGGCTTTGTATGGGGCCAACGTATATATCGTCCTGCTGACATTCCTGCTGACCGCTCTGATCTGGGTCGACCAGTCTCTGCTGAGCGGGCCGCATTTTGAGACGCTGTATGCCCATTTGCCGCTATGGATTTCATTCCTGGCGATCGCCGCCAACGTATTTACATTCCTGGCGGCCATGATTCTGGAGAAGGTTAAATCGAAGAAAGTTTACGCCTACCTGGTGCTGTTCCCGGTTTACCTGATCTCGTGGTGGCCGATTACGTTCTACGCCTTCTTCACCCAGAACAACAAGCAATGGAGCCATACGCAGCATACGCGCGTTGTGCGCCTCGAAGAAGTTCAAAAAGGGTAAGGAAGCTTAAAACCCGGTTTTTGAGCTCTTATTGAAATCGGTAAGCTCAAAAACCGGATTTTGATCACGAAGCTTTTCGGAGAAAATAATTCGTCATCGAATCTTGAATTCGGATCCTTGACAAGTATTCCTTGCGTATGGTAGAGTATTCAAGTGTGCAATATCAAAGTTTTGGATTGCAAGCAGAGGCCCTGGCTTCTCACCTGTCCGACGATCATGTTGGCTGGTTTTGATCCGATGATTTATGAATGGGATTATTCATGAAGAATTGACGATCAATTTGGGATGCGGGTGGTTGACCCTGCATCCCTTTTAATTTTGTATCAGTAACCAAGAATCATTTGGAGGTGGAGAGTTATCAGTAAGGAACATTTGATCAATGATGAGATACGGGCCAAGGAAGTTCGTTTGGTGGGCGCGGACGGGGAACAAATCGGCATCAAGCCGACCCGCGAAGCGCTGCAAATGGCGATCGATCTGAATCTGGATCTGGTTAACGTGGCGCCGACGGCCAAGCCTCCGGTATGCCGGATCATGGATTACGGCAAATTCCGTTACGAGCAGCAGAAGAAAGAGAAGGAAGCCCGTAAGAATCAAAAGATAGTGGACATCAAAGAAGTTTGGTTCCGCGCCAATATCGAGGAACACGACTTCCAGACAAAGCTTCGCAATGTGATCAAATTTTTGAAAGACGGCGACAAGGTAAAATGCTCGGTCCGCTTCCGCGGTCGCGAAATTACCCATGCCGACATCGGCAAGAAAATTCTCGAGCGCGTCAAAGACGAGGTCGCAGAGCTTTCTACGGTGGAACGTCATCCAAAATTGGAAGGCCGCAGCATGATTATGATTTTGGCACCTAAAAATTAAACGCCGCTTTCCGGCGTCCGCACGATGGGCGGAAAGGCCGCGGAGCGCGGAAGTTCACAAACTTAGAGGGGGAAGTACAATGCCTAAAATGAAAACCCACAGCAGTCTTAAAGACCGCTTCAAAATTACCGGATCCGGTAAAGTAAGACGTTACAAAGCGAAACGCAATCACTTGCTGTCCCATAAGTCCAAACGCGCAAAACGTGTGTTGGCAAACAGCCCTGTGGCTTATTCCGGCGACGTTAGCCGTTTGAAACAACAGCTCGCAAACTTGAAGTAATAATTAACACAACTTATTGGGAGGTTTATTGATATGGCAAGAGTAAAAGGCGGATTCGTGGTTCGTCGTCGTCATAAAAAAGTATTGAAACTGGCTAAAGGTTATTTCGGTTCGAAACACCGCATCTTCAAAACAGCTAAAGAACAGGTTATGAAATCCCACCTGTATGCATACCGTGACCGTCGTGCGAAAAAACGCGACTTCCGCAGACTGTGGATCGTCCGGATCAATGCGGCAGCCCGCTTGAACGGTTTGTCCTACAGCAAATTGATGCACGGCTTGAAACTGGCCGATGTAAACATCAACCGCAAGATGCTTGCCGACTTGGCAGTGAACGACATCAACGCTTTCAACTCTTTGGCCAATGTGGCTAAAGAAAAAATCAACGCCTAATTTTACGCGGTGATATAAACCGCCGTTACCGGCATGCGACCCTATCCGGTAACGGCGGTTTTTTAGGTATAAAATGGAATGAGTGGAAGCCGAAAAAATAAAAGTTTACACATTGCGAACATTGTGTGGCAACTATGTCGAAAGAAAGCGTTTCATTTCACAAAAAGGCGAAACTTATTTAACCCTTGGTCATTAAAAGTATGGATTTTAACTAATTTTAAATGTATAATCGGTCTGTAGAAAAGCTTAGTGTTAAAAATTATAAGGGGGATTATACGTCAATGAACAAAGCCTTCAAATTTTCGTTAGTCATGGTTCTCGCCCTGATGTTGGTGCTGACGGGCTGCGGCAACAACAAGAACAGTGCCGCCGACAACGGTGCAAACGGCGGGGCAAATAACGGTGCCGCATCCAACACGGGAGCGGGCAACGATGGAGCAAACGGCGGCGGAGATGCAGCGTCGAACATTAAAGTCGGTCTTGTAACCGACGTCGGCGGTGTAAACGACAAATCCTTTAACCAATCGGCATGGGAAGCGCTCGAAGCTTTGAACGCCGAAGAAGGAATCGAACACAAGTACCTGCAAAGCTCCAGCAGCTCGGATTACATTCCGAACTTGAACCAATTCGTACAAGGCGGATATAATCTGACTTGGGCGATCGGCTTCGACCTGGGCGACGCACTGAAGCAAGTGGCGGATGCCAACCCGAACGCCAACCTGGCGATCATCGACAGCGTTGTCGAGGCACCTAATGTGCAGTCCGTGACGTTTGCCGAGAACGAAGGCTCGTATCTCGTCGGGGTAGTTGCCGGTTTGACTACCAAAACCAACAAAATCGGTTTTATCGGCGGTGCGGAAAGTCCGGTTATCAAACGCTTTGAAGTCGGTTTCCAAGCCGGGGTAGCTGCGGTAAATCCGGATGCCAAAGTAACGGTTACTTACGCCGGCGCTTATGACAAGCCTGACGTTGGTAAATCGCTGGCCAGCCAATTGTTCGACAGCGGTGCGGACATCATTTTCCCGGCTGCGGGACAAACGGGCAACGGCGTATTTAACGAAGCTGCTGCGCGCAACAATGCCGGCGGCGCTAACAAGCTGTGGGTTATCGGGGTAGACAAAGACCAATCGCTGGAATTCGGCGATGATGTCACTTTGACCTCCATGATGAAACGGGTTGACGTAGCCGTTAAGAATGTAACTCAACAAGTGATCGACGGTACGTTCAAAGGCGGCGTAGTCACTAACCTGACTTTGAAGGACGACGGTGTAGGCCTTCCTGAAAAAACTCCGAACTTGAGCCAAGAAATTCTGGACAAAGTGGAAGAGTATAAACAAAAAATTATTAGCGGCGAAATTACGGTTCCAACGGAGTAAATTAACAATTCCGGTCTCATAACGCCAGATAGTATAATAGAGCAGTAGCAGGCAAGGCCAGTTTTGTATGAGCTGGCCTTGTTGTTTGCGTAAATCCCAGAATGGTGAGGGTGATTTCATGAGCACTGCGGCTCCCGTAGTCGAGTTGAAGCAAATCACAAAGCGTTTCCCCGGTATTGTGGCCAACGATTCTATCAGCCTGACCTTACGCAAAGGCGAGATTCATGCGCTTTTAGGTGAAAACGGGGCGGGTAAGTCCACTTTGATGAATATTCTGTTCGGCCTGTATCAGCCGGACGAAGGCTCGATCGAAATCGGCGGAGAGCCGGTAACGATCGACAATCCGAATAAAGCGATCAAGCTTGGCATCGGCATGGTTCACCAGCATTTCAAGCTGGTTCAGCCTTTTACGGTAACGGAGAATATTATTCTCGGCATGGAACCGAAGAAAGGCCTTAATATCGACTATAAATCGGCGTCCGCCGAAGTGGCGAAACTTTCGGAGCAGTACGGCCTTCACGTCAACCCCAATTCCAAAATCCAGGACATCTCGGTCGGGATGCAGCAGCGGGTAGAAATCATGAAGACGTTGTTCCGCGGCGCGGATATTCTTATATTTGACGAGCCGACGGCAGTGTTGACCCCGCAGGAGATCGTGGATCTGATGGCGATTATGCGGCGGCTGGTGGCCGAAGGCAAATCGATTATTTTGATCACCCACAAGCTGAAAGAGATCATGGAAATCTCCGACAGGGTTACGATTATCCGGCGCGGCAAAGTGATCGACACGGTCGACACGGACAAGACCAACCCGAATGAACTGGCCGAAAAAATGGTCGGCCGCGGCGTGACGTTCAAAATCGATAAAAATCCCCCGGTTATCGGACAACCTGTCTTGCAGATGAAAGCAGTCAAAATGAACGACAAGCATGGCGTACCGGTGCTGAACGGTCTGAATCTGGAAGTCAAGGCGGGGGAGATCGTCGGGATCGCCGGCGTGGACGGCAACGGGCAGACGGAGTTGATCGAGGCCATTACGGGCCTTCGCAAAATCAATTCGGGTTCGATTCAATTGTCCGGCAAGGATATTGCCAATCTGCCGACCCGCAAAATCATTGAAAGCGGGCTGTCCCATATTCCCGAAGACCGTCATAAACATGGCCTAGTCCTTGATTTCTCTATCAGTGAAAATATGATACTCGAAACTTACTACACATCCGCATATAACAAGGGCATGTTCATGGACCGCCGCGCGGTGGACACACATGCGGAGCAGCTCGTCGAGCAGTTTGACGTGCGGACGCCGAGCATCGAAACGAAAGCCAGATCTCTGTCCGGCGGTAACCAGCAGAAAGCGATTATTGCTCGGGAAATAGACAAGAACCCTGACCTGCTTATCGCGGCCCAGCCGACGCGGGGGCTCGACGTCGGTGCGATCGAGTTCGTTCATAAGCAGCTGATCGAACAGCGCGACCAAGGGAAAGCGGTGCTGCTCGTTTCGTTCGAGCTGGATGAAATCATGAACGTTTCCGATCGGATTGCGGTCATTTACGAAGGCCGTATCGTCGGCGAAGTACTGCCGCAGGAAACCAATGACCAGGAGCTTGGACTCATGATGGCGGGCTTTACGGACAAAGGGGGACCATCCGATGAATAAATTGCGCAAAATATTCACACTGGACAGCATCATTGTCCCGCTCGTCGCCATCCTGCTCGGCCTGATCGTCGGTGCGATTGTCATGCTGATCGGGGGGTACAATCCGATTGAGGCGTACGTCGCACTGCTCAAGCGCGTTGTGGGCAACCCTTACGATCTGGGCGAGACGATCAGACAGATTACCCCGCTTGTCCTCACCGGTCTCGGCGTAGCATTTGCGTTCCGTTCCGGGATGTTTAACATCGGGGCGGACGGACAAGTTCTGATCGGTATGACGACCGCCACGGCCGTTTCCTTGTCTTTTTCCGGCTTATCGTCCACGTTCCTCGTCCCGCTGGCTGTCATTGCCGGGGGGATCGCCGGCGGACTTTGGGCCGCATTCGCCGGGTACTTGAAGGCGAAGCGGGGCATCAACGAGGTTATTACAACCATCATGATGAACTGGATCGCCTTGTATTTGTCCAACTACGTAATCCGCCATTTCTTCCTGCTCAAAGGGCAGAACCGTTCGGAAGACATCGGAGCATCCGCGGCGATGACGTTTTTGGCGGATATCTTCAACAATGCCCGGGTACACTGGGGTGCTATGATCGCGCTGCTCGCGGCCGTATTCTTCTATGTGTACCTCTGGAAAACGAAACAGGGCTACGAAATGCGCGCGGTCGGCTTCAACGCGAACGCGGCGGAATACGCCGGTATGAACGTAGGCCGCAACGTCGTGAAGGCCATGTTCATCAGCGGCGTGTTCTGCGGACTTGCGGGAACGTTTGAAGTGCTTGGCGTATTCCACTATCAATCCGTATTTGCCGCTTCCCCGGGCTACGGGTTTGACGGCATCTCCGTCGCGCTGCTCGGCATGAACCATCCGTTCGGCGTCGTGCTCGGCGGCATCCTGTACGGCGTGCTGACCTACGGCTCCGCCGGAATGAGCTTTGCCGTAGGCGTACCGCCGGAACTGATCAAGATCATCATCGGTTCGATCATATTCTTCATTGCCGCGCAAGGCATCGTTCGCTTTGTATTGAAGCCATTCTACCTCAAGCGCAAGAAAGAGAAGGTGCTGTAATATGGACGTTCTTACGCTGCTAGGTCAACTGCTCAACTCGACGTTGGTGTTTTCGACCGCACTGATTCTTACGGCTCTCGGCGGAATATTCTCGGAACGGTCCGGCGTGGTCAATATCGGCCTGGAAGGCTTGATGATTTTCGGCGCGTTTGCCGCCGCCGTAGGCACCTATTACGCCCAGGAAGCCGGACTCGGAAGCTTTTCTCCATGGATCGGCGTTATCGCCGCGGTTGTGGTCGGCATTATCGGTTCGCTGATCCACGCGGTCGCTTCGATCACATTTAAAGCGGACCAGACCATAAGCGGTATCGTCATCAACTTTTTGGCGGCGGGTTTGACCGTGTATATCGTCAAGCTTTTGTTTGACGGCGCTGCGGAAACGCCGCTGGTTGAAGTGTTCCAGAAAAAGGCGATCCCGATCCTCCGCGACATTCCGATCATCGGCGAGGGATTCTTTAATTCGTATCCGACAACCTATCTCGCCTTGATTCTTGTTATAGTTGCCTACTATGTATTGTTCAAAACGCCGTTCGGCCTGCGTCTCCGCTCAGTGGGTGAATACCCGGGAGCCGCCGACACGCTTGGCGTAAACGTGACGAAAATGCGCTATATCGGCGTGATGATCAGCGGTGCGCTGGCCGGGATCGGCGGCGCGACGATTACGCTGACGACGACAAGCACCTTTGCCCATAACACGATTTCCGGGCAAGGTTATATTGCGATCGCCGCGATGATCTTCGGCAAATGGAACCCGATCGGCGCGTTCGGTGCCGCGATGTTCTTCGGCTTCTCCCAGGCGATCCGCAACTATGTTCAGTTGTTCGAATGGTCGCGAAGCATCCCGCAGGAATTTATTTATATGATTCCGTACGTATTGACGATCATCGTACTGGTCAGCGCGGTTGGCCGCTCTTCGTCGCCATCGGCGCTCGGTACGCCTTACGATCCGTCCAAGAGGTAACGGAACACCCCCGCAGGCATTGTCTGCAGGGGTGTTTTTTTGTGCGCGGATGTGAATAGCAGCCCAAATAGCCGCTATTCTTTACTTTAACGAGTTTATTGACGAAATAAGGCCCTAAAAAAACGCTATTGGCTCAAAATTGGAATAAATATCGACAAATTGGACCACTTCCAGTCAAACAGATGACTTTTCGACCGCTATTTCGCATTAGGGAGTCCAAATCATAAGAATAAGGTCTTTTTTAGGACGCTATTGCATCGGCAACTCTCCGGGGTCTCCGTTCGCTTGCCCAATTTGAACCCTTCGCGGGCGATGGCGCAAGCATAGGGCGAGAATTTCGAATATGGTGATTTGAACGTAAAATAGCCGAATCGAAGGGTTCCGGACGGAACGATTCAACGCGGCTGTTCGATCTCATTTGGAGGAGGGTTACCATGGGTAAACCAGTGACGAAGAAAGACGCCGAGAAGCTGATCGGCAAATCGATAGTCGCTTATAAAAAGGATGGCGGGGTAGTAACGGGCAAGCTCGTCAAAATCAGCGGCAACCGGTTGATCATTCGGCAGGAAGGCGGCAAAAAGGTAAAAACAAAAGCGATTATTCCGCTTGTATTATTTGATTTGCTGGCCATCGGCGCGTCTCCATACGCCTATGGCGGATTTTACGGCGGCTATGGCCCGTACGGCGGCGGCTACGGCTACGGTCCTTACGGCGGATCTCCGTACGGCGGCTTCTGGTAAAACTATACCCGGATCAGCAGTTTTTTCTCCATTTCGTAGCATTGCGATAACTGTATAAACCGCACGGTATTGTAGCCGAGATTGCGATAGAACCGATGAGCCTGGGTATTGCCCCGGTCAACCATAACTTTGGCTTTTGTGCACCCGCGCGAACCGGCGAAATTTTCGGCTTGGGCCATCAGCGCTTTGCCATGGCGGTTGCGCCGGTGCGCGGGAGCAACCGCCATCATATCGATATATAAAAGCTCCCCGTGCACCATGAAATGGATGAAAGCGATCGGATCGGCTTCATAGTATGGGGAAACGACCAGTGTTACCCCGCGGGCAAGCCGATTGGGAAGCTCCTTGATCACCGTTTTCAATTCCTGCGGGGGCAGATGTGAATAGGGGACAAGCTCTTTGAGGATCAGGTCGTGAATGACGGGATCGTCCTGCTTGGGCCTTCTGTAACGTATCATTTCACTTCATAACCTCCTCGGGCAGCGAACCTCCTGACAAAGAGATTCACGCGATGCATAAAAGTGGGCGATATCTTTTATCATATGACGGAGGGGAACCGAAGGGTTCCGGTGGAAATAATAAAAGGGTATTGACTCTTGATGTAAACTAATCTTATAATGTTTCTAAACATTTTTATCGATATGTATCGGCGATGAAGAGGACGAAGGTTTAAGGGCTCTTTGCTCAGAGAGTGGATGGATTTGCTGAGACCATCCGCCATTACCCCTTAAATGCGAGCTCACCTCGGAGCTGTTTCCCTGAAAAGCCGCAAGCCATCCTAGGCAGGCTTGCGCACACGGCCTATTAGGGGAAATCGTCAGGTCTGCGTTAGAGACCAAGGGTAGAAGTCTATGCTTTTGTCTTTTACTCGCCAAGGCCCGGTACTGTGAGGAACCGGGTGAACATGGGTGGTACCACGGAAGCTAAACCTTTCGTCCCTCGGAACAGGAGACTGTTCCGGGTGACGAAAGGTTTTTTTATTTATTCAGGAAAATGAAGTTACTTAAAAGTGGAAGCGAAAACTCGGAAGGAGGACAACTGATGAGCGCGCAAATTCCAGCAGTGCGGTCTACAGAACAATTACGTGAGAAATGGATCAAACCGGAAGTCATTTCCGGCTCTGAAATATTGCTTCGCAGTCTGCTTTTGGAAGGTGTCGAGTGCGTCTTCGGTTACCCGGGGGGCGCGGTGCTGTATATCTATGACGCGCTTTACGGCTTTACCGATTTCCATCATGTGCTTACGAGACACGAGCAGGGAGCGATTCATGCGGCGGACGGCTACGCCCGCGCCAGCGGCAAAGTCGGCGTCTGCATCGCCACCTCCGGTCCGGGCGCGACGAATACGGTAACGGGTATCGCTACCGCATATATGGATTCTGTTCCGCTGGTTGTTATAACCGGGAACGTCGTTTCCAGCCTGATCGGAACGGACGCCTTCCAAGAAGCGGACATTACCGGCATAACGATGCCGATCACCAAGCACAGCTATCTGGTCAGAGATGTGGAAGACCTTCCCCGGATCATTCACGAGGCGTTCCACATCGCCAATACGGGCCGCAAGGGTCCCGTGCTGATCGATATTCCGAAGGACGTGTCGGCCAACAAAGCGCTGTTCGAACCGGTGCAAACCGTCAACCTGCGCGGTTATCATCCGACCGTCGTGCCGAACCGGCTGCAGCTTGACAAGCTCGTCCAAGCGATTCAGGAAGCGGAGCGCCCGGTCATTCTGGCGGGCGGCGGTGTTGTCTACTCCGGCGGGCATGAGGCGCTGCTCGAATTCGTCAACCGGACGGAAATTCCGATCACGACGACGCTGCTCGGACTCGGAGCTTTCCCGAGCGGGCACGAGCTGTGGATGGGCATGCCGGGGATGCACGGAACATACACCGCGAACCAGAGCATTCAGAACAGCGATCTGCTGATCAATATCGGCGCCCGATTCGATGACCGCGTAACCGGCCGCCTCGACGGCTTTGCGCCGCAAGCCAAGATCGTGCACATCGACATTGACCCGGCGGAAATCGGCAAGAACGTGCATACGGACATCCCGATCGTCGGCGATGCGAAGACGGTGCTCGAATCGCTGAACACCCTGGTGGGACGCGCCGACAAAGCGGATGAATGGAGAGCGAAGATCGCCAAGTCGAACCAAGAGAAGCCGTTCAAGTATAAGGATTCGGACGATGTGCTTAAGCCGCAATGGGTTATCGAAATGCTGAACGAAACGACTCATGGCGAGGCTATCGTTACGACGGACGTCGGCCAGCACCAAATGTGGACAGCGCAATATTACAAGTTCAATCAGCCCCGTTCCTGGATTACTTCCGGCGGGCTCGGCACAATGGGCTTCGGCTTCCCGTCGGCGATCGGTGCGCAAATGGCGCATCCGGACCGGCTGGTCATTTCCATCAACGGCGACGGCGGCATGCAGATGTGCGCCCAGGAGCTGGCGATTTGCGCGATCAACAAGATCCCCGTCAAGATCGTCGTCATCAATAACCAGGTGCTCGGCATGGTTCGCCAATGGCAGGAGCTGATTTACGAGAACCGTTACAGCCATATCGATCTGGCCGGCAGTCCGGATTTCGTGAAACTGGCGGAAGCGTACGGTGTCAAAGGTTTGCGCGCGGCAAACAAAGACGATGCCAAGAAGGTTTGGCAGGAAGCTTTGGAAACGCCGGGACCGGTATTGGTGGAATTCGTGGTCGATAAGGCAGAAAACGTGTATCCGATGGTTACGCAAGGTTCCACCATTGATCAAATGTTAATGGGGGACGATGAATAATGACAAAAAGTTACGCGATTTCGGTACTGGTCAACGATCAACCCGGTGTGTTGCAGCGTGTCTCCGGCCTGTTTGGCCGGCGCGGCTTCAACATCGAGAGTATTACGGTCGGTCAATCGGAAGAAGACGGATTGTCCCGGATGGTCATTGTGACCCACGGGGACGACAAGACGCTGGAACAGATCGAAAAGCAGCTCTACAAGCTGATCGATGTCATCAAAGTGGTCAATCTCAGTTCCAAGCCGATGGTCGGCCGCGAGCTGGCCTTGATCAAGGTGAAGTCCGAGCCGGCGGAACGCCCGGAAATCATGGGCGTGGTCGAGACGTTCCGCGCTTCTGTCGTGGACATCGGAACGAACAGCATGATCGTACAGGTGGTTGGGGATACGGACAAAATCGATGCGATGATCGAGCTGCTCCATCCTTACGGGATCCGGGAATTGTCCCGGACCGGGGTTACTGCCATGATTCGGGGCAATGCTTGATTGATTAACCGGGGAATGTAAAAAGTTTGCAACCGACTTTTCCGCCGAAGTTTGGCGGGGGCTTGAGCGGATCGAGAGATAGCGGCGATTTGGGCGGCGGGAACGGTCCTCTGAATCACCCGTCAAACAGGCGGAGGGTACAAAATAAATTTTGGGACATGCGCTACGCATACCCGCAAATTATGGGAGGCATTAGAAAATGGCAGTTACATTGTACTATGAGCAAGACGCAGAACTTAGCGTACTGAAGGGGAAAACAATCGCGATCATCGGATACGGCAGCCAAGGACATGCCCATGCGCAAAACCTGCGCGAAAGCGGGCTGCAAGTCATCATCGGCCTTCGTGAAGGCAAATCCTTCAACAAGGCGAAGGAAGACGGTTTTGAAGTGCTTTCCGTAGCGGAAGCTACCAAACGTGCGGATGTCGTCCAAATCCTGATGCCGGACGAAACGCAAGCGGCCGTATACCAAAGCGAAATCGCTCCAAACCTGAAAAAGGGCGCCGCTCTGTTGTTCGCCCACGGCTTCAACGTTCATTTTGGTCAAATCGTACCGTCTCCGGACAATGACGTTCTGCTCGTCGCTCCTAAATCGCCGGGTCATATGGTTCGCCGTACTTATGTCGAAGGTTTCGGGGTACCCGGACTTATCGCCGTTCATCAAGATGCGACGGGCAAAGCCAAAGAAATCGGTCTGGCTTATGCCAAAGGCATCGGCTGTACCCGCGCCGGAGTTATCGAAACTTCGTTCCGCGAAGAAACCGAAACCGACTTGTTCGGTGAACAAGCCGTATTGTGCGGCGGTGTAAGCGCCCTGATCAAGGCCGGCTTTGAAACGCTGACTGAAGCAGGCTACGCTCCGGAAATGGCTTACTTCGAATGCCTGCACGAAATGAAGCTGATCGTCGACCTGATCTATGAAGGCGGTTTGGCGACTATGCGCGATTCCATCTCCAACACGGCGGAATACGGCGATTATGTAACCGGTCCTCGCATCGTGACGGAAGAAACGAAGAAAGCGATGAAAGAAGTGCTGGCCGATATCCAACAAGGCAAATTTGCCCGCGATTTCATCCTGGAAAACCAATCGAACCGCGCTTTCCTGACGGCAACACGCCGCAACGAAGCGAACCATCCGATCGAAGTGGTCGGCAAAGAGCTGCGCGGCCTGATGCACTGGATCAAGAAGTAATTCCAAAGATATTACTTCATATGCATGCAGCATAACGAGCTCTCCGTCCGGCGCAATCGTAAGCCGATGCTTTAAGGCGTTGCGGAGTTAAAGAGAATATCCCGGTTGTTAAGCTCCAATGCGGCCATGCTATCTTGCGTGTGCCGCATTGGAGTGTTTTATTACCATGACGACAAATGCAAGTGAAATTGAAGCTTATAGGCTCATCCTATAGAACTAATAGATTCTATATCTTTGTTTTAATACCCGGTGGTATGATACAACAGAGTTAGAGTCTATTCGAGTGAGCCACTGGGAGAAAGGGAGTTATAAGTCATGGCAGAAGTGAAAAAGATCGCGGTCATCGCCGGGGACGGAATCGGCCCGGAGGTCGTCGCGGAAGCGGAAAAAGTATTGAAACGAACCGAGGAATTGTTCGGATACCGGTTTGAGACGGAGCATGCCTTGTTCGGGGGCATCGCCATAGACGAAAAGGGCACGCCGCTGCCGCAGGAGACGCTGGAGGTTTGTCAAAGCGCCGACGCGGTATTGCTCGGAGCCGTCGGCGGGCCGAAATGGGACAGCAATCCGAAGGAATTGCGTCCGGAGACAGGACTACTAGGCATCCGCAAGGCGCTGGGGCTGTTTGCGAACCTTCGCCCGGCCGTCGTATTCGATTGCCTGAAGGATGCTTCAACGCTGAAGCCGGAAGTGCTCGAAGGCACCGACTTGATCGTTGTCCGCGAACTGACGGGCGGCATTTATTTCGGCGAGAAATTCCGCCGCGAAACGGAGAACGGCCAGGAAGCGGTCGATACTTGCGCGTACAATGTAAGCGAAGTCGAGCGAATCGTGCGCCAGGCATTCGAAATCGCCCGCAAACGCCGCAAGAAGCTGGCTTCGGTCGACAAGGCCAACGTGCTGGAGACGTCCCGCTTATGGCGCGAGGTCGTGAACGGCATCGCTCCGGAATACCCGGATGTCGAGCTGGAGCATGTGCTCGTCGACAACTGTGCGATGCAGCTCTTGCGCCGCCCGTCGAGCTTTGACGTTATCGTGACGGAGAATATGTTCGGCGACATCCTGAGCGATGAAGCGGCGATGCTGACCGGCTCGATCGGCATGCTGTCCTCGGCGTCGCTCGGGGAAGGCAGCTTCGGCTTGTACGAGCCGGTGCACGGGTCGGCGCCGGATATCGCCGGCCGGAACCTGGCCAACCCGATCGCTACGATCCTCTCCGTCGCCCTGATGTTCCGCATGACCTTCGGCTATGCCGATGCGGCGGACGCCATCGAGCGCGCGGTTGCCGACGTGCTGAACGCTGGCCACCGGACGGGGGATATCGCGACGGATAAGAGCCAGGCGATCGGCACCAAAGAGATGGGCGACCTGATCGTTTCGGCGATCCGCAAATAACCCGGGAAACACGGACAAAAAACGTTCAAAAAACAATATTTTACAGCCCCCTGCGCAAAGATGCCTCAAGCAGGGGGCTTTTTCGCCCGTTGTGGCGGGAGGAGAGGACGGGGCGTATTATTAAGTATGATCGGGTTCATCCTGTAATGTATCTCGAGCTTTAAAGGAATTTACCTGCCGGGTGGCGAATAGATATATCTAATCCTATTTTCAGCTGCCTTCTTCAGCTGTCTTCATAAACAAAATGCCTAAACGGGAAAGGGTGAAGGGGAATGAGTTTTTGCTGTGGCGCAAGCATGTTAGGAACAAAGGGAAGTTTAAAGCACTACCGGACCCAGGTTCATAATGTTCCCCTGCTTTTTTGCCCGGTGTGCCACCGGGTGGAGGTACATTATAAAGTGGAGAACGAATACGAGGTTCTGGCCGAGTATGCACATAGCGACGGACTTTCGGAAATAGACTTCCAGGATTTCGTCATGGAGAATGAAGATTCCATCTTCAGCAACTGCGTAAACCGCGAGGATGAAGACCCGATGGATATTGTTCAAAGCCAGATAGATATGTCGCTGGATTTGCTCACCGTAGCCAAACAGATCGGAGACGCCAAATGGGAATCCGAGCTCAAAAAACGCCTGGCCGTCATGAGCCGGCGCAGGGCTAAGCTGATCCGTCAGAAGTAAGCGGCAAACGGCCGCCTTTTAAATAGCTCCCCCCGGGGGAGCTATTTGTTTTTACTTTTATGCGCAAACGTTTGCCCAGAGTATTTCCTCTTTTTCGACAGTATCTCTGATTGACGTTATTTGGAAGTATTTACTATGATTGAACTAGGCCGTTTTCCTTTAAAGCGGGAAAATGACTACTACAATTATATATAGGACAAGCTCTGGAATAGGTAACAAGGTGGAGAAGGTGAAGTTTCATACCTACCGGCGGGTATGGACTTTCCGCATAGTGATCGGTAGTTGTCGTCCGTGGCAGAAAGATCATTCGGAAAAAAAGGGGGAACCGACTTGTTGAGCGAATTCCAGGAGACATTGCTCCAGTCCGTTAAAGCGTATCAATCGACTCAGTTAGTGAAGAACAAGTACGAGAACATACTCCAGCATCTAGACAGCGGCATTATGCTGTTCGACAGCGACGGGGTTTTAACCTTTATCAATGTCCAGATGGCCAGATTACTGGAAATTCCGCGCCATTCCCTAATCGGATGCAATTTGCTGCAATTGCTCCGCCACCCGCACTTGAGCCGGTTCAAGAAACGGAAGATCCTGCGCCTTTACCGGGAAACGATTCTGTTTCGCAAGAAAAATCACGAACTGGTCGACGAATACGGGAGGTATTATCTCACTACAATTACATACGGTGACCAAATGGAAGGAGATTATTTGCTCAGCGTCAAGGATGTGTCCGAATTCAAGCAGATTGAGCAGGCCGCCTATCAGAACGACAAGCTGGCGATGTTGGGGAAAATCTCGGCCTCCATCGCCCACGAGATCCGCAATCCGCTGACGGCGATCCGCGGCTTCATTCAACTGCTTAGGCCCCACCTGCTTCAGCTTGGAAAAGATGAATACGCCCGGATTATTTTAAGCGAAATCGACCGCGCCAATGATATCATATATGAATTCCTGAACTCTTCGAAGCCGACGGCACCGCAAAAGGTGGTGGTAAGTATCGCTTCCCTGCTGAAGGAAGCCGTTCTGCTCAGCGAAAGCGAGGCTTTAATGAAAGGCTGCGAAATTCGCTTAAAGGAATCAGCTACCCCGATGAATGTATCCATTGACGTGAAGCAGGTGAAACAGGTGCTGCTGAACATGATCAAAAACGCGATGGACGCCATTGAGGAAGTAGGGAGCGATTACTCCGGAGTAATCGACATTTCCGCCGAGCCGGATGGGAAGTATGTCAACATTACGATCCAGGATAACGGCAACGGCATGGACAAGGCCATGCTCGGCCGCTTGTTCGACCCCTTTTTTACGACAAAAGAGAAGGGAACCGGACTCGGGTTGTCGGTCAGCTACCGGATCATCAAAAACCATAGAGGCAATATTAACGTCGATAGTGTCAAAGGCTCGGGGACGATCTTCGTCATTTCCCTGCCTTTAGTGCCATAAATATATCGCCCAAGCTAAAAGAGGAGCCCGAAACCGTACGGTTTCGGGCTCTTTTTGATATGATCGGGCACTAGTCAAATTTGGAGGAGGCAGGTGCGTCCGGCACGCCGCATGCGGAACAGGATTCCCGCTGCGAACAAGCGGCGCAGGCGCCTTTTTTACTTTTGCGTATACCGCGGTATAAGGCAAAGGCGGCATAAGCGAATATAGCGCCAACAATGAGGATATCGGCCATAAGACAGACTCCTTTCCGTTAGGACTTTCGGAACATGCTTACCCATTAAGCCAAACCGATCAACCGCCCGCCTTGATAAATGATCAAGGCTACGATATAAGCGAGAACGAGCGAATACCCGATGGCGAACAGCGTCCATTTCCAGGAGGCCGTCTCTTTCCGCAGGACGCCGACGGTGGCCAGACAAGGCGTGTACAGCAGGACGAAGGCCATGAAGCTGTAAGCTTGCAGCGGGGTAAACGCCGCCGCGATCTGCCCCTGCAGGCCGGCCATATCCGGAACATGATAAATAATGTTCATCGTGGAGACGACGACCTCTTTGGCCATAAAGCCGGTGACTAGCGCCGCGCCCGCCTGCCAGGTGCCGAAGCCGATCGGCCCCAGGAGCGAGGCGAACAGGCCGCCAAGAGAGGCCAGGAAGCTGTCGTCCATATCGGCGGCGACTCCGCCCGGGCCAAGGCAGGTTAGCAGCCAGATCAGCACGGACCCGCCCAGAATAAAGGTGCCCGCTTTACGCAGGAAGCCTTTGCCCTTTTCCCATGTGCTGCGGAAGAGGGTGACGCTTTGCGGCATCCGGTACGGCGGCAGTTCGACCATGAAGAACGACTTGGTATCCTTGAACATGAAGCGGGAGAATATTTTCGCAAGTACCAGCGTCAGCACGATCCCCATCACATACAGCGACAAAACGACCAGCGCCTGCGAGCTTGCGAAGAAAACCCCCGCAAACAGCGCGTATACGGGCAATCTGGCGGAGCAGGACATCAGCGGGACAAGCAGCATCGTCATGGTCCGCTCCTTCGGCTGTTCGATATTTCGCGAAGCCATTACGGCGGGGACATTGCAGCCGAAGCCGATGATGAACGGAATCAGCGCCTTGCCGTTCAACCCGACCATTTCCATCAACTTATCCATCATCACAGTGATCCGCGCCATATAACCGGAATCTTCAATAAAGGAAATGATCAGGAACATGATAAAAATTTGCGGCATAAACACCAGCACGCCGCCGACGCCCCCGATGATGCCTTCGATGATGAGATTATGGGTGAATCCCGAGGCGCCTACCGCCGCGAGCCCCCATTCCGCGAAATTGGTCAGAGGCCCGGAGATGAAGGCGTCGACCAGATCGGACAGCGGATTGCCCAGCCAATCGAAGGTCAATTGGAACGTCAGAAACATAAACAACAGGAAGATCGGGATGCCCCAAACCGGATGGGCGGCGAACTTGTCGATCTTCTCGGTCAGCGTATGCGGCTTCTGGTTGGAATGATCGACCGCCGATTCGCAGATTTCATGAATCAACGACGTGCGCACCGAGCGGATATAATCCTGCAGCGAACGAGAGTCGCCGGCTTTGCGAAGCTGATCCATGGCGATGGCCCGGATTTCCCGAACGCGGACAAGCATTTCGTTCTTAAAATGGAGCGGGTTCATCACAGCCGGATTATCCTCAAGTATTTGCAATGCGACCCACCGTGGAGATAAGGAGTCCAGAGGCAGCTTGTGGACGACTTCGCGGGAAATCGCCCGGATCGCCCCTTCGACGACATCTCCGTAATCGATCCAAAACGAAGAAGATGATGTCTGAACCTGCTTTGCCTTGGCCATGCTGAGCAGCAAATCTTTGCTGCCGGCCCCGGTCCGGGCAACCAGCGGGACAATTTCGGTATTTAAACTGGCGGACAATTTATCCGTATCGATGACAAGTCCGCGGGCTTTGGCGACATCGATCATGTTCAATCCGATAATGACCGGCTTGCCGTATTCGAGTAGTTGAAGGGTGAGATATAAGTTCCGTTCTAACTGGGAGGCGTCAACGATGTTGATTAACAGGGATGGAGATTCGGTCACCAGGTATTCGGCGGCCACGCCTTCATCCCGCGATAACGGGTGGAGGGAATAGATCCCCGGGAGGTCGGTCAGCGGGCCGCTCTTGTCCTTGAGCTGGCCGATCTTTTTCTCGACGGTGACGCCGGACCAGTTCCCGACATATTCGTATGAACTCGTTAGCGTATTGAAAAGGGAGGTCTTGCCCGTATTCGGGTTTCCGATCAGCGCGGTTCCGCTCACGACACGGCCACCTCAATCTTTGCGGCTTCCCTGTGGCGAATGCCAATCAGTTGTCCGTCGAATTCGAGCAGGACCGGACCGCCCCACAGGCAGAAGCGTTTAACGGTGATATGAGAACCTTCGGCGATGCCCAGATCGTTCAGGCGGCGCTTGAGAATCGGGTCGATCCCGCCGAACTGGCGTATGGAACATGAATCGCCGGGCTTTAAACCGGACAGACAGTTGGGACATGGTGTCATAGACATCACTCCTTCATGGCGACATTCGATATTGAGAATCACTCTCATTTATTTTGCCTTCAATATATCACGCCATGGAGTTGTCAACTGTGACCTACATCATATAATTGATGTCTTTGTCTTTACTTTTTGTTTTCGGTTCGAGTAAGATGGAAAGTAAAACAGACAGGGAAAGGAAATCGGTAGGAATGAAGGAAAACCAGAGTAAAATTGTCGACTGCACGATACGCGACGGAGGTTTGGTCAATAACTGGGATTTCAGTGTGGAATTTGTGCAGAAATTGTATGCCGGCCTGAACGAGGCGGGCGTGGATTATATGGAGATCGGTTATAAAAATTCGCCAAAGCTGTTGAAGGGGGCCGACGAGGCCGGACCTTGGCGCTTTTTGAACGACGATTTTCTCAGAAAGGTCATTCCGCAGAAGGGCAATACCAAGCTGTCCGCTCTGGTCGATATCGGGCGTGTGGACGAAAACGACATTCTGCCCCGCAGCGAGAGCCTGCTCGATCTGATCCGGGTGGCCTGCTACGTCAAAGACGTGGACAAGGCTTTGAAATTGGCCCAAGTTTTCCACGACCGCGGATATGAAACTACATTAAATATTATGGCCTTATCCAACGTAATGGAGAATGAATTGCTCGAAGCGTTTGAAATGATCAAAGAGAGCGTCGTCGATGTCGTGTACATCGTAGACTCTTACGGCAGCCTCGATTATAAAGATATCGAATACCTGGTCAACAAATTCAAGACCCATTTGCCGAATAAGCGGCTGGGCGTGCATACGCACAACAATATGCAGCTTGCCTTCTCCAATACGCTGGTGGCGGCCGATCTCGGCGTCGAATTTCTGGATGCTTCCGTCTACGGCATGGGGCGCGCGGCGGGCAACTGCCCGACCGAGCTCTTGGTCGCGCATTTGAAGAACACCAACTACAAGCTCCGTCCGGTGCTGGATGTGCTGGAACAGCTGCTTGTTCCGCTCCGCGAGAAGGAGGAATGGGGCTACCTGATTCCGTACATGATTACCGGCACGTTGGACGAGCATCCCCGCTCCGCCATGGCCCTGCGGGCCTCGAAGGATAAAGACAAGGCGGTCGATTTCTACGATAAATTAACGACCCCCGAAGTGAGCTTTGATACAAAATAGGATTTGTTCCATTGGAAATCCGGCACGAAATGGTGCCGGATTTTTTTGTATTTGTCATATATTGCTTATTTTTCGGCAATCATGTATTTTAAACAAATAGAAATGAATAATCATACATATTTCATTTTCGTTTTCAAGGGCTGGCAGGAAAAGGTCGATTTTTGTTGAATTGTACTTTAGTAGCTGAATTTCAGATCATTACCTCCGGGGGTTGAACATATATGAAAGTCAGGACAGAGGAGAGAAGCGCATTCATCCAAGGGGGCTTAGGTTTGGCTGTAATGCTCGGTGCGATCGCGTACGCGGCGGCCGGGGAAACGCCGGTTTCCGCAGAAGCGCTGCGGACTCTGCAGCTTGTCGCCGGCCTCTTCTGCGGCGCCGTATCCTTCACGATCTTCGCCCAAGGGTGGATCATGTTTACCGACAAATTATCGAGGCAGCGGTTATATTCCGCGCTGCTGTTCTCGATCCTAGGCATTCTGGACGTGCTTCACGCCGCCGGAATATACGGGATCAAGCTGTTCGGCCTGGAGACGGGGTTCCGCTTGTCCAATGCATTTTTAATCATTTCGCATATGCTCTGCGCGGCGGGAATGCTGCTCATATTTTCGACACCCGACCGGCAAATATCGGGCAAGCATAAAATCTCGGTCTTTGCGGGAACCGTGCTGTTCACGGTAGCGGGGATCGCATGGTTGTATACATATCAACAAGTCCTGCCATTTTCATTGTTTGAGTTCCAGGAGCATCCCGCAGGGAAGATCGTCCTGTGGCCGGGAATTCTTCTGCTCTATGCCGCCGGCATTTTCGCGATGCTGTACCGCAATCGCAAGGAGCGTCCGACTCCGACCTCGGCCTTGACCGTAATCCGGGCCCTGCTGTTCATGATGATGGGCTTCACCTTACTCATGGCCGGCGATCCGGCGGAACTCAGTCTGATACATACTTTGGGGAAATGGTATATGGTCGTTTCCTATTATTTTGTGCTGAAGGGCGTCTATTACCTGACCATCGACGAACCGTTCCGCAGCCAACGGGACGTCGAAGCGCGCATGAAGCATATGGCCTATCACGACGAATTGACCGGGCTGCCCAATCTGCGGCGGATGAAGGAGACGCTCGGCAAGTTCCTGTCCGCGGGGAAGGAAGACGCCGTTCGGACGGGGATTGCGGTCATCAATATCGACCGTTTCAAAGCGATCAACGATTCTCTCGGTTACAGCGCGGGGGACAAACTGCTGATGGAGGTCGGGGAACGGCTAAGCGGTCTTTGCACGGAAGGCGAGAAGGTATACCGGATGGGCGAGGACGAATTCGCCGTCATTTTCCCCGGTCCTCGTGGAAACGCCGAGATGGAGTCGTGCGCCGAAGAGCTGCTTGTATCGGTAAATCCTTCGGTGATGATCGACGATACGGAATATCATATTTCCCTAAGAATGGGGCTGTCCATTTTCCCTGATGACGGAGCGTCCGTGGACCAACTGATTCAGTATGCGGATATGGCGGTCCATCATGCCAAGGAGCATGACTTGATATTCATCCGCTATAACGAGGGGATGAAGAAGCGCACCCAGTCCAGAGTCGAGCTGGAGAACGACATGCGCAAAGCGCTTGAGCGGGATGAGTTTTTCCTGGAGTTTCAGCCTCAATTCAGTCTGGCCTCCGGAAAAATGGTCGGCATGGAAGCGCTGGTCCGCTGGAATCATCCCAAGCGGGGGCTCTTGCCTCCGAACGAGTTCATTCCGCTGGCTGAGGATTCCGGATTAATCGTGCCTTTAGGCGAATGGGTGCTGAAGACGGCCTGCCAACATAACCGGGACTGGCAGCTCCAAGGATACGAGCCGGTCACCGTCTCGGTGAATTTGTCGATGCGCCAGTTCCGCCAGTACAACCTGGCCGATAAGGTCGATGCGATCCTGAAGGAAGTGGGGCTGGCGGCCAAGTACCTAGAGCTCGAAGTGACGGAAAGCATGACCTTCGATATCGACACCGCCCTGAACCAGCTGCAAAGCTTGAAGCGGTTGGGCGTACATATCAGCATCGACGATTTCGGCACGGGTTACAGCTCGCTGAACTATTTGAAAAACCTGCCGATCGACCGGCTTAAGATCGATCGTTCCTTCGTGAAGGAGGTCATGCTGGACGGCAACGATGCGGCGATCGTCTCCACCATTACGACCATGGCGCATCACCTGAAACTGAAGGTGACCGCGGAAGGAGTGGAAAGCGAGGAGCAGCTCGAGTTTCTTAAAGGGCAGAACTGCCATGAGGGACAGGGATACTTGTTCAGCAAGCCCGTTCCCGCGCGGGTGTTGGAAAGCGAATTCCTTAACCGGCTTGCCGGTTAAGGTTTTTTACTTTTGCCTGTATACGCGGATGGAAGACGAAGAAGAAAAAAACTTGCACCGATATTTGAAAAATGATATATTATATTTTGTCTTCGCGAAAGGTTATGACCTTCGGCGAAACCCCGGGACGTAGCTCAGCTTGGTAGAGCACCTGGTTTGGGACCAGGGGGTCGCATGTTCGAATCGTGTCGTCCCGACCACTACAATTGACCCTTTCAGCGGCCAATTTATCCTGATATGCGGGTGTAGTTCAATGGTAGAACTCCAGCCTTCCAAGCTGGTAGCGTGGGTTCGATTCCCATCACCCGCTCCATAACGAAACAACCAAAAGCCTTGATAAACAAGGCTTTTTTTGTTGTATTCGGTTGTTGCACCGATGCTCGCGGTTAGCCTGGAGGTTTATTCAGAGACGGCCTTCTTATAGGGAATCTTAAAACTGATGATAGTTCCCGCATCCGGCGCGCTGTTTATCGCCAGCTCGGTTCCGAATAGTTGCTTTAACCGTCGATTAATATTCTTTAGTCCTATACCGCCGGACTCTTTATCACTATTATGCATCCCTGTCCCGTCATCCTTTACGGTAATCCATACATGGTCCGGTTGTTTGTGTATGCTCACGGTCACCGTTCCCCCACGGCTTCGGCTCATAAGGCCGTGCTTAACGGCATTTTCAACAAGAGGCTGGATGGTCAAGGGCGGGATTAAGGCATCCGCTTCCCGATCGATATCCCATATTACGTTCAGCCGCTCCCCAAACCGTTCCTGTTCAATATAGACATAGGACCGGGTCAGCGAAAGCTCACGGGAAATAGGCACCAGCGGAGAGACATTCCCGAAGTCAAAGCTGAGCCGCAGATAATTGCTAAACTCATCCAGCAATTTCTGCATCTTTTCAATATCGATACTCCCCAATGCGGCGATGGAGTTTAAAGTATTAAATAAAAAGTGAGGTTGAATTTGGGATTGCAACCATGCACTTTCGATACGCAAGCGGTCGTCAACGGTAGACTTCAGCTTGATTAAAGTGCGAATTCTTCCTTTCAACTCCAGAGCATCCACGGGCTTTTTCACGTAATCGTTGGCGCCTGCCCGAAAACCGGCCACGATATCCTCCGTCCGGCTTCTGGCGGTTAACAGCAGGATCGGAAGCTCCGAAATATCGAACCGTTCACGAATGAGACGCGTTAATTCATAACCGGAAATTTTCGGCATCATCACGTCCGCGATTACGAGATCATAACGGTCCGCCTCGATGGCGGCCATGGCCTGTTCCGCGCTTGTAACGCCGGTAATGGCATAACCGTCCGTTTTCAAGGCTTCGGTGAGAATGTTCACATTGACCGCATCATCATCCACAACCAACAATTTGGAGGTGGCGAGTACAGGACGCTCCATATCATCGGCGGCCATTTCGGGAGCTATCGCAGCGGCAGTCATGTTCACGGACTCGGTGTGAACAGGTGACGATTCGGGTTCTTCCTCAGCAAAATTCCCATCGTATAGAGGCAATGTAAACTTAAATATAGAGCCTTTGCCCAAAGCGGACTCGACCGTTATTGTTCCATTTTGCAGTTCGACCAATTGTTTGCAAATGCTAAGCCCCAGACCAAAACCCCCGCCGGCCCGATCGGATTGCTCGATTACTTGTTCATAGGGATGAAAGATATTCGGCAAGTCCTCGGCTGCGATGCCGATCCCCGTATCCTCGATTTGAATCTCGGCCATTCGATGCAGCTTTTGAACACGAATCGTGATGTAGCCCGTATCCGTGCATTTCGCGGCATTATGCAATAGATTGAACAGAATTTGTACCACCCGATTTTCGTCGGCATAAACGGCAGGGAAGAATTCGTCCATTTCCACATGTAGTGCAACAGGCTTTCCTTGAAGCATGGCTTTAATGATGTCGACAACACCGGAAACGATGGACTGTATATACACGGGTTCCTTTTTCAGCGAAACGGTTCTTTCTTTCAAACGGGTAACTTCAATCAGGTCGTCCAGCATGGAGTTTAAGCGATAGCTGACTCCCCTGATAATGTCGACCCGTTCTTTTTGCTTGGGATGTAGCGGATGGGCTCCATCGTCAAGAATAACTTGCAGCATGGTCGAAATACCTTGCAACGGATTCCGCAGCTCATGCGATGTATTGACCAAAAATTCATCTTTTCTTTTATCTTCGAACTGCAGTCTTTCGGCCAACTGTTTTGTCTTATTGGTCGCATGAAAGAACCTTCTAAACCAAAAAGCCGCAAAGGCGATTAAGGCAAAAATAAGGTCAAACGGATAATTGATGAATTCTCTATTAGGCGAATTTACCATGATGGACGCCCATATCACGTTGATTCCGACGCCGATGGAAGCAAGCAGCAAATAGATGATGTCCTCTTTTTCCCTGCTTGCTCTGTAAAGAATATGTACACACAGGCTTACGGATATAAGAAGCGCGAATAAGAGCAATACAGCGGACGTGGCAAGTATATACGATGCAGGCGAAATGACGATAAAAATAAAGTAAAAACTGCAGTAATATTCAAACCCCTTCAATAACTTCGGATTCCCGTACGAAGGAAACAGATGGTGGATTAATGGGGGCAATACCGCCGCAATGCCCGCGTATGTCATGTACGATATTTTTGTCATCCATTCATAGTCGATGTCAATCCACTGAAATAACAAGCGGTCATCGGCAACCAATACACTGATAGCCCCCAAAACGACAAGGATGGAGAAATAGCTTAACCCTTTGTTGTTTGAACCCAACAAATATAAAGCCAAACTGTACAAGCAGTGCAACAGAAATACGACGCAAAGCAATAATTGCAGTCCGATCAAAAGCAAATTATGTTCTTTTATCGCATCAATCGTACCGAAACGGATCGGTTTGTAAATCCCGCTTTTTCCGTTATTGTGGGACACCTGAATGAGTAAATCCAACCGGTCGCTCCCCGGCGGGATGGTTACCGTATAAGGGATATTATAGATTTGATGCTTGTCTGCCTCGGCGGAAGGACGCCCCGGAGCAGCCAATAGCTGGCCATTCGCGTAGACGGCCGAGGCATTCCCGATTCGGGATATCCTTATCGCGAAAGTCTCTTTTATGTCCGGATCCAAACTGATTTTCAACCGATAAGTTCCGTAATGAAACGATTCGGGATCGGAGAAAAAAGAGTCCCAGTTTCCGGGGACATTTATTTTTACGGGTTCGACGGGGAATGCATCGGTTGTAGTGCTAAGATTGGACGGGGTTAATAATGCCGAGGGATAAAATTCCCACTCTCCGTTTAATCGCAGCGTTTGATGCTCATTAAAACGGAACCCGCGAAGGTCCAATACGCCGTTTTTTACGGAGGGCGGGTCGGGATAGTCCAAATAGGTGAGGACATTTGTCCAGAGCAAGCGAATTGCGGTTATAACGACTACAAAAATAACGATGGTAATAAGCGGCTTCTTGTATGTTTTTAACATGCTATTTTTCCTTTGAACGTTCTATAGATTAAGAGTATAAATAGATTATACCATACTACAGTTGGATTACTGGGCTTTATATGTGCTTTGGCAGGAGGAATGGATACCGTGCAGATGAACCGGCTGTTTGAAATCGTATACCTGCTGCTGCAGCGTGAAAGCATGACGGCCGCCGAGCTGGCCGAACGCTTCGAGGTGTCCAAGCGCACCATATACCGGGATATCGATGCATTGAGCGCGGCGGGCATCCCGGTATATGCCAGCAAGGGAAAGGGCGGCGGCATCGGCCTGCTGCCGGATTTCGTGCTGAATAAATCGCTGTTATCCGCGGAAGAGCAGAACGAAATCCTGTTCGCGCTGCAAAGCATGGAGGCGACGAACGCGCTGCAAACCGGCCAGGTGCTGGCCAAGCTGAGCAGCCTGTTTCGCAAAGAAGAAGTGAACTGGATCGACGTCGATTTCTCGGGGTGGAACAGCGGAGAAGAAGGCCGCGGCAAATTCGGCCTGCTGAGGACGGCCATTTTGGAATCTAGGGTAATCGAGTTTACCTATTACAGTTCCTATGGAAGAAAAAGCCGGCGGCAAGCGGAGCCGATTAAGCTGCAGTTCAAGAACAGCGCCTGGTATTTGCAAGCTTTCTGTCTGCAGAGCGTGGAGTTCCGCACTTTTAAAATCAACCGGATGGAGGAACTCCGGTATACAGGGGAGCCGTTCGAGCGCAGAAATATCCCGGTGCCCGCGCTGGAGGAATCCGGTCAGGCGGTATATCCGTCTCATGTCGATTTGGAGCTGGAATTTGCGCCGCGCCTGGCTTTCCGGGTGTTCGACGAGTTCGATCAAGCCAAGGTGCGCCAAAATGCCGACGGGAGCTACCGGGTTTCCGTAAGCTATCCGGAAGACGGGTGGGTGTACGGATACTTGCTGTCCTTCGGCGAAGAAGTCAAGGTGATATCGCCGCCCCATATTCGGAATATTCTAGGGCAGAAAGCGAAAAAAATTGCCGAAATGTACGAACCCCCTTCTTAATATGACATACAGTTGTCAATTTATAGTTGCTACAATGACAGCATACTAAGAAGGGAGTGTTAAATATCTATGGAGACTACAAATAACGCGCAAGAAAAGTTTTGCCAAAGCTGCGGCATGCCGCTTACGAGCGACGAGGTACTGGGCACGGAGCTGAATGGCGGCAGAAACGGGGAGTATTGCGTTTACTGCTACAAGGACGGGGCGTTTACGAGCGACTCGACCATGGAAGAAATGATCGAGCTCTGCCTCCAATACGGCGGCGATTCCGGCGTGTTTGCCGACAAGGACCAGGCCAGAAAAATGATGCAGGAATGGTTCCCGACGCTCAAACGATGGAAAAGCGCTTGATTTGAAGTAAGCTGCTTTTGCTCCGGGTTAAGCGGGATGGATCACCTTCACCCGGCCCACCTGGCCGTCCTGCAGCCGGACCTTAATCCCGTGGGGATGGGTTGGCGAATTGGTCAGGATATCCTTGACGACCCCTCGGGTCAAGCGGCCGGTAGGCTGGTCCTTCTTCAGCACGATATCCACGGTCAGGCCGGGGGTGATGTTTTTGCGTATAGTACCGTTCATGGTGAAATTTCGCTCCTTGTCCTGGATACTGGATATAAGAATGATTATATAGCTGTTTGTCCCATAATAAAAGCGACGGCTTGCCATTGGCCGCGACTTTGCATATAATAGCAAATAAGTCGAATTTTCAAAGTAAGAAACGCGATGACGGAGAAGAGTAGGCAGAAGCCTCTTTACAGGGAGGAGACGTCAAAGATTGAGAGCGTCTCTAGGGAAAAGGGCTGCCGAAGTTCGCTCCCGAGCGGTTCCTTGAACCTGCCGGAGGCCGAAGGGCCGGTTCGGCATTCAGTAGAGGATACCGGTTAAACGGCCCGTTATGCCGGTCAAAGTGAGAGTTTGTGCGCACGCTTATGCGTTTTACGAAACTCTAACAAGGGTGGTACCACGGTCTTTTCGTCCCTTTCGGGAGAAAGGGCCTTTTTTATTTTCGGAAATAACTCACGATTTTCCAAAGCTTAAGGAGGATTTGTCGATGAAAGAACGTTTGGAAGCACTCAAACACGAGGCGCTGGAGCAGCTTGGCAAGGTCGGCGACGCGGCCGAGCTCAACTACCTGAGGGTCAAATATTTGGGCAAAAAAGGGGCGCTGACCGAAATCCTGCGCGGCATGGGCGGACTTAGCGCCGAAGAACGGCCGGTTATCGGCCAGGTCGCCAACGAAGTCCGGGGCGCGATCGAGGCGCTGATCGAAGCGAAGCAGAGCGAATTCGAGCGCGCTGAAACAGAAAGAAGACTGGCGGCTGAGAAGGTCGACGTAACGCTGCCGGGACGCCCGATGAAGCGGGGAGCGGTCCATCCGCTGAACCAGGTGATCGAGGAGATCGAAGATATTTTCATCGGAATGGGCTATAAGATCGCCGAAGGTCCCGAAGTCGAGACCGACTATTACAATTTCGAGGCGTTGAATTTGCCGAAAAATCACCCTGCCCGCGATATGCAGGACTCCTTCTATTTGACCGAGGATCTGCTCGCCCGCACCCAGACTTCCCCGGTTCAGGTCCGGACGATGGAAGACATGAAGGGGGAAGTACCGATCAAGGTCATCTGCCCCGGCCGGGTGTACCGCCGCGATGACGACGATGCGACGCATTCGTTCCAGTTCCATCAGATCGAAGGGCTGGTCGTCGGCAAAGGAATCCGCATGAGCGACCTTAAAGGCACCTTGCTCGAATTTACGCGCAAAATGTTCGGCCCGAACACGCAAATCCGCTTGCGGCCGAGCTTCTTCCCGTTCACCGAACCGAGCGTGGAGGTCGACGTGACCTGCGTGAAATGCGGCGGCCATGGCTGCCGGGTATGCAAGCAATCCGGCTGGCTGGAGATCTTGGGCAGCGGGATGGTGCATCCGCGAGTGCTGGAAATGAGCGGTTACGATCCGGAGGAATATACCGGCTTCGCGTTCGGGATGGGCGTGGAACGGATCGCGATGCTGAAATACGGCGTTGACGACATCCGCCATTTCTTCAGCAATGATCTGCGGTTCCTGCAGCAGTTCGCCAGAGTATAATCCACGGGCACGTCACGAATAGAGGAAGGGGAATAACACATGAAAGTATCAACCGAATGGTTATCGCAATATGTTTCGCTGGACCGCGTCGATATTCCGGAATTGGCCGAGATGATCACCCGCTCCGGGATTGAGATCGATACCGTCGAAAGCCGCAATAAAGGGGTCAGCAAAGTGGTGGTCGGCTATGTCAAAAGCAAAGAAAAACACCCCGATGCCGATAAATTGAATATTTGTATCGTCGATGCAGGGCAGGAGGAAGACCTGCAGATCGTCTGCGGCGCCAAAAATGTCGACGCCGGGCAAAAGGTGCCGGTGGCTCTGGTCGGAGCCAAGCTCCCGGGCGGGCTGGAGATCAAAAAGGCGAAGCTCCGCGGCGCCTTGTCGCAGGGCATGATCTGTTCGGCCAAGGAGCTGGGCCTGAACGACAAGCTGCTGCCGAAAGAGCAGCAGGAGGGGATCCTCGTGCTGCCGGAAGACAGCGAGATCGGTTCGGATGCTGCGAAACTGCTGCATTTGAACGACCAGGTTCTTGATTTCGATCTGACGCCGAACCGTTCGGACTGCCTCAGCATGTTGGGCGCGGCTTATGAGGTGGCCGCGATTTTGGGACGGGAAGTGAAGCTGCCCCATCCCGAGAAGGACCTCATCGAGATGGCCGAGCCCGCGGAGAGCCGAATTTCCGTGAAGATTGAGGCCAAAGAGCTGTGCAGCCGGTATGCGGTCCGCTATATTGGCGGCGTCCGTATCGCGCCATCCCCGCTCTGGATGCAAAACCGCCTGATGGCGGCGGGCGTGCGGCCGATCAACAATATCGTCGATATCACGAACTATGTCATGCTGGAGTACGGGCAGCCGCTGCATGCGTTCGACGCCGACAAGATCGCCGGAGCAACCATCGGCGTCCGTACGGCCAAAGCGGGGGAGACGCTCGTGACGCTGGACGGCCAGGAGCGCAAGCTCGAAGCCGGGGCGCTGCTGATCGTGGACGGCGAAGACCGTCCTGTCGCTCTGGCCGGCGTGATGGGCGGCCTCGATTCCGAGGTGACGGAGACCACGGTGAATATCGTGCTGGAATCGGCCAAATTCGACGGCGGCACCGTCCGCAAAACATCGCGCAATCTTGGCCTCCGTTCCGAAGCGTCGCTGCGGTTCGAGAAAGAAGTCGATCCGGCGCGGGTGCTGCCGGCTTTGGACCGGGCGGCTAACTTGATGGCCGAGCTGGCCGGAGGCAAAGTGCTCCAAGGCGTGGTGCAGTCCGTGACCTCCGAGGAAAAGGACCGGATCATCACCTTGTCGCTGGATAAACTGAATGCCTATCTGGGTACGGATATTTCTACGCTGGAAACGAAAGCCTTGCTGCTCCGCCTGCATTTTGAATGCGGAGATTTGACGGGGAATGCGCTGGAGGTCCGGGTCCCGACCCGTCGGGGTGATATTACCCGCGATGTCGATCTGATCGAAGAAGTCGCCCGCTTGTACGGTTACGACAATATTCCGGTCACGGCGATCGAAGGGCCGACCACGGCGGGGGGATACACGAAGCCGCAAGCGTTGCGGCGCGCGCTGCGCAGCCAGCTTGTTTACGGCGGCTGGCAGGAAACGATGGGCTATTCCTTTATCCGGGAAGGCGCCGCTGGCCGCTTCCCGGTACTTGGCGAAGGCGGGCATGAAGTGAAGCTGGCGATGCCGATGAGCGAGGACCGCAGCGTGCTGCGCGGCAGCCTGCTGCCCGGCCTGCTCGATATGGCGCAATATAACCGTAACCGCAAGCACGAGGATCTTGCCCTGTTTGAGATCGGTACCGTATTCCAGGGCGTGGAGGAGAACCTGTCCAAGCAGCCGCGCGAACTGTCGGCACTCGGTCTGCTGCTTGCCGGCAGCCGTGAAGCCAAACGCTGGAACGCTCCGGCCGAGAAAGTCGACTTCTTCGATTTGAAGGGCGCGCTGGAAAGCGTGTTTGAGTATCTCGGGGTGAGCGATTTGATTTCCTACGCGGCCGATGCGCCGCAAGGGCTGCATCCGGGACGTTCGGCATCGATTTATTTGAATGTGCCGGAAGGGAAACTCCGGCTCGGCACATTGGGCCAGCTCCATTTGGAGCTGCAGCGTGAGATGGAGCTCGATGATACGTATATCGCCGAGCTGCTGCTTGAACCGCTTTACCGGCACGCGGGCGAAACGGTCGTTTACCGTGATCTGCCGCGCTTCCCGGCGATGCAGCGGGATATTGCGGTCGTGGTTGACCGGAATGTCGAAGCCGCGTCGCTCATCGCTTCGATCCGCCAAACGGCGGGAGAACTGCTGGAATCCGTCGAGGTATTTGACGTATTTACCGGCAGCAAGCTGGGCGAAGACAAGAAGAGCGTAGCCTTGTCTCTGGTATACCGTCACAAGGAACGGACGCTGACCGACGAAGAGGTTACCGAGGTGCATGAATCGGTGATCGCTGCGCTGGAGCAAACTTTTGCGGCCGAATTGAGAAAGTAGCAGGAATTGAACAAAGTCACATCGAATCTTTCTTAGTGTCAGGATTCGATGTGACTTTCGTGCAAATACAGACATCTTAGATCAAACCCGGACGTAAAGGAGGCACTTGGCTGTGAATACCCCCGACCGTATCAGTGTAAATGTGGAAATATACGGGACTTCTTATAAAATCGTAGGCAGCGATACCGATTACATGAAACAGGTCGCCCGTCGCGTGGATGAGCATATGCGTTCCATCGCCAAGGCCTATTCCCATCTGGATACGCCGCGCCTGGCGGTGCTGGCGGCGGTCCGCATGGCGGAGGAAGCCTTTAAAACGGAGCAGCTTCAGGGCGAGCTGAGCCAGTTACAGCAGGAGAAGACGGACCTGAAGCAGGAAATTCAGGTCATGCAGGCGCTCCATTCCAAACAGGAGAGCGACTATAAAGAGCTGCAGGAGGCGCACCATCAGCTCAAGAGTGACAAGAAGCTGCTGGCGGAGCAGGCGGCGTCGAGCGAGAACGCGCTGAAAGAACGCGACGCGGAATGCAAAAAGCTGGCGGCGCGGGTTCAGGAGCTCGAGCGGCAGCTTGCCGAGCAGCGCGGCAGCAATACGCAGCTTCAAGCGAAGCTGCGTACGGCGGAGCAAGACGCCCGCAAGGAAAAGGAAGAGCGCGGGAAGCTGTCCGAGCAGCTTAAGGCCGCGCAGCAGCGCGAAGAGACGGCCAAAGCTGCGGAGCAGCGGGCCAGAGACAACGGGCTGAAGCTGGAGCAGCAGATCAAGGTGACGCAGCAGACGCTTCAGGCGGCCGACAGCGAAGCGAAGAAGCAGGCCCGTCTCATTCAGGAAGCGAAGGAGCGGGAAGACAAGCTGCGGTCGGAGCTCGCATCCGCGGTTCAGAACGAGAACTCTTGGCGCAAGCTGGCTGAGAAACGCAACGAGGAGCTGAGCCGTCTGGAAATCAGCCTGCTCGAAGCGGCGGAACGCTCCGGCCAATTGGAAGAGCAGCTTGTCGCCTTGCGCGGGGAGCTGGATACGGCAAAGGCGGGATATACCGCCGAGCAGGATAAAGCGGGCAAGCTGGAGGAAGAACTGAACGTCCTCCGGGTACGGCTTCAACGGGTGGAGCGGGAACTTGACTCCGCAGTTCAAAGGGCGGATTCGTCCGAAGCGGACAAGCTGCGTCTGGAAGAAGAGATCTTGCGGCTGGGCGAGCGCTTGGAAGCAACCGAGCGGGATATCCGGGAATACGCCGCATTGGCCGAAGAGCATGATGAATCCCGCCAAGCGGCCGAACGGCGCGAAAGCGAATGGAGGGAGCAGCTTGCCGCCGCGCAGGGAGAACTGGCTTCCTGGCGCGAAACGGAAGCCGAGCTGCAGCGCCAAATCGCGGAATGGCAGGAGGAATGCGCCGCCGAAGGGGAACGCGTCGTGAATATGTCCGCCGGTTATCGCGATTTGGAACAGGAGAAGAACGCCCTGGCCGAGGAATTGCGGCAAATTTCCGAGAGTTTTGAGATCGTCTCCCACGAATTCCGTCTGCTTCAGGCGGAGCGTGAAGTGGAGCGGGAGAAAGTGCAGGAGCGGGAAGAAGAATACCGGCGTCTTCAAGACGATTATGCCAAGCTGCAGACCGAATATAATGAATGGATTGAGCTGATCGAGCAGGATCAGAGCTAGCTTTAGTTTAATGGGAAACCTTTCATTTAACGGCACGAAGCCCCCGGCGGTATAACGCCGGGGGCTTCGTTTGCGGGCCGACTACTCTACGATAATCTTTGAAATCATGGTGCCGTGTCCGCTGCCGCACATAATCGAGCAGGCCAGCTCATATTCCCCCGCTTCCTTGGGGAGGATGACGGCGGAATCGTTCTTGCCGTCGAGCTGCAATTTCAAACCCGGAACTAGCATTCCGTGGTTTCCTTCCGCGCTTTTGAACGTGATTTTGACGGGCACGTCTTTTTGCAAATGATATTCGGCTTGATCGAATTGATAATTCGTCGCTTCGATGACCAATTCCGCTTCCGGCGCCAGATCCGTTTGAGTGCCGCCTGCCGAACCGGATTTGTTTCCGCAAGCCGTCAAAGCGAGTAGTAAGAGGAAGAATGTTAAAAATGCAACTGTCTTTTTCACGATATCCCTCGCATCATTAAGATTTTTATGGCAATTCCCAAAATTATTATATCGTGAAAAGACAGATCTTACAAAAATATCCGCCCGGCGATCGACTCCGGACGGATACGGACGAAGTTATACTATGCCAGCAGGGGTTTGGGTTTGAATTTTGCAGCGGGTTAATCCTTCGCCGATTCGAACGGGGTGGATACCGGAATGAACAGGTCGATAATCCCGATGACCAATGCGGCCAGCAAAGCTCCGATCATGGAGACGGAAACCCCGGAAACGATAAACTGAGCTACCCAGATCACCAGAGCGCTGGCGATAAATCCGACGATACCGCGTCCGAATGGCGTGACCCTTTTGCCGAAAATGCCTTCGATGGCCCAGCCCAGCAGGGCGATGACCAGGGCGAGCATCAAGGCGCTCCAGAAGCCGCCGACGCTGAATTGGGGAACGAGCCAGCCGACAACGAGCAATACCAGGGCTGAGACAATAAAACGTACTACATGTCCCAGAAAACGCATGGCATATGGCCTCCTTTTGCATGAATTCGTGTGATAATCCATACTTATCTTGTTCCCGAACGGCCGCTTTTATGTGCGGCGGTCCAAAATGGCGAAAAGTGAACGGTTTCGTTATAATGTAAGCATAGCCCGAGGGGAGTCGTGAACGTACTTGGACGTAAAAATTTTAAAAACAATGGAATACCAGAAAATTATAGACCAACTGACTAAATATACGCAGACCCCGCTGGGGAAAGCGCAGGCCGAAGCGTTATCGCCCGTCACCGGACTGGAGGACGTAAAGCTTATGCTGCAGGGAACGGAGGAGGCCTTCACCGTCGACAGGTTGAAAGGCTACCCTTCGCTCGGCGGTATCGTCGACATCACTCCGGCGGTCAAACGGGCCCGGATCGGCGGAACGCTGAATCCGCATGAATTGCTCGGCGTCGCCACCACGCTGGAGGGGGCGCGCCGGATCAAGCGCTTTGTGTCCGCGCTGCATGAGGACCATCCGGTCCCGCTGCTGTTTACGCTAAGCGACTCGCTTAGCGAGCAGAAGCCGCTGGAGGAGGCGATCAAGCGCTGCATCGACGAGAGCGCCGAGGTGCTGGACTCCGCCAGTGCCGAGCTGGCGCAAATCCGCCGCGAGCTGCGCGGCGGCGAGGTGCGCATCCGCGAGAAGCTGGAGTCGATGATCCGTTCCTCCAGCGTGGCAAAGATGCTGCAGGACCAGCTGATCACGATCCGCGGCGACCGGTTCGTCATTCCGGTCAAAGCGGAATACAGATCCCACTTCGGCGGGATCGTGCATGACCAGTCCGGGTCCGGCGCCACGCTGTTTATTGAGCCGGAATCGATCGTGGCGATGAATAATAAGCTGAGGGAGACCCGGCTGCGCGAAGAGCGGGAGATCGAGGTAATTCTGCAGAAGCTCACCGCCCAAGTCGGCGAACAGAACGAACTGCTGCTGTATGACTGCGATGTATTGGCCCAGCTCGATTTTCTCTTCGCGAAAGCCCGTCTGGCCCGGGAGATGAAGGCGACCTTGCCGCGGATGAACGACCGCGGATTTATGAAGCTCAAACGGGGGCGCCATCCGCTGATTCCGGCGGACAAGGTGGTCCCGATCGACGTGGAGCTCGGCAACCAGTATTCGACGATTATTGTTACCGGTCCGAACACCGGCGGGAAGACGGTGACGCTGAAGACGATCGGTCTCCTCAGCCTGATGGCGATGTCCGGTCTGTTCGTACCGGCGGAGGAAGGCAGCCAGTTATGCGTTTATGACGCCATTTATGCCGATATCGGGGACGAGCAGAGCATCGAGCAGAGCCTCAGTACATTTTCCAGCCATATGACCAATATCATCTCCATCCTGAAACAAATGACGTCGAAAAGCCTTGTTCTGCTGGATGAGGTGGGTGCGGGCACGGACCCGGCGGAAGGGTCTGCTCTGGCGATTGCGATCCTGGAGCATATTCACTCCCAAGGCTGCCGGATGGTGGCGACGACGCATTACAGCGAGCTGAAAGCCTACGCCTATGAACGCAAGGGCGTCATTAACGCAAGTATGGAGTTTGACGTAAATACGTTGAGCCCGACTTACCGGCTGCTCGTCGGGGTTCCCGGCCGAAGCAACGCGTTTGCGATCGCCGAGCGGCTCGGTCTGCCCGGGCCGATTCTGGAATATGCCCGCGGCGAGGTGACGGAAGAGGATCAGCGGGTGGAGCACATGATCGCGTCGCTGGAAGAGAACCGGAATGTCGCCGAGCAGGAGCGGGAGAATGCGGAGAAGCTGCGCAGGGAGCTTGAGGCCTTGCGCGCCCGTCATGCGGCCGAATTGGAGAAGCTGGAGCAGCAAAGGGACCGCAGGCTGGAGAAAGCCGAGGAAGAAGCCAGAGCCATCATCGCCAAGGCCCGTGCAGAAGCTGAGAAGATCATCGAGGATCTGCGCAAGCTGGCGCTGGAGGAAGGCGCCGCGGTTAAGGAGCACAAGCTGATCGAGGCCCGCAAGCGGCTGGAAGAAGCGGAGCCGCAGCAGCGCAAAAAGACGTCCGGCCGCAAAGCCGGCAAACCGCCGCGGCAGATCGGTCCGGGGGACGAGGTAATGGTCTACAGCCTCAATCAGAAGGGCCATGTGGTGGAACTGGCCGGCAAAGAAGCGCTCGTACAGCTGGGCATCATGAAGATGAAGGTATCGCTGGACGATCTGGAGCTGATCGGCTCGCCTCCCGCCGCAAAGCCGGCGCAGCGGACCGCGCCGAACGTCAAGCGCACGAGGGACGAGAACGTCCGCAGCGAGCTCGATTTGCGGGGGGCCAATCTGGAGGAAGCGCTGATCGAGGTCGACCGCTTTATCGACGAGGCCTACCTTGCCAATCTGGGGCAGATTTACATTATTCACGGCAAGGGGACAGGTATTTTACGCAGCGGGATCTCGGATTATTTGCGCAAGCACAAGCATATAAAGAGTTATCGACTCGGGAATTACGGCGAAGGCGGCACCGGCGTGACGGTAGCCGAATTGAAGTAACGGGAGGAGAGCGTTTTGGAAGGAACCATTGATCCCTTGCTGGAACAGCCGATCGGGCTGATGGCCGGTTATTTTTCTGTGGCGGTGCTGGAACTGATAGTGTTCCTCTCCTGCTTTGAGCTGGTGACAAGGTACCGCTGCTGGCATGAGATCAAGTCGGGAAATCTGGCGGTGTCGCTGGCCACGGGCGGGAAAATCTTCGGCCTGTGCAATATTTTGCGGTTTGCCACCGCCCGCTCCTCCATCTATGAATTTATGGTATGGTCGCTAGTCGGGGCGTTCATCTTGTTTTTGGCCTATATTCTGTTTGAGTTTTTGACCCCGGTTTTTCATATCGACAAGGAGATTGCGGAAGGAAACGTCGCCGTAGGCTTTATCGCCATGGCCGTTTCGATTTCGGTGTCATATGTGATCGGAGCCTGTATTGCTTAGGAGGAGTAGGGCATGTTGAAAAACCTGGCCAGAGTTTTGTTTATCGCGGCGATGCTGTTCTTGGTTGCCGGAATCGTCTTTCTATGGAAAAATGGCTGATGAATTAATTTAAGGAAGGATGGGCTGGAAATGGAAACGACGATCTGCCCTTGGTGTCAAACGGAAATCGTGTGGGATGAGGAGCTGGGCCCCGAAGAGGAATGCCCGTATTGCCACAATGAGCTGAAAGGCTACCGCACGTTAAATATTGCCCTCGGTTCGGAAGAGGAGCTCGAAGAAGAAGAAGAAACCCAGGAGGAGGACGACGATCTCAGCCTATGGGGCGAGCATGATGAGAGCCATCTGAACGCGATCCGGCGGGTGGAGGCTTTCGCCGCGGACGGCGGGGACCTCCTGGCTTACGAGTCCGGCGTCGAGAAGGTTCTCGACCGGCAGGATGAAGTGCCCGAATGTCCGCATTGCCGGGAATACATGATATTTGCGGGTACGGAGACGCTGGGGGCGGAATTTAAGCCGGCCTCGCCCGGAGGCCTTCGGGAGCCTTTAGTTAAAACGTCGGCGAAGCTAAATGTTTATGTTTGCAGCGCCTGCTTCCATGTAGGCCGGTTCTTGTCGGAGGACGACCGGAACGCGCTGATCCGTACGGTAAGCGAAAGTTAATTCAAGCGTAAATGTAATATGAAGAAGTGCTCCCTGGATTTTTTCCGAACGGAGTCGGAGCATGTCCTGCCTCGCCAAACGGCGAGGTATTTTTTTACATAGTTTCAAATTTACGAGACATCTCATGCTTCCCTTCAGATTGGGCATCTTACAAAGTACACCGAATGTTGGAGGAGTTTAATGGCATGAAAAGTTCTCTTAACGGCCAGTCCAGACTGCTTCTCGCCGTCAACGGCCTGTTCGTGCTGGCGGGTGCGCTGTCGGGAACGTTTCTGAACGTCTATTTATGGAAGACCAGACAAGACTTTACGATGATCGGCTGGTTTACGTTCAGTCAGCAGCTTGCGCTCGGTCTGGCGTTCTACATTGCCGGCAAATGGGTGAAAGAGCGGGATAAAATGATTTTTCTGCGCCTCGGGATCATCATTTCCGGCTTATTCTATCTGCTGGTGCTGTGGGCGGGTCCCCATACGGTCGATTATATCTGGCCGCTCGGATTTTTGTTCGGCATCGGCTCCGGCCTGTTCTGGCTTGCCTTCAATGTCGTCTTTTTTGAAGTGACGGACGTCGGCAACCGGGATTTATTCAACGGCTGGATCGGCATCCTTGGCTCGGTGATCGGCATTCTGGGCCCTTGGACCTCCGGCTGGGTCATTTCCGTGCTGAAAGGCGACCGGGGATACCGGGTCATCTTTACGATCTCGCTGATTGTGTATGGCGTAGGCATCGTACTAAGCTTTTTCCTGAAAAAAAGAAACCGCGGCGGCCCGTACCACTGGCTTGAACCCTTGCGGCAACTGCGCAATGGCAGCCCCTGGCGGCAGGCCGTACCGGCCTCGGCGGCGCATGGGCTGAGGGAGGGCGTGTTTGCGTTCCTTATCAATTTGCTCGTCTTTATCAGCACGTCGGCCGAATGGAAGGTCGGTCAGTATTCGTTCGTCACTTCTCTCGTTTCGTTGGTCAGCTTCTGGGCGGCGGGGAAATGGTTTCGCATCAAATACCGCCACGCAGGCATGCTGATCGGCGCCGTACTCATCGCCGTAGTGATCGTTCCTCTTCTGTGGAAGGTCAATTATTTTACATTGATGCTGTTCGGGATCGGCACATCGCTGTTTATGCCGCTGTATTTGCTCCCGATCATCGCGTCGGTATTCGACCTGATCGGCAAATCGAACGACAGCGTCGAGAACCGGGTGGAATTGATCGTGCTAAGAGAGCTCAGCATGATGATCGGACGTCTCCTCGGCACGTTGTTATTCATCCTCGTCTTCGCCTGGGCTCCGCGGATGACGACGGTGACCTGGCTGATGCTGGGCCTTGGGGCGACGCCGGTGTTAAGCTGGATCGCGATTCGGAAGCTGCTGAAAACCGCGGCGGATACCGCCTGAAAAAAGGTGTTTCACCACGTTTAGTTCACTGGAGACGGCTTGGTCGTCCGGGTAAGCGCGAAAAGGTTCATGTCGTCGCGGGGGGTGCCGGACAGCACGTCGGCGATCATCTCCGCCGCCAGCATACTGCACACGGTTCCGTTCCCGCCGTAACCTTCCAGAAAGAAGCAGTGGGGATAATCCGGATGGGTGCCGATATAAGGCAGGCCGTCGCGGGTTTGTCCGAATACCGCCCCCCAGGAATAGGCGGCCATGAGCCCCTTCTTGGCCGGAAACATTTCTTGTATCCGGTTCAGCAAATCCCGGCTCTTTTGAATTTCCCGGCCTTCCCTGAGGCCCACGCCGGCCAGCGGCTCATCCATGCCGCCCGCCATGATCCGGCCGTCCGGGGTTGTTCGCAAATATAAATAAGGTCTGGCGGTTTCCCAGATCATACAGCGTTCATACCAATCGCCGAAATCTTTTTCGGGCTCGGTGACGATGGCATAGGTGCTCGTTAAGTATGCGCCGGGTTCTCTTTTCAGTGCTTGGGTCTCATAACCGGTGGCGAAAATGACATGCCTTGCCTTAATGCTATAGCCGCCTGACCGGCAGATTACCCCGTCTTCCCGGAATTCCCAGCCAGTGACGGGAGTATGTTCGTAGACCTGCAAATTGCTGCTTCCGACTGCCGCTTGACCGATAAGATGATGAACGAATGCGTAAGGGTTGATCTCCGCGTCTCCCTGTGTGTAAATGGCGGCCGGCCTCCGGAAAGGGAAGCGGCTCCCGATCTCCTTTTCCTCCCACCATTCCACTTGGAATCCGTATTTTTGCAAATTCTCATATTCCGTTCTTAGCATGGCGGCATCGTCGTCCGAACTGGCTAAATACAGGCTGTTCCTTTCCTGAAGAGACACTTCGGCATCAAGGCTTCGGCCGAGTTCTTTCAGATGCGTCAGCGCGTCCCGGCAAAGCCGGTAAAAATGAACCGCCCGATCTTCTCCAAAGGTGTCGATAAATGAGGTCAACGTTTTGTCGTTGGTATACTGCAAGATTCCGGTATTCGCCAAAGTACTGCCCGAGGCGATTTCATGCTTCTCGGCCAGTACGGTTTTTGTTCCCCGCATACTGAGCAAATGCGCGCAAATCGCGCCGCTGATGCCGCCGCCGATGACCAGGCAGTCGCAGGAAATATTACGGTTCAGGACGGGGTAACGCGGAATTTCCTCCGCCATCCGCCGCCAGAAAAAGTTGCCCGAGTGCAATTTCATCGGAGGTTCCTCCTTTTTTCTCGCCTAATCCAATATTCACCCGGATGACACAAGTATAACCATCGCAGTCATGATAAAAATGTCCGACCTGGACATAATATGCCTGAATGTACCAATGAATGTACCTAATGTATGTATCAATCCACCAGGAGGGAAAGCTCATGAACTACGGGCAAATGAAGCCTTTATCCGGCAAAGAAGTGAATTATATCGCGGATTCCGTCGCCAATGAGGACATGATGATCAGAATGTGCGCGGCCGCGTCGGCGGTATGCACCAACGCCCAACTTGCGGGCGCGATCTCGGATCACTTGAGAGTGCACGAGCAGCATATGCACATGCTGGTAGACGCCCTGAAGCAGCACCAGCAATTGGCTCCGGCGCAGTCTTAACGTCAATTGGCCAGCACAACACAACATAGAATACAGGAGGAAAAATCGCCGTGAATGTACAAACCGCTTCGGAAATGATCCCCCAAGATGAACTGTTCAAAATCATCCTGGCCGATTTGAGACGCATCGTCAGAGAATACGCCACCGCCACTACGGAATCGTCGTGCCCGGCTATCAGAAGAACTTTCGCGGAGCTGACGGACAGCACGCTGCGCATGCAGGGCGACCTTTATATGCTTTTGGAGCAGAACCGCATTTATTCCGCTCCAGCCGGCGCTTCCCGCCAGGAGTTGAACAAACATCTCCAGGAAGCCGAGAAAACGCATCAAAAGGTACATCAAATCATGCAGCAGCATTCTGCCCGGCAAAGCCCGAATCCAAGCCAAAACCCAAGCCCATACCAGCATCAATCCAACGTCGCATACCACCCATCGAACGTCGACAATCCGTATTACTCTTAGGCTTGCCGTTCCTCGGCTGCTTCAAGATCGACAAGCGTCCGCTTCCCGGAAATCTTCCATGGAGCGGACGTTTTTCTTTGCAGGATGGGCAATTTCATGTAATATAAATATAAATTTAGTTTCCGCCGGCGCCGGCTTGTCGGCCCGGCGGAAGCGGGGCTGGAGGATGAAGCATGAAACAATTGAGCGAACTGAAGCTGAAAGTGCTGGATCTCCTGAGAGAGGATGCCCGCCGGGATGCGAAATTGCTGGCAACCTTGCTGGGCGTTTCCGCGGAAGAAGTCACCGAAGCCATCGCGGAGCTGGAAGCGGATCATGTCATCGTGAAATATGCGACCGTGGTCAATTCCAGCAAGCTCGATGACGAGAAAGTGACCGCCCTGATCGAAGTGCAAATCACGCCGGAACGCGGGAGAGGCTTTGAAGCGATTGCCGAACGAATTTATTTATTCCCGCAGGTCATGTCCGTGTATCTGATGTCCGGCGCGTACGACCTCCTGGTCGAGGTGGAAGGGCGAAACCTGAAAGAAGTGGCGAGCTTCGTTTCCGACAAGCTGTCTCCGCTGGAATCCGTACTTTCGACGAAAACGCACTTTATCCTTAAAAAATATAAACAAGACGGCATCATTTTTGAAGATCCCGAAGAGGATCGCCGCCTGATGATTTCTCCGTAAAGGAAGTAATGTTATGAGCGTAAATTCACAAGGACAGGCACAGCAGACAGTCAGTTCGATGACTTCTTATCTGGCGCCGCGGGTTCGGGAAATTCAGCCCTCGGGTATAAGACGCTTTTTCGATCTTGCCAGCGGCAACAAAGATATTATTACGCTGGGGGTCGGGGAGCCGGATTTCATCACTCCGTGGCATGTGCGTGAGGCTTGCGTATACTCGCTGGAGCGCGGGTTTACCAGCTATACGAGCAATTCCGGGACGCCGGAGCTGCGCGAAGCGATCGCGGAATACTTATACAACAGCTATGAAGTCAAATATAACCCCAAGGATGAAGTCCTTGTGACCGTGGGTGCGAGCGAGGCCATCGATCTCGCTTTGCGGGCGCTGATCGTACCGGGAGACGAAATCCTGGTGCCCGCGCCGTGCTACATTTCCTATTCGCCGATCACCGAAATCGGCGGGGGCGTGCCGGTGGAAATCGAGACTTTCGCCCAGGACAATTTCAAATTGAAGCCGGAGCGGCTTAAGGCCAAAATTACGCCGAAATCCAAGGTGCTGATCCTGAATTACCCGAGCAATCCGACCGGCGGGATTATGAGCTACGAGGATTGGCTCCCGATCGCCAAAATCGTCGAAGAGCACGACCTCATCGTCATCTCCGATGAAATTTATTCCGAATTGACCTATGGAGAGAAGCATGTCAGCTTCGCCTCCATTCCCGGAATGAAAGACCGGACCATCCTGGTCAACGGCTTCTCCAAAGCATTTGCCATGACTGGCTGGCGCATGGGTTACGCCTGCGGCCACCCGGATCTTATCTATGCGATGCTGAAGATCCACCAATATACGGTGATGTGCGCTCCGGTGATGGGCCAGGTAGCGGCGCTGGAAGCGCTGAAGAACGGCTTGGAGGAGAAGGACCACATGGTTGAGTCTTACAATCAGCGCAGAAGATTGATCGTTCAGGGACTGCGGGATATCGGCCTCGACTGCCATGAGCCGCAGGGCGCATTTTACGCCTTCCCGAGCATTGAATCGACCGGCCTTACCTCCGAGGAGTTTGCCACCGGTTTGCTGCTGGAAGCCAAGGTAGCCGCGGTTCCCGGCAACGTGTTCGGCGCGGGCGGGGAAGGCTTCCTCCGCTGTTCCTATGCAACGAGCGTCAGCCAGATCAGCGAAGCGCTGCATCGGATGGGAGAATTCATCCATAAAGTGAAGCAAGGCTAAATACCAAGAGAAATTCCTGCACCCGGGAAAAGGGGCTAATGGGGCTAATTAACATTTCTTTCATATTCTAATTGAACACTGTCCTATTCGCATGGTATAATTGGATTTCGGAAGAGGCTCTATTTCTCAGGGAGGGATTACTTTTGGGTTGTGGTGAATACAATTTGCCTTACGAGACGGCCGGAATTGTGATTGCTGAAGGCAATGCATATAACCAATGGGTAGACGATAACAGTCAGAAGACTTCACCACAAGGTCATGGTCTTTCTTTGGAGGATGAAATTCATTTGCTTCGCAGTAAAATGGAGCGAATATTCCAGCAGGAAAATTCGTTTACTTCGGATATCGTTATCGAAATCAGCAGTTTGCTGGATTTGAAAATAAATGAATTTATGAGAATGAGCCAGAAGGGCAAATAAAGGAATTTCAAAGAAGATCCATCAGGGTCTTCTTTTTTTGAATCTATGGTATATTTGAAGAAAAAATAAAGGGGGCTTAAGCCTATGGCTATATATACAAGGACCGGAGACCAGGGGCAAACATCGGTAATTGGCGGAAGAGTCCATAAAGATGACGAGCGGGTTGAAGCGTACGGAACGATAGACGAGCTTAACAGTTTCGTCGGCCTGGCCATGAGTTACGCGGATGATACACTTTTTGCCGATTTGAAGGCGGACTTGGAGCAAATTCAGCAGGAATTGTTCGATTGCGGCTCGGATCTGGCGTTTGTCAGAGGGAACGAAGGCAGCTTTAAAGTCGGCTCCGAACCGGCGGAGCGCCTGGAATCCTGGATTGACCGGTATCAAGCCGAGAACCCGGTGATCGAAAAGTTTATTTTGCCGGGCGGCACCGCGCTCTCCTCGGCCTTGCACGTATGCCGGACGGTTTGCCGCCGGGCGGAACGCAGGGCGGTAACTTTAAGCCGGAAAGCCGATGTGAACTGGGAGGCCATCAAATATTTGAACCGTCTGTCCGACTTCTTCTTCGCCGCCGCGCGGACGGCCAATGTGCGCCAGAACACGCCGGATGTGGAGTATATACGCAGCAGGAAGGTGTTTCGTAATAAATCATGACCGATTATTATAATCCGATTTGCTATACGGTAACAGAGCAAGAAGAGGGATGGCTGCTGAAAACCGTGCTGCAGCACAAACTGGGCGTGTCCCGGAAGCTGCTGTCGCGTATCAAGCTCACGGAGCGCGGCGTCATGCTGAACGGGGAACGGGTGTTTATCAGCGTTCCGGTGAAAACGGGGGATCTTGTCTCCATTTCGCTGGAGACGGAAACTTCCGAGGATATTTTGCCGGAGCCGCTTCCTTTTGATATCGTGTATGAGGACGAAGCTTTACTTATTGTAAACAAAGCTCCGGGCATGATCGTCCATCCGACGCACGGCCATTATACGGGGACGCTGGCGAACGGGGTGGTGCATTACTGGCAGGAAAAGGGAGAGGAGTTCCGTTTCCGCCCGGTGCACCGGCTGGATCAGGAGACGAGCGGCCTTATCGCCATCGCGAAAAACGCGTATATCCACCAGCATATTTCCGAGCAGCTGATCGCGGGCGAAGTGACGAAGAAATATGCGGCGCTTGTGCACGGCTGTCCGGAGCCCCGGGACGGACGGATCGACGGGCCGATCGACCGTGATCCGCTGGAGCCGCATAAGCGCATCGTCACGGAGACCGGCTACCCCGCGCTGACCTATTACAAGGTCGCCGAATGTTACGGCCTCGGCTCTCTGGTCGAACTGCGGCTTGCGACAGGCCGGACGCATCAGATCCGGGTTCATATGACTTCGATCGGCCATCCGCTGATCGGGGACAAGCTGTACACACGGCAGGAGTCTCCGGAACCGGACAGACCGGGAATGACGGCCCTGGGGCTTGACGCGGCTATCGGCCGTCAGGCTTTGCATGCCGCGGAGCTGGGCTTCCGCCATCCTTTGACGGGACAAGACTTGCTGTTTCGGTCCCCGCTTCCGCAGGATATGGAATCGCTCAGGCTCAGGCTGCAAAGCGGGCGATAATAACTACCAGGAAGGAGAACGATCGATGAGCGAGCTGATCGTATATCATTATCCGCCCTGCGGCACCTGCCGCAAGGCCATCAAATATCTCGAAGGCCGGGGGCACCGGCTTGATTTGCGCAACATTAAGGAAACGCCGCCCGGCCCGGCCGAGCTTGCCGAAATGGTGGAGCTCAGCGGGCTTGAACTGAAGAAGTTTTTTAATACGAGCGGTGAAGTGTATAAAGAGATGGGGCTAAAGGACAAATTGCCGGGCATGTCCCGGGGGGAACAAATCGGGCTGCTCTCCGGAAACGGGATGTTGATCAAGCGCCCGCTCGTAACGGACGGGAACAAGATTACCGTAGGCTTTAAGGAAGAGACGTATGACCAAGTGTGGGGAAGCGGCAAATAGATTTTGAATTTGAATTGGGGAGATCGATTTGGAAACAACAAATAAAAAAGTGATGTTAGTGGACGGGATGGCCTTGCTTTTCAGAGCGTTTTACGCGACCTCGTATTCGGGGTATATCCGCAAGACCAGCACCGGAGTGCCTACCAATGCCGTTTACGGGTTTATCCAATACTTCTTTGATGCGATAAATACCTTTAATCCGACGCATGTCGTTTGCTGCTGGGATATGGGCAGCAGTACGTTTCGTACCGAAACCTACAGCCAGTACAAGCAAAACCGCGCCGAAGCTCCGCTTGAACTTCAGCCGCAATTCGGCTTGGTTAAAGAGGTGGTGGAAGCGATGGGGGTGCCCAATATCGGTTTGGCGGGTTATGAAGCGGATGATTGTATCGGCACCCTGTCCAATAGACTCCAGGCAAACTCCGAGGTTTTGATTCTAACTGGAGACCATGACATGCTTCAGTTAATCACCGAGAACGTGAAAGTAATAATTATGAATAAAGGGCGGTCCAATTACACCCTATACGATTTGGACACGCTCTTTGCCAGTAAGCAGCTGACGCCGGTTCAGGTCATCGATCTGAAGGCGTTTATGGGAGATACGGCGGATAATTATCCCGGTGTCAAAGGGATCGGCGAAAAGACGGCCCTTAAACTGATCAGCGAATACAAATCCATCGAGGGCTGCCTTGAAAGCCTGGATCAGCTTCCCCAAGGCGTCCGCAAAAAAATAGAGGATAATCTCGAGATGCTGCATCTTTCCAGAGATTTGGCCCGTATCCGGCTCGATGTCCCCGTGGAATGCGAGCTGGAGCAGTGCGGTTGGAATTTGCGGCGCGAGGAAGCGGCCAGAAAATTTGATGAGCTGGAGTTCGGGGGGCTAGTCAAGCTCCTCGGCTAGTCCCAGTCCGTCTAACCCTTCTTTTGCTGTTGAAGTCGGCGGGCAACCCCGGCGCCCAATTCCGGCGAGGCATTATGCAGATAGCTTAGCACCGTGCTTTGCGTGGCAGGCGATATGCCGGCAAGATCGGCCGCTAGATTATCGACCAGGTGTTCCTGCTGCACGGGGGACAGACCGCGATAATATTGACCCGCTTGGGCGAAATTATCGGATTTGGGCAGGTCGGATCTGACGAGATGACCGGCTACGTATCTGCCTTCGCCGCTGGTCTGCAGCAAACCGGGCGACCAGTTTTCCTGATGGTTGATCGGAATTTTGCGGAAATCGGGCCCGAGCCGGCGGCGCTGCGAATCCCAATAAATATTTGCGCGCCCTTGCAGCATTTTATCGTCCGATGACTCCGCGCCGTCAAGAAGATTGGAAGGGGAGAAGGCGATTTTCTCGACCTGTTCCATATAATTATCCGGATTGCGGTTCAATACCAGCCGTCCGACCGGATGCAAAGGATACTATCGCGTCCCTGACGGAAAAGACGGGGATATGATTGCAGAGCAGATCAAAAATTCCTTATTCCGTGTAGAACTTCGTGGAAAATCCCCGTACATTGCGCGACGTATCCGGGGTGCCTTTATTGCTGACGGCAAGAGAAAACCTCACGGTGACGGGGACCCGTTGTCCGGGATGCTGAACAAAGCATAGCTTCGTATATCGCGCCATGGAATTCACGGTCTCAAAGTACCCGAACGCACCGTAACCTTTTACATGCACGGGTCTTTCGATAATTTTGCTGTGTACAAAAGTTTCGAGTGTTTCATGCAAAATATTATCCTGCTCCAGCACGGGACCCCGTTCTCCGACGGTTGCGAATGAAGGGCGCCCGGCAGATCGATCGCCGCCCATTGTGCCGGGGTCGGACCGGGGATGCGTTCATTTTGCGCCTCATCCTGAGATGGCCCCTGCTCCGCGGCACCTTGGGAAAACTTATTGTTGTCCATGAATCAACCTCCCATTCAAGTTCCTGACGCATTATTGTGTATGCTCTTCCCGCGGCAATTATGAACAAATGCAAAAAGCAGCAGGCCCGCTAGGCAAGCGGGTCCGCTGCTTTTTTTTGCGAATTCATCATGTCCATGGGGATATCCTTTAATCCGCTTCAAAGAATACGGATGACTCCCCTTCGGTATCGTACAGGATTTTCCCGGTCAGCGACAGATCGTAACCCTGAATTGCAGCAAGCTCCTGCCGGAATTCGGGGGATTGCAGCGTTTGCATGAGCTGCCGGATCCAAACGTTGTTTCTTTCCGACTTCAACATAACCAGATCGTATCTCTCTTGAATCAGAGGAATGAATTCGACGGTGCTAACCAGCGATACCGCATGCTCGATGCCTACCCCGACGTCGGCCTGGCCGGACGCGACTTTTCCGGCTACGGCGAGATGGCTCGTTTCAATATCTTCGTATCCCTTGAGCCCATAACGGCGAATGCCGGAAAGCCGCAATTGCTCGTCGAGCAGCACCCGGGCCCCGGAGCCGATCTCGCGGTTGATCAGCTTGACGCCGGGGCGGCCCAGATCGGCCCAGGTCTTCAACTGCTTCGGGTTTCCCATGGGAACGTATAATCCGGCATTGCGCTGAAGCAAATTGACCACAATGTAGGAATGGCCGGTCAAGATTTTGTTGATATAGGGAATATTGTACTCTCCGGTGCTTCCGTCCAGCAGGTGGGTGCTGACGATATCGCTTTGTCCGCGGTACATGGACACGAGACTGTCCAGGCTTCCGTCATGCGAGCGCAAGGGGCGCAAACCCGGATTCTCGCGTTCAAGATGTTTGGCCAGCAGGTCCAGGCTGAAATCCTGACCGGTAATCACCAGCGTTCCGGGCAGGCGGGAATGGCCGGATGAGGCTGCGCCAAAGGGAGATTCATCCTTGCGGGAATCCGATGAGGTCACCGCTGAAGCCGGTTCAGCGGGCTGTGGGACGGGGGTAACGGCCGCTCCGCTTTTGGCCTGCTTTTTATACTGTTCCAGGTCACCAGCGTCCACGCGCATTTGTTTCCCTACCCGGTAGGCGGGAAGCTTACCTTTTTTAATAAGATCGTATACGGTTAATTTGGATACCTTCAACAACTTGGCGACTTCCTCGGTGGTATAGGAGATTTCGTTCATAATGAGCCTCCACATGACAAATTTATGTCTAATTATAATTAGTTATATTCAAATATATCTAAATATAATAGAATAAGAAAAGAAAATTATTACATATTGGGAGTGGGTATATGAAAATTATGCAAAAGTTTTTGAACCGCAGCAGATTCCTGCCGATGCTGCTATTGCTGGCCGTCGCATTGTCGGCCTGCGGCAGCGCTGCCGATAATGCGGCGACCAACGCCGCCGATAATGCCGCCGCTAACGCTGCCAATAATGCCGTAGCCGAGAACGGCGGCGCGGGTAATCAGCAGGCGGACACAGATCCGCAAAGCCAGGTTGAACTAACCATATCGGCTGCCGCAAGCCTCAAGGACAGTCTGGAGGAGATTACCGCAGCTTATGAAAAAGAGCATGAGAACGTTAAGCTCACGATGAACTTCGGAGCGTCGGGGACCCTGCAAAAGCAAATTGAGCAAGGCGCTCCCGCCGACCTGTTCCTCTCCGCCGGACAGAAACAGATGACCGCGCTGATCGACGGTAATTTCGTCACCGCGGACAGCAAGATCGATTTGCTGCGCAATCGCCTGGTCCTGATCGTTCCGTCCGATGCCGCAACCGTGCCCGAATCAATGGATGCCTTGAAAGACGCCGGCTTCGCCCAAATCGCGGTCGGAGAACCGGAAGTCGTTCCGGCCGGTACCTATACGAAGGAATCGCTCGAGAACGAGCAATTATGGGATGTTCTCCAGCCGAAAATGGTGCTGGCTAAGGATGTGACCCAGGTGCTGACTTATGTAGAGTCCGGAAACGCCGACGCCGGATTTGTCTACGAGAGCGATGCGAAGCTTTCGGATAAAGTGAAAACGGCGCTTGTGGTCGATGAGGCGAGCCACTCTCCGATCATTTATCCCGCAGGGATTGTGGCAGCCACCAAACATTCCGACGAAACCGCCGAGTTTCTGCAGTATTTGCAAACCGCCGAAGCTCGCGATGTGTTCGTGAATCACGGATTTACCGTTACCGAGTAAGGCGCCATGGAACGGAGCGATTTTTGGTCGCCTGTCGGTCTATCCTTGAAAGTATCGCTGCTGGCGGGCATTATCGCTTTCCTGATTGCGGGTTATATCGCCTGGCTCATGTCCGGTAAGAAATTTTGGGGCAAAACGATTGTGGAGACGATATTTATGCTGCCCATGGTTTTGCCCCCAACGGTGGTAGGCTTCCTGCTGCTGGTGGCGTTTGGCCGCCGCAGTCCGATCGGCAAGCTGTTTGAAGCCCTGGCCGGGATGCCGATTGTATTCAGCTGGGGAGCCGCCGTGTTGTCCGCGGCCGTCGTCGCTTTTCCGCTGGCGTATCAATCGGCCAAGGCGGGATTTCTGTCCATCGACAAGGACTTGCTGTCGGCCGCCAGGTCGATGGGCGCTTCCGAGTGGAAGGTATTGTGGTGGATCGCGATACCGCTTGCCCAGCGCACCCTGATGACCGCGTTCGTGCTCGCCTTTACGCGGGCGCTCGGCGAATTCGGCGCCACATTAATGATCGCCGGCAATATTCCCGGGCGAACCCAGACGCTGCCTACGGCGATTTATATGGCGGTGGAATCCGGCGAGACTTCGTCCGCCTGGGCTTGGGCCGGCCTAATGATCCTGATGTCTTTCCTGCTGCTCGCTGTCTTCGGTCCGCGCACCGAACGCGAGCTCTAATCGGTGAAGTAGGCATCCCCGACGACCTGAATCAAAAAGGTGCGAAGCTCGCCGCTTTCCTCTTCGTTCAGGTTGAATACGGATTCCAGATAGCCTTCTTCCTCAAGATCGTCGGTACCCAATATGGCCGTTCGGCCGGATTGCAGATCGGTCACGAGCTTTTTCCCGTAAAAACGGTTGGTGGTGGTCACCGCCAAATCGAAACGTTTGAGGGAACCTCCGATAAAGGTGACGAATCGGGTCGAAGTACTCTCCGTGCTGTCGGACAAAAAGTCTAGCTCATGATTGCGTTCGGTCATATAAAGGCCTCCTTGGATACTTGTCGTCTTCTGTCATTATAGCCGAAAACGGAAAGCGCGGGGAATCGGATAATGATTGACAGCCGCGGGAAAAATGGTATGATTAGGAATAACAGTATACGACTAGGGGAAGCACCTCTCTTGATATGTTCAAGAGGGGTGCTTTTTTGCGTCTTTCTTTGGATTGTAACAGTCGTAACTGAAAGCGTTCAAGGAGGGGAAATTAATGCGGATGGTTTTTTTGAACAGCCTGGAGCGGAAGGAAAGCGGCGCGATATGCGGAAGCGCCCAGGTCTGGATCGGCGAAGAGGACGGCGTTTGGCGCATGGGCTGGAACGAAAACGACGGGGAAGGAGAGCGCGAAACGATCTGGTATGAGGGCTGCTCTTGGTCGGAGATGCTGCATGTCTACCGACACCGCCTGGTCGTCAAACTAAGCGAAGGCTACCGCCCGGTCGTTGAAGGGATATGGGACGAGCGGGAGGAACTGCAAAGACGAGGGATGGGGGCGCAGAAGCTGATTTGCTACAGCGAGCTGCATGAGAATGAAGCTCTGTATAACGAGCTTTGCGTCTGGCGCCGGAAGAAAGCGGCCTCCGCCCGCAAAGCCCCGTACCTGATTGCCAGCAACCGGCTGCTGCGGCTGGTCAGCGTGTTCCGGCCGCAATCGGTCGAGGAGCTGCTGCAGCTTCCGGGCTTCGGGGAAGCGAAAGCCGGCGAATTCGGCGCCGAGCTGCTTGAAATGACGCAAAGCCCCGGCGGTGAACGCCCGGGCCCGTTCCCACTGGATTGGGTGGAGCGGGAAATCGACGAGGAGGTGTTCCGCTCCTGGATGTATAAACAGAAAGAAGCGAAGCTGCGCCAGGAAATGGTGAAATTCAGCCTGCGCCGCCAGATACTAGAGGCGCTGGCCCAGGGGCTGAATCTGGAGGGGCTCTGCGAACGGACGGGGCTGGAACGCCGGGAGGCGGTCGAATGGCTGGAAGTATTGGAAAAAGAAGGATACGTCACGGAGTCCTTGATCCGCTTGGAGCTCGCGGAAATGCCGGATGACGAGCAGCAGGCGGTATGGCAGGCATTCGAAGAGCTTGGCGACAGCTTCCTGAAGCCGGTGCTGCAGCGGGTATATGACCAGGAAAGAATCGAACGGGGCGGATTGGACCAGCTCTATGAGAAGCTCCGTCTGCTGCGCATTTCGTACCGACGCCACAAGGAGAACACGCCGAAAGCGGTATAACTGCTAGAGAGCGGACAAAAGCGCCGGCTGCCCTCAAGCCCTAACTAACGGGCTGCGGAGTAACCGGCGCTGCCGTGTTCAAATCCAGTCGCGTTTGCGGAATATATAATACATCACGGCGCCAAGCGCGATCATGATGCCGATGACGACATAATAACTGTATTTCCAATGCAGCTCGGGCATATTATCGAAATTCATACCGTAGATTCCGGTGATTAGAGTAAGCGGAATAAAAATCGTCGTAATCGCCGTAAACACGCGCATGATTTCATTCGCCCGGTTGGCGATGGCCGCTTGGTAGGCTTCGCGCAAGTTCCCGATCAGCTCGCGGAACGTATCGAAGTTTTCCGAGATTTTCACGGCGTTCTCATAAATATCGCTGAAATATTTTTGCAGTTGATCGTCGATCAAGCGCAGATCCTTTTTATTTAATACATTGATGACTTCCTTTTGCGGACCCAGCACTTTTTTGAGCCACAGAATTTCGCTTCGCAGTCCGATAATTTCGTTCAGATGCGAACGCTTCGTATGGATAAGAATATCCTCTTCGAGCTTCTCGATCTTCGCTTCGATCCGGTCGCCGACGATGAAATAATTGTCGACCACCAGGTCGATGAGATAATAAAGGAACCGGTCGGGCTCGTTGACCTCCTGTTCCCAGAGGATCGGCTTGACGGCCCGAAGCTCGTTGATCTTTTGTTTGGTCACCGTAATGATATAATGCCGGCCCAAGAAAATATTCAGCGCCCGCAAGAATATTTCCTCATCGTCATAGCGGATGCTGTTGACCACAATAAAGTAATGATTTTCGTACGTTTCGATCTTTGGACGCTGCTCTTCTTCGGTGAGGCAGTCCTCCACCGCGAGATCGTGCAGCGAGAACAGCGGCTGCAGCTCCTCCAGATCATCGACGCCGGCATCGATCCAATAAAAGCCTTCCTCCGGCGGCGTAGTTGCCAGCTCCACATCTTCCACCGGCGTAAATACGCCGGAGACCACATGACGGATTTTCATACGATTCACTCTCCCTTTCCGGCCGAACCAGCAGCCGGATATGCTGTTGTCGGTTCTTTTGACTTGGCATAAGGAAAAGGATCGGGAGGGCCTGGAGAACGCAGAAAAAGGCGTTTATGAAAACACCGGGAAAAGAAAGTGCCCGCGTTGCTCGCGAAGGCGCCTGCTGATCGGTTTCCTATGCGGTTGTTGCTTCAAAACGGCAGACTGCGGACTCGGGTCGCCTTCCATTCGCGGATTCACCTCTTTGCCATCGGTTTATGATTAAACAAGCCTTAAAACACTTGTCTAGTATAACGCCGGGGCATCAAAAGTTTCAAGCCAAAAAGTTGGGGACAAAAAGGGCAGGGCGGCTTGTTAATTTAGTAATTTCATGTATAATGAAAACAGCAAATTAAAATTTGAATCAACACAATTGAATATCAAGTCGATTTTCTTATCAAGAGCAGGTGGAGGGACTAGCCCGATGATACCCGGCAACCGGCGATACGTCGCACGGTGCTAATTCTTGCAGAGCTGTTGAGCGGCATACCCGTATGCTCACGGCCTCTGAGAGATGAGAGAGGCGCATTCAGGATAAATGATGACCTTTCTCTAAAGTGAGTAAGGTCTTTTTCTTGTTTATGTCCGCTTTCAGCAGGATGAAAATCGAAAGCACAATTGTCAATAAAGGAGTGAACCTGATGCCGATTAAAGTACCGGATCATTTGCCGGCGAAAGAAGTGCTTGCGGGCGAAAATATTTTCGTCATGGATGAGAGTCGGGCATACCACCAGGATATTCGTCCGCTCAGAATCGCGATTCTGAACCTGATGCCGACCAAGGAAACGACGGAGTCGCAAATTTTGCGCTTATTGGCCAATACGCCGCTGCAGGTGGAAATCGTCCTGCTTCGCCCGCGGTCCCATACCTCCAAAAATACTTCCGCAGAGCATTTGGAGACGTTCTATAAAACCTTCGACGAGATTAAGAGCCGCCGCTTCGACGGCATGATCGTGACGGGCGCCCCGGTCGAGCAGCTGGAATTCGAAGAGGTCAATTATTGGGAAGAATTGAAGGAGATCTTCGAGTGGAGCAAAAGCTACGTCACCTCGACGATGCACATCTGTTGGGCCTCCCAAGCGGGGCTTTACTATCACTATGGCGTCCGCAAAATCCCGCTCTCCAAAAAATGCTTCGGCGTGTTCTCGCATGTGGTGAACAACCCGCACGTCAAGCTGTTGCAAGGATTTGACGATGTCTTTCAAGTTCCCCATTCCCGGCATACGGATGTGGCCAGAGAGGATATCGAACGAAATCCCGAACTGGAAATTTTGGCCGAGTCGGAGGAAGCGGGCATTTATCTCGTCGCGTCGCGCGACGGCAAGCAAATATTCGTCACCGGTCACTCGGAATACGATCCTTGCTCCCTGAAATGGGAGTATGACCGCGATATCGCCAAAGGCCTTGAGATCGACCTGCCGGTCCATTACTATCCGAACGACGATCCTACCAAAACCCCGGCTTCGACCTGGAGATCGCATGCAAACTTATTATTCTCCAATTGGCTGAATTACTATGTGTACCAAGAAACACCCTATGATATAGACGAGATGGCCGAATTTATTTATCAAATCTAGAGTCGAAAAATGTGGAGGGGAAAGTAGTGGCAGACAAGAAATGGCATTTGGAAAGCATACTGGCGCAAATCGGTTCGGTTGAAGAGCCGGTGACGGGGGCCGTAAACTACCCGATTTTCCAGGCGACCGCGTTTAGACATCCGCGGCTCGGACAGAGCACCGGATTCGATTATGCCCGCACCAAGAGTCCGACGCGGACTGTGCTTGAAGAGGCGTCCGCCCGGCTTGAATGCGGGGATGCCGGCTTTGCGTGCAGCTCCGGCATGGCTGCGCTGCAAACGGTATTCAGCCTGTTCTCGCAGGGAGATCATCTCATCGTATCGCTCGATTTGTACGGCGGGACCTACCGCCTGCTTGAGAAAATTTTGTCCAGATTCGGAATTTCCGCTTCCTATGTGGATACGAATGACCTGGACAGTCTGGAGCAGGTGCGTAAAGTCAATACGAAGGCGGTCTTCATCGAAACGCCGACCAATCCGCTGATGATGATTACCGATCTTGAAGCGGTAAGCATCTGGGCCAAGCGGCACGGGTTGATCACCGTCGTTGACAACACGCTGCTGACTCCTTATTTTCAGCGTCCGTTGGAACTCGGCGCGGATATCGTCGTCCACAGCGCATCGAAATATCTGGGCGGACACAACGATGTCCTGGCCGGCCTGATCGTGACCAAAGGGGAAGAATTGTCCCGCGAGATCGGGTTCCTGCACAATTCGATCGGCGCGGTGCTGAGCCCCTCCGACTCCTATCAGCTTATGCGCGGCATGAAGACTCTGGCACTGCGGATGGAGCGGCATGAGAGCAACGCGCTTGCCGTTGCCGAATATTTGCTCTCGCATCCGCAAATCGCCGAGGTGTTCCATCCGGGTCTGCCGGACCATCCGGGTCATGAAATCCAAAAGAAGCAGGCAAGCGGAAACACCGGGATCTTTTCCTTTAAAGTTACCGACGCCCGGTACGTTGAGCCGGTGCTGCGGCATTTGCGGCTGATCGCTTTCGCCGAAAGTCTGGGCGGCGTGGAATCGCTGATGACGTATCCGGCCGTGCAGACACATGCCGATATTCCGGCGGACATCCGCGAAGCCATTGGGGTTGATGATCGGCTGCTTCGCTTCTCGGTCGGCATCGAGCATCCGGACGATTTGATCGCGGATTTGGGCCAGGCGCTGGAGGCGGCGCGGCTTGAAGTCGAAGGAGGAGAGGCGAAATGAGCAAGGGCAACGGCGGCAACCATCAATTCGACACCAAGCTGATTCATTTCGGCGGCGAACTGGACCCCGCGACCGGAGCGTCCAGCGCGCCGATCTATCAGGCTTCGACATTTCATCATCACGATATTTTCAATCCGCCGGAGTTTGATTACAGCCGGTCGGGGAATCCGACGCGGCAAGCGCTGGAGGATTATATCGCCGTTTTGGAAGGCGGCGCGGGCGGATACGCGTTCGCCAGCGGCATGGCGGCGATCTCGACGACTTTCATGCTGTTCTCGGCGGGCGATCATCTCATCGTGACGGAGGATGTCTACGGCGGTACATACCGGCTGCTCACCAATATTTTGAGCCGGCTGAATATCGAAACGACATTCGTCGATATGACGGACCCGGATGCCGTGAAGGCGGCGCTTAAGCCGAACACGAAAGGCGTGTACATGGAGACGCCGTCCAATCCGACGCTGAAAATTACCGATATCGGCTTGATCGCGGCATGGGCCCGCGAGCACGGTCTGCTCAGCATCGTCGACAATACGTTCATGACGCCGTATTATCAGCGGCCGATCGAGCTCGGCGTCGACATCGTGCTGCACAGTGCGACGAAATTCCTCGGCGGGCACAGCGACGTGCTGGCCGGGCTGGCCGTCGCGCGGACCAAAGAGCTCGCGGACCGGCTGAAATATGTCCAGAACGGGCTCGGCACCGTGCTCGGCGCCCAGGATTCCTGGCTGCTGATGCGGGGCATGAAGACGCTGGGCGCCCGGATGGCGCACAGCGAGATCAGCGCCCGCAAGCTGGCCGACTGGCTAAACCGGCGTGAGGATATCGCCGCCGTGTTCTACCCCGGCCTGCCGGAGCATCCGGGCCGGGAAGTTCAAGAGCGGCAATCGACCGGCTACGGCGCGGTCGTCTCGTTCGACGTCGGCTCGGGCGAGCGGGCGAAAGAGGTGCTTAGCCGGGTCAAGCTGCCGCTGGTGGCCGTCAGCCTCGGCGCCGTCGAAAGCATTCTTTCTTACCCGGCCATGATGTCGCACGCGTCCATGCCGGCGGAAGTGCGGCAGGAACGCGGCATCACCGACGGACTCTTGCGCTTCTCCGTCGGTCTGGAGGATATCGGCGACCTCATCGCCGACCTTGAACAGGCGCTGCAGCCGCGTTAAATTCTTATTGGCTAGGACAGCACCCGGGAAACCGGGTGCTGTTTTCGTGGAGAAAACGAAATGTTACAGGGGTTATTTTCCGCGGGTAATTATGGTACGATTGATCATATTGGACTTTTTGGAAATGTTGTGAACATTTTTGCGAATACAAGGGAGGCAGCAAAACATATGACTGCGATAGACAAAATTTTAGACAAGGCGCTGCAAGGGGAACGCCTCGACCTTGAAGACACGGTGACGCTGTTTGAATCGGACGAAGTGGAGAAAATGGGGCATGCCGCCAACATTTTGATGGAGCGGAAGCATCCCGAACCGATCGCGACTTTCGTGATCGGCCGCAATATCAACTACACGAACATTTGCGACGTGTACTGCCGTTTCTGTGCTTTTTACCGCCGCGTCGGCTCGGAGGAAGGCTATGTGCTGCCGGATGAAGTTATTTTTCAAAAGATCCAGGAGACGATCGATGTCGGCGGCACTGAAATTTTGATGCAGGGCGGTACCAACCCGAACCTTCCGTTCAGCTATTACACCGATCTGCTCAAGGCGATCAAAGTCAGATTCCCGGACATTACGATGCACTCCTTTTCCCCCGCGGAAATTTTGAAGATGAAGGAAGTTTCGGACGGCCTGTCCCTGGAAGAAGTGCTGCGCCAAATTCACGCGGCCGGCTTGGACTCCTTGCCCGGCGGCGGAGCGGAAATTCTCGACGACCGCACCCGGCGCAAAATCAGCCGTTTGAAGGGCTCCTGGCGCGACTGGATGGATGTCATGCAGACCGCTCACCGTATCGGCATGAACACGACCGCGACGATGGTGATCGGGTTCGGCGAATCGATGGAGGAGCGCGCGCTGCATTTGCTCCGCGTCCGTGAGGCGCAGGATGAATGCCTGCAGAACGGCTATCCGTCGGAAGGCTTTCTAGCCTTTATTCCGTGGACATTCCAACCGGACAACACGAATTTGAAAGCGGAGCGCCAGACGCCGGAGTCCTATCTGAAAACGGTGGCGATCAGCCGGCTCGTGCTTGACAATATCAAAAACCTGCAGTCCTCCTGGGTGACGATGGGACCGGAGGTCGGCCGGCTTAGCCTGCAATACGGCTGCAACGATTTCGGCAGTACGATGATTGAGGAAAATGTGGTTTCCTCGGCCGGAGCGACGCATAAAGTGAATATCGAATCGATACTGTCCATCATCCGTTCGGCGGGCAAAACCCCGGCGCAGCGGAACACGAAATACGAAATTTTGCGCGTATTCGATCAGGATGCCAGCATCGAACGCGACTTCATTATGCAAAACTGATCCGGGTCAAGTCCTGGTAATACTGGCTATCATTCCATAAGCCCTGCCCGTATATCCGTATCCTTCCCGCCATATACTTTGGGAAAGAAACGAAAGGGGGAGGACTTATGGATTTTTTTTCGCTGCGCGTCGGGATGGACGGAACGTTCTCGGCAGAAAAGTTCCTTGATTATATTTGCTCCGCCGGAAGATCTGTACATAAAGACGGTGCCGGAGCGAATCTCCGTTATTCGGTGACGGGGAATACGTTGACTATGACGGTTCAAGTCTCCGGACGGGATACGGCAAAGCAGAAACAATCAATCATCGATGACCTCGCCCTGGGAATGGCCTCTTTTATTATCGATGTCCATGAGACTCGCTTGGCCGTAAATATCGTGTCTAAACGATATTCATTCTCTTCGCGGGAAGAGAGGCTATCGGTGGAGCAAAGCTTCCGCAACCTGCTGACCGGCTCGGAGGAAGGCGATATTGCGGCAAGAAGAAGGCGGATGAGAGGGATTGTCAGTGCCCTTGGCGAATATTTGCAGGATCATGATTATCTCGATCTTGACGGATTTATCTCTTTCCGGCTGGCGGATTACATGGATGAGCTGCGGGAAACGGTCGATATGGCCGTAGAGGAATATTTGCTTGACCGGCAATATGAAGAATTCATCCACCTGCTGCAGTATTTTGTTCATTTCCAGGAGCCGCTGACTCCGCTGATTCATTTGATGCATAAGGAAGACCGGGAATTCAGCATTCTGAACGAGCAGTTCGCCAAGATCAGCACGCCCCCGCCGGGCGGAGTCATCGCCAAAATCGCGGATCAGGAGATGGAGATGGAGGACATGGTTGTCAGCAGTCTGATCTCTTTGTCCCCCGACCGGATCATCATTCATACGCTTCATCCCGACGCTCAGATTATAGCCACGATCAGGCGGATCTTCGGCGACCGGGCCGAGCTTTGCCTGGGCTGCCCGCATTGCCGGCCGTTTCATCAGGAAGCCCGGCGCCGGGATCAGGGGACCTAGGCGATAGGCGTTCTTGACGATATTTGGCGCAAGGGATATAATTACACATATTCAATATTCACATTTGAAGCAAAAGCGTCGACAAAGACATGAACCAGAAATGCGAACACCCGCAGAGAGAGGGAACACGGCTGAAATTCCCTTGTGCTTCGGTTTTGGTTTACCCCTTTGTAGCTGCGCTCCCGAACCAGAGCCTGGGCAGTGAAGTCAAGGCCACAGTAGGGAACGCCGGTTCATTGCCGTTACATAATGCCGAATAAGGGTCGTTCCTTGCGTCAAGGCAAGGTACGCCGAATGAGGGTGGAACCACGGGTAAATAACGCTCGTCCCTTTCCGGGGCGGGCTTTTTTTGTTGTCCGTTTCCGGGCCAATAATCACTATAGGGAGGAAAAGACAGTGGCAATCAAGGTATCTTTGCCGGACGGCTCGGTCCGGGAGTATGCGGAAGGAAGCAACCTCGCCGATGTGGCGGCTTCCATCAGCAGCGGCCTGCGCAAAAACGCGGTAGCCGGAAAAATCAACGATAAAGCGGTGGATCTGAATACGGTGCTGGAAGACGGCGCGAAAGTGGAAATTATCACGCTCGATTCCCAAGACGGTTTGGAAATTATGCGTCACAGCACGGCCCATTTGATGGCGCAAGCGGTGAAGCGGCTGTTCGGCAACAAGGAAGTGAAGCTTGGCATCGGTCCGGTCATCGAAGACGGCTTCTATTACGATATGGATTTGGAGCATCCGCTCAATCCGGAAGACTTGCAAAAGATCGAGAAAGAGATGGAACGGATCATCGGCGAAAATCTGCCGATTACCCGCCGGGAGGTCAGCCGGGAGGAAGCGGTGGCGATCTTCACCGAGCTCGGCGACCCGTATAAGCTTGAACTGATCCGCGATCTGCCGGAAGACAGCGTGATTTCTATCTACGATCAAGGCGAATTTTTCGATCTTTGTCGCGGGCCGCACTTGCCTTCCACCGGAAAAATCAAGGTGTTCAAGCTGCTCAGCGTCGCCGGCGCTTACTGGCGCGGCAACAGCGACAACAAGATGCTGCAGCGGATTTACGGAACGGCGTTCCTTAAAAAGGCCGATCTGGACGAGCATCTGCGCCTGCTGGAGGAAGCGAAGAAGCGCGACCACCGCAAGCTGGGCAAGGAACTCAGCATTTTCACATTCAATAATCTCATCGGGCAAGGGCTGCCGATCTGGCTGCCTAAAGGCGCTACGCTGCGCCGGACACTGGAGCGTTATATCGTCGATATCGAAGAAAGCCTCGGTTATCAACATGTTTATACTCCTGTGCTCGGAAACGTCGATTTGTATAAAACCTCCGGCCACTGGGATCATTATCAGGACGATATTTTCCCGAAAATGACGGTCGATAACGAGGAATTTATTCTCCGTCCGATGAACTGCCCGCACCATATGATGGTCTACAAAAGCGATCTGCGGAGCTACCGCGATCTGCCGATCCGCATCGCCGAGTTGGGGATGCAGCACCGTTATGAAATGTCCGGCGCATTGACGGGCTTGCACCGGGTGCGTTCCATGACCCTGAATGACGCGCATATTTTCTGCCGTCTCGATCAGATCAAAGACGAATTTAAACGCGTGCTTGCCTTGATCGACCGGGTATATAGCGATTTCGGCATTAAGGAATACCGGTTCCGCCTGTCCTACCGCGATCCGCAGGATACGGAGAAATATTTCCAAGACGACAATATGTGGAACACCGCTCAACGCATGCTGCGCGAGGTTGTGGAAGAGGCGGGCCTGCCGTTCTTTGAAGCCGAAGGCGAAGCGGCCTTCTATGGACCGAAACTGGATGTACAGGTGAAAACCGCGCTTGGCAAAGAAGAGACTTTGTCGACTATCCAAATTGACTTCCTGCTGCCGGAACGTTTCGAACTGGAATACGTCGGCGACGACGGTCAGAAACACCGTCCGGTTGTGCTGCACCGCGGCATCCTCGGCACGATGGAACGGTTTACCGCCTTCCTGCTGGAGAATTTTGCCGGCAACTTGCCGCTCTGGTTGTCTCCGGTTCAAGCCAAGGTTATCCCAGTATCCGGCAACTTCGACGAGTATGCCCGCACCGTCGAAGATAAATTGCGCGCCGGCGGCATCCGCGTGGAAAGCGATCTTCGCAACGAGAAGCTCGGCTACAAAATCCGCGAAGCGCAGCTCGAAAAGATTCCTTACATGTTCGTAGTCGGGGAAAACGAGCAAAGCGGCGGCACCGTCTCCGTCCGTAAACGCGGCGAGGGCGATCTCGGCGCGAAGGCGCTGGATGAGGTGCTAGCGCTTTTGCAGGACGAAATTCGCAACCACGTAATTTAACCGGCTTTTGACCGGCAAATAAATATCAGGTATAAACTTCGGCGCATGTGGAAACCCTTCGGAATAAGGGGGAGGTTTTCATATGCGCCAATTTAATTTGTGGCGGAGAATCGCGGTAAGTTTTACGCTGGCGGTTTTCCTGATCCAAGGCATCGCGCATGATGTCAAGATTCATGCCGATCAGGATCAAATCCTATTGAGAAACCAATATGACCAATACGTATATCATGAATACCGGGAGCAAATCCTGCGGGAAGCGCTCGCGTCGAAGTCGGAAGCGGATAAGGCGAGGCAATTGGCCATGGCCCGGACGCTGATTCTGGAGCGGAAGGACAACCAGGAAAAGCAGAAAAAAGCGGCTCCAAAAAGTTATAAGACGGTAAAGGTGCTGGCAACGGGCTATACGGCCGGTTACGAATCTACAGGCAAGCGGCCCAATCATCCGCAATACGGGATTACTTATTCCGGGGTGAAAGTCCGCCGGGATAAAGACACGATATCGACGATTGCCGCCGATTTAAAAGTTTTTCCGATCGGAACGATTCTTTATATTCCCGGCTACGGGTATGGCGTTGTGGCGGATAAAGGATCGGCGATCAAGGGCAACAAGATCGATCTGTATTTCGCTACGACCAAACAGGTTTTCAAAGAATGGGGCAAGAAGGAAGTTGAGGTCCAGGTCATTCGCAAGGGAAACGGCAAGCTGACGGAAACGATGCTGAGCAAGCTCGGCAAAGTGATGGAGGTCAGCAAGGAAATCCCTGACAATGTTTGGGATCAAATCATTTGATTTGGCCGCATAATTTACTTTTCCCGAAAGCATATTAATTGATGGGTCGTCAATCAAGGCCCGTAACAGGCGCTCGGGCAATGGGCGCCTTATGCAAAGGGAGGTGAAATCTCGTGCCAAAACAAAATAATAATAAGGCAGCAGCTTCTCCGGGCTATAAGACACCGAACGAGAAGTACAATGAGGAGTTTGCCGAAGAATCCATGGCGACGGTTGCTCAAAAAGCGAAGGCTTCCCGCAATGCAGCCAACCAAGGCTCCCAAAATCAGCAATAACATGACATCGAAGACGCCTTCTTTCCACGCTAATGTGGTTGGAGGCGTCCTTTTATTTACATAAAATGTAAAACAACTCCGTCCGGAGACCGAGACAAGGTTCCATCCCGCGCCGCTGTTGCATCCATGCCGATTGCGTTAAACTGGATACAATCAAACAGGTTTGAAGATGGAGGGAATTGCAATGAGAAGCGCATTATGGGGACGCATCCTGTGGGGACTGGTACTGATCGGCTGCGGCGTACTGTTTTTATTGAACCAGCTCGGGATTACGGATCTTAGCCTGGGGTATCTGTTTTCCACCTTTTGGCCGGTATTCCTGATCCTGGCGGGACTAACGCAAATCGCAAGCGGTAATTGGAGAGGCTCAAGCTTCTTCGGCAACGCCATACTGATCATTATCGGCGGGTACTTTCTGGCCAGAAATCTCGATTACATCTCGTTGTCGCCGGGCGACTTCTTTAAATTTTTCTTCCCGGTTCTGCTGATTATCGGCGGGCTCGGGGTGCTGTTTAAACCGGCCAGCGGCAAGAAGCAGTGGAAGGAACCCGAGTTCCCGCCTCCGCCTAAGGCTCCGCCGGTTCCGCCGGTTCCGCCGATTCATGATTTCCCGGAAATGGAGTCGCCGCTGGATTCGATTTTTGGTGACATGGAGAAAAATAAGACCCCGAAAGAAGATCATACACCACCCAAATTCAAGCACGACAAATCCTATTACGGTTCGTTCGGGATGGGAGCGGGCGGCGCGTCCGGCGGCAAGCGGGAAACGCTCAATAAATCGGGATTTATCGGCGATGTCCATCTGGGGCAGGATTATTTCGAGCTGCATCCGATGAATATCTCTCATTTTATCGGCGACACGATCATCGATTTGACGAAGGCGCAAATCCCGTACGGGGAGACGAAAATTAACGTATCTTCATTCGTCGGCGATGTTAAGGTGTTTATTCCGGAGGATATGGATATCGGAATTTCCGCTTCTTCAAGCGCTTTTATCGGCGATTTGAAGGTGCTGAGCCGGAAAGAGGGCGGCTTCATGACCAATGTCCAGGCGGAGTCTCCTTATTATAATGAAGCCAGCAAGCGGGTGAAGCTGGTCGTTAACGTATTTGTCGGCGACGTGAAAGTGAACATGGTGGGCTAAGCTTATGATCGTGCAGCGGATCTTGAAAAATACGAAATGGGAGCTGTTGCTCTTCTTCCTGCTTACGGGCGGTTTGGGGGCGATAGCTCTTTATATCGGCAGCGCGGCCGGAGTTATTGTAATCCGTAATCCTCGGATATGGGTTTATAATATCGCGGCCGTCGCTGCCGTGGCGCTGATCATCGGTTATGTGGCCGGCCGCCGCATTCAGGGGCGGATCGACCTGCTCCATCTGAACATGCTGCAGGTGGCCAAGGGAAATCTGTCCGTGCGTATGCCGGAAACGGCGGATCAAACCTTTGCCGGGCTGTACCGGGAATTCAACAATATGACCGATGCGATGGAAAAAAAGATGCAGCTTCTGCAGCAGTTCGGCGAGCAGGAAGTGATCGAAAAGGAACAGGCCGCGGAAAAGGCCGTGCTGGAAGAACGCCGGAGGCTGGCCCGCGATCTGCACGATACGGTCAGCCAGCAGCTGTTTGCGATTCATATGGCGGCCTCTTCGCTGCCCAAGGTGCTGGAAAATAACGAGCAGCAGGCGCATACGGTCATGAACCAGTTGATCTTGATGTCCAATACGGCTCAGAAGCAGATGCGGGCGCTGATCGCCCAGCTCCGGCCGATGGAGCTTGTCGGCAAGACGCTGGCCGAAGCGCTCGATCAGTGGTTCCCCGACTACTGCCGGCAGAACGGGCTGAAGGGGATCAAGGATATGGAGCTTTCGGGCGAGATGTCCGAGGCGAAGGAGCACCAATTGTTTTTGATCATCCAGGAGGCGATGGCGAATATCGTCAAACACGCCGGGGCCAAGCTGGTCAGCCTGTCGCTGCGGGAGGGTCCGCGGGTAGTGGTGCTCAGCATCAGCGACGACGGCCAGGGGTTCAGCAGCACTTATCAGAAGCAGGGGTCCTACGGGCTCACCACGATGAAAGAACGGGCGGAGAAGCTCGGCGGCCACGTCGAAATTATCAGCAAACCCGGCGCCGGTACGACGATCAGGGTACATATTCCGAAGTTCGAGGAAAGCAAAAGGGGAGAACGGGAATGAGCGAATCGATCAAAGTGATGATCGTGGACGACCACGAGATGGTACGGATGGGGCTAAAAACGTACTTGATGCTGGATCCGGGATTCGAGGTTGTCGCCGAAGCCGGAAACGGGGAGGAAGCGGTCCGGCTATTGGAACAAGGCATATCGCAAGGCCAGCCGGATATTATTTTGATGGACCTGATGATGCCGGTCATGAACGGAGCCGAGGCGACCAAAGAAGTGCTCAGCCGGTTTCCAGGCATCAAAATCGTGATTCTGACCAGCTTTCTGGAAGACGAGCTCGTCGTCCAGGCCGTGGAATCGGGTGCCGTCAGTTATGTGCTGAAGACGGTGTCGGCTGAAGAACTGATTTACGCGCTGCAGGGGGCTTACCGCGGGATGCCCGTAATGACAGGCGATGTCGCGCAAGCCTTGACCCGGGGGCTGCGCCAGCGGAATGTACAGGGAGATAAATCCGGGATGACCGAACGGGAAAAGGAAGTGCTGCTGCTGATTGCCGAGGGCAAGAGCAACAAGGACATCGCCGAGGAATTGCATATCAGCACCAAGACGGTCAAGACGCATGTCAGCAATCTGCTGATGAAATGCGAGCTGGAAGACCGGACCCAGCTGGCGATATACGCCCACAGGCAGGGCTGGGTCCAACGCCAATAATGTTCGTTTGGGTATGGAATTTTTTGCGGGATTATCTTTAAATAACCCTCTTTTCTGCTTTTATCTTCTTTTTAATTGTTTTTAAGGTACGCTTAAGGTTTATAGTACAAAATAAAGACAAGAAAACAAGATACCCCTGCCGGACAGGGGAAGGAGGGTTAATCACCATGGATGAGGAAAGATTCAAATCGGGTCAACCTTTCGGGGATGACAATCATAACAACAATTCCAATGACAATAGCACGGAAAGATCCCGGCAATCGGAAGGTTCCGGCTCATCATATTATTATTCGTACGGGCCGTTCCAATCGTACGGCAAGGACGGCGAGAACAGCGGCGGCACAAGTTATTCCTCCGATCGCGGGCAGCACGAAGAGGTCGAGATCACGAAGCCTCAGCCGGTCCGGCCGATTCCGACGGCTTACGATTCGCTGAGCGGACTGGGCGGAGGAGCCAACGGAGCCAACGGGGACGGGAAGAGCGCCGCACCGGGCAAAACATCCGGCAATTGGCAGTTCAACAACAAACCGCCGAAGAGAACGTCCTTCAAATCGGTAATGGCCGGCGTTCTGGCAGGCATGCTGCTTATGGGCGGAGCGATGTACTTTGCGGACCGCGAGAACCTGTTTACTCCGGACCAGGCGGCTTCGGCGGTAACGTCATCGACCTCGAACGGCGGAGGGACGCAAAGCGGTTCGTCCTCCAAAGCGACGCAGGCTTTGTACCCGGTAACGGAATCGGGGGATGTGACGAATGTCGTTGAGCAGGCGGGCCCCGCAGTCGTCAAGATCGAGACTTTGGTGAAATCGAGCAAGCAGAGCGCGGGCAGCTCGAACCCGTACAGTAGCGATCCGTTCTACCGTTATTTCTTCGGTGACGATTACGGCAGCTACGGCGGATCGGGCAACGGCGGTCAAGGCTCCTCTTCGGGAGGCGACCAATTGGTGCCGACGGGAATCGGTTCCGGTTTTATCTTTGACAAAACCGGGTATATCCTGACCAACGAGCATGTCGTGCACGAAGCCGACGTGGTACAGGTTACGGTGCAGGGCACCGAGAAGCCTTACGAAGCCAAGGTGCTCGGCACAAGCTATGAGCTGGACCTGGCCGTATTGAAAATTGAAGGCGACGGCAATTTCCCGACGATTCCGCTCGGCGATTCCGACAGCACGCAAGTCGGCGAATGGCTGGTGGCCATCGGCAACCCGCAAGGCTTTGACCATACCGTCACGGCAGGGGTGCTGAGCGCCAAGGAACGCGGCGGCATCACCATCCAGGGCGAAAACGGCGAAGCGGACCGGGAATACGAGCATTTGCTGCAAACCGACGCTTCGATCAACCCCGGGAACTCGGGCGGCCCGCTGCTGAATCTTAACGGCGAAGTCGTCGGGATTAACGTGGCCGTGAGCTCGGATGCGCAAGGGATCGGGTTTGCGATTCCGACCAGCACGATTAGCGAAGTGCTCGACAAGCTGAAAAATAACGAAGAAATTCCGAAGAAGCCGGTTCCGTTCATCGGCGCTACCCTGATGACGATGTCGGATGAAGTCGCCAAGCAAATGGGTACGGACGTGAAAGAAGGCTCGGTTGTAACCAATATTGTCTTCAAATCGCCGGCCTATAATGCGGACCTGCGCCCGTACGACATCATCACCGGTGCGGACGGCAAGGCGTACGCCACCAAGGAAGCGTTAATCGAGTACATTTCGGCACAGGAAGTCGGTAAAGAGGTTACATTTAACATCGTTCGCGACGGCAAGAAAATGGATCTGAAAATCAAGATCGGCGACAAGAACGAATACAGCAACCTTATCGAGTAACCGGAACATTATAGTCGGCACGTAGCGAAAAGGCGGCAGGGCACTCATGTCCCGCCGCCTTTTAAGCACATGGAACGGCTTTTCCCTTTAAGGTTCAATGCGGAAAAGCCCTGCGCTTTTTGCTAAAATACAAAAGAGAAGCGTGAGAAGCGGAATAAGAAGTGGGGTCCGCTTTGATAAAGGAGAGATAGATTGTGAGATCGACCATTTTGGTCATCGATGACGATGAGAAAATCACCTCGATGCTGCGGCGCGGCTTGGCTTTTGAAGGATATGAAGTGCATACGGCCCGCAACGGGGCGGAAGGTTTATCCATGGTCATTGCCGCCGACCCGGATCTGATCATTTTGGATGTGATGATGCCGCAAATCGACGGTTTCGAAGTATGCCGCAGGCTTCGTGAAGGAGGCAGCACGGTCCCTGTGCTGATGCTGACGGCCAAGGACGAAGTGGAGAACCGGGTCAAGGGGCTGGATATCGGAGCGGATGATTACCTGGTCAAGCCGTTTGCGCTGGAGGAGCTACTGGCCCGCGTACGCGCGTTGCTGCGGCGGAAAGAACCGGCCGACGATGGCGGCGGGCATCGGCTGACGTTCGAGGACATCGTGATGGATATGGATTCTCGCGAAGTACTGCGGTCCGGGCAGCGGCTGGAGCTGACGGCGAAAGAATTCGATCTCCTGCATCTGTTCATGCAAAATCCGAAGCGGCTTTTGACCCGGGACCAGATCATGGATAAAATTTGGGGTTACGATTACAGCGGGGAGTCGAATGTCCTCGAAGTCTATATCGCAATGCTGAGACAAAAAACGGAGGAGTTCGGCGGCAAACGGGTCATTCAGACGATCCGCGGCGCAGGCTATATACTGAGAGGGGACTCCTAGAAATGTCGATCAGATGGCGGCTTACCGCATGGTACTCGGGGATCCTGGCCGTAACGCTTATTCTGTTCAGCGGTATGATTTACGGGATTGCGAGATATTACACATACGAGGAAGTGAAAACCCGGCTGCAGGAGCAGGCGGTACGCATCAAAAACACGCAGAGCTTCAGCATTTCCCAAGGTCTCGATCTCTACCTCGATCCGCTGCAGGCGCAGCGGCTAGAGGATGCGCAGCTGTATGTCCAGATTCATAATTTTACGAGCGGCTCCACCCGGTATTCCCAGAACCTGCTTGACCGGGGGCTGCAGTTCCCGGTGCCGGATCCGGACAAAGTAGATAAGATCAGCGGTTTTCAAACGATTCAGATCAAGAACTATTCCTTCTTGCTGTACCAGCTTCCGGTAAGCCTGAACAACCAGGTGATCGGCCTGGTACAACTCGCGGCTTACACTGGTGCCGAGGACCGGCTGATGGAACGAATGAAATCGTTGCTGCTGACCGGGTCTTTGTTTACGATACTGGTGGCCAGCACGTTCGGCCTGTTCCTGGCCCGTAAATCGATAGCCCCGATCGGCAAGGTCATCGAGGCGGCGAACGGGATTCAGACCGGGAACGACCTCAGCGTGCGGATCGACTACGACGGCCCCAACGACGAAATCGGCCAATTGATCGGCACGGTCAACAATATGCTGGCGCGTACGGAAAGCTTCTATACCGAGCTGGATGAAGCCTATTCCGCGCAGCGGAGGTTCGTATCCGATGCCTCCCATGAGCTGCGGACTCCGCTCACTACAATCCGCGGCAACGTCGATCTGCTCAAAAAGGTCTGGTCCGGCGATGAGGGCGCGAATCCGAAGATGGGTGAAGAGGAACTGCGCAATTTATCGCTGGAGGCGATCAGCGATATTTCGGACGAGTCGCGGCGGATGAGCCGGCTGGTGAGCGATATGCTGTCCCTGGCCCGCGCCGACATGGGGCAGACGATTGCCAAGGAGACGGTGCCGCTCGCCCCGCTGGTGGAGGAAGTGATCCGCAGGGCGCAATTCCTTCCCCGCGAAGCAACCTGGGTTCAGGGCGACCTGCGGGCGCTCGAAGGAGCCACAGTAAACGGAAGCAAAGATTATTTGCAGCAAATGCTGTTTATTTTCATCGAGAATGCTTTCAAATATACTCCCCGGGGCAGTGTGACCATCGATGCCGTCCGGGCGGGCAGCCAGACCGGGATCCGCATTTCCGATACCGGCATCGGTATGGACAAGAGCGAGGTTCCGCATATTTTCGAGCGATTCTACCGGGCGGATCCGTCCCGCGGCGTAACGCCCGGCACCGGGCTTGGCTTGTCGATCGCCAAATGGATTATCGACGAGCACGGCGGATCGGTCGAGGTTATGACCAAGCTCGGCGAAGGAACCACCTTCGTGATCTGGCTCCCGGCCGTCTTTAACGCCCTGCCGGAATAAGCTATAATAGAGTAAGTTCCCTCCCGCAGGGATGACAGGGAACCAGAAAGCGGGGAAAGATACGATGGAAGTGATTAAAATCTCGCCGCGCGGATATTGCTACGGGGTAGTCGACGCCATGGTGCTCGCCAGACAGGCGGCCAAAAACCTCGATTTACCGCGCCCGATCTATATACTGGGCATGATCGTGCATAACAGTCATGTCACAAATTCATTCGAGGATGAGGGCATCATCACACTGGATGGCCCGAACCGGATGGAGATTCTGCAGCAGGTGGAGAGCGGAACGGTGATTTTTACCGCTCACGGCGTCTCGCCGGAAGTACGCAAGCTGGCCCGGGACAAAGGTCTGACTACGGTGGACGCGACCTGTCCGGACGTCACAAAGACGCATGTCCTGATCGAGGAGAAGGTTGCCGATGGCTATGAAGTCATCTATATCGGCAAGAAAGGCCATCCCGAGCCCGAAGGAGCCGTAGGGGTCGCCCCCGATCGGGTGCACCTGATCGAGAAGGAAGAGGAGATCGCGGACCTCGAGGTCGCCTCGGACAGGATCGTGATCACGAATCAGACGACGATGAGCCAATGGGATATCAAGCATATTATGAAAAAATTGCTGGAGAAGTTCCCGGGAGCCGAAGTGCATAACGAGATCTGCCTGGCGACGCAGGTACGCCAGGAAGCCGTTGCCGAGCAGGCGGGACAGGCGGACCTGGTCATCGTCGTCGGCGATCCGCGCAGCAACAACTCGAACCGGCTCGCCCAAGTCTCCGAAGAGATCGCCGGCGTGAAGGCTTACCGGATTGCCGACGTTACCGAGCTGAACCGCGAGTGGCTGCAGGGCATTTCGAAAGTGGCGGTGACATCCGGCGCTTCAACGCCGACGCCGATCACGAAGGAAGTTATCGCCTACCTGGAGCAGTACGATCCGGAGAATCCGGCGACTTGGGAGATCGTACGCACGGTCAACATGAACAAGCTGCTGCCGCCGGTGAAGGCTGCCGCCAAAGGCAAGCCGGATGAAGTTCATAAGTAATTACAACGCACATAACCGCCCTTTTGATCGCTGTCAAAGGGGCGGTTTTTTGCTGGCTGGGTAATGACGGGTGATTTTCCGGCCCACTAGCATTTTGCCAGGTTTTGAGGGGTCACTCTCTAGTTGATTCATGTTATACTCCTAATAGAAGAAAGAGTTACAAAATTGTTACCTTTGTTCTTCTAAACTTCTATTACAGCGACCAAGGAGATGACATGATGAGAACAAACCCAATGAAGAAACGTCTGATTACAGGCGGGTTGACCGCCCTTTTGGCCGCAGGTCTTATCCTGCCTACTTCGGCATCGGCGGCTGGATCCGACTCTTCCGCGAATGATGCAAACTCTTACTGGAAGAATATTTTCAATTCGATTCCGTGGGAACAGATCTTCAAACAGCTTCCGGTACAGAACGGACAGAACGGAAATATACAATTCCCGGGCGGCAATAACGGCACGCCGCAAAAAGGGACGGATCAAACCGGCGATTCCCAAGACAATGCTCAGCAAAATGACAATAATCAAAATTCAACAACCGATGAAACCGGCAATACCGATAATTCCAATGTTTCCGATGACGCGAACAACGGTGACGATTCCGCTGTGACGGATGACTCGAACTCGAACGCATCGGATGATTCAGCCAACGCCGATGACTCGGCCAATTCCGGCAATACCAACAATTCCGGCAATACCGGTACGTCGGATAACTCCGGTTCCAACACTCAACAAGGTACATTAAACGCCGGGTCGGAGTTTGCCGCCGAGGTAATCAACCTGGTCAATCAGGAACGTGCAAAACAGGGCCTGAAGCCGCTTGCCGCTGACGAGGAACTGAACAACATGGCTTTGGCCAAGGCGAAAGATATGAGTCAAAACAACTATTTTGACCATACTTCCCCGACTTATGGCTCTCCGTTTCAAATGATGAGCCAGTTCGGCATCAGCTACAGTTATGCGGGCGAGAATATCGCGATGGGTCAAAAGACTCCGGCCGATGTCGTGAACGCCTGGATGAACAGCGAAGGCCATCGGGCCAATATCCTGAACGCCAATTACACGCTGATCGGCGTCGGGTACTATAACGGCTACTGGGCCCAAGAGTTTGTGGGCAGATAAGGATCGCACAGGAGCCAGTAAAGGAAGCCGGGAGCAGAGCTCCCGGTTTTCTTTTTTTTTAACACGGTTGCCGGCCCGGATACATAGAAATATAAAGCCGGTTAGGGCTTGACGCGAGAGACATGATCCGTTATATTTACTTTAATGGATAAAAGCTTAAAAGCGAACAAGCGTTCAAGTGAAATAGTAAATATGTATATATAATACCAGAGAGGATGAACAAGATCATGATCGTGATTACTTCCAATCAAACCCCCGAGGAGCGGTTGCAGGAGATTATCGCCGTTATTGAAAAAGAAGGGGTGCAAGTGCATCTGTCGCGCGGCAAGGACCGGACGGTGATCGGGCTGATCGGCGTGATCGAACCGAAGCTGGCGGAGCATTTGCGGCAAATGAAAGACGTGGAAAATGTGATCAAAATTTCGAAATCATACAAATTGGCCAGCCGTGACTTCCACCCGGAAGATACCGTCATCAACATCGGCGACGTCAAGATCGGCGGCGGGGAGCTGGTGGTCATGGGCGGACCTTGCGCCGTGGAATCTCCGCAGCAAATCGACGAAATTGCCGCCCTGGTCAAGGCCGCCGGCGGCCAAGTGCTGCGCGGGGGCGCCTTTAAGCCCCGGACGGGTCCGTACAGCTTCCAGGGCATCGGAGTGGAAGGTTTGGTCATGATGGCAGAAGCGGGCAAGAAACACGGCCTGCTGACGATTACGGAGGTCATGACGCCGGAGTATGTCGACGTGTGCGCCGAATATGCGGATATTTTGCAAGTAGGAACGCGGAACATGCAAAATTTCGATTTGCTGCGCAAACTCGGCACCGTTAACAAACCGGTTTTACTTAAAAGAGGCTTCAGCGCCACCTACGACGAATTCTTGAATGCGGCCGAGTACATCCTGGCCGGCGGAAATCCGAACGTTATGCTGTGCGAACGCGGAATCCGCACGTTTGAGACCTACACACGCAATACACTCGACTTGTCGGCGATTCCGGTGTTGCAAAACCTGAGCCATCTGCCGGTCATCTCCGACCCGAGCCACGGGACGGGACGCCGCGAGCTTGTAGAGCCTATGACCAAAGCCTCCGTGGCCGCAGGCGCGGACGGACTCATTATCGAGATGCATACCGATCCGGACAATTCGATGACCGGCGACGGCGTGCAATCCCTGTTCCCCGACCAGTTCGCTGCGTTGCTCCGAGATTTGGAGAAGCTGGCGCCGCTCGTCGGCAAACGCTTTGACACGCCGAAAGCGGCGGTGCAAATTTAAGAATTCCAGAGATTTCCTATCATATACAGGCCCTTCCACTTCAAAATGGGAGGGCTTTTATACTTTTTGTCGATTAATTTGTACTCTGCGTAATAATACCTTACATCAGATATAAAAATACCTTACATAACTATTGACGGCATTCCTTCACGGTTCTATAATGACGTCAGTATAAACAAAAAGGATGAACGTTAAACCGATTAATAGTTTTAATGTTCGTGATTTGGGGAGGAAGTCATTATGTCAGCAGAGTTGGTTATGAAAACAATTCAGGAAAAGCAAATTGAGTGGGTCGATTTTCGTTTTGTTGACTTGTCCGGTCGCGCACATCACATTACTGTTCCGGCCAAAGAGGTTGATGAGGAGACGTTTACGAACGGAGTAGCTTTTGACGGTTCTTCTATTCCAGGCTTCCGCGGAATCGAAGAATCCGATATGGTTATGATGCCGGACCACGGTTCGGTATTCGTGGATCCCTTCACCGCGCATCCGACATTGAACGTATTTTGCGACATTTATACGCCGGACGGCGATAGATACGAGAGAGACCCGCGCAGCATCGCGGTTCGCGCCGAAGAATACCTGAAGGCAAGCGGAGTCGGCACCGCGGCGTTCTTCGCGCCGGAGTCCGAGTTCTTCATCTTTGACGATGTCCGTTTCGAAAACGGCATGAACAAAACCTTCTACTCGGTAGATTCCGAAGAAGCGATCTGGAACACGGGACGTTCCGAAGAGGGCGGCAACCTCGGGTACAAAATTCCGGTGAAAAGCGGCTATGTTCCGGTAGCTCCGACCGACAAACAGCAGGATATCCGCAGCGAAATGTGCCGTTTGCTGGAGGAAGCGGGCATCCGCGTGGAGCGTCATCACCACGAAGTAGCGACCGCGGGCCAAGCGGAAATCAATTTCCGTTTCGACACATTGCTCAAAACCGCCGACAATCTGATGGTTTACAAATATATCGTGCACAACACGGCGCTCCAATTCGGCAAAACGGCAACCTTCATGCCTAAGCCGCTCTTCGGCGACAACGGCAGCGGGATGCACGTGCACCAATCGATCTTCAACGGCGACACTCCTTTGTTCTACGAAAAAGGCGCATACGCCAACCTGAGCGAGACGGCGCTGCATTACATCGGCGGTATTTTGTACCATGCTCCGGCGATTATCGCGTTTACGAATCCGAGCACGAACTCGTTTAAACGCCTGGTGCCGGGTTATGAAGCTCCGGTCAACCTGGTTTATTCCAAGGGTAACCGTTCGGCCGCCGTACGGATTCCGGTTGCGGCCGTTACGCCGAAGGGCTGCCGGATCGAATTCCGGACTCCGGACTCGACGGCGAACCCATACCTTGCATTCTCGGCTATGCTGATGGCTGGTCTTGACGGCATCAAACGCAAAATCGACCCGAGAAAAGAAGGCTATGGCCCGTACGACAAGAACATTTATGAACTGTCCAACGAAGAGAAAGCCGGCATCCGCAGCGTGCCGGGTTCGCTCGACGAAGCGCTGAACGCTCTGGAATCCGATTACGAATTCCTGACCGAGGGCGGGGTATTCACGAAGGCATTCATCGATAACTTCGTAGAATTCAAGCGTGCGGAAGCCAGATCGGTCGCTACCCGCGTACACCCGTACGAGTTCGGATTGTACTACGATCTGTAAGCCGGCGTAAATCAAATAAACGACCGAAGAAAGGCCGCGTCTTTAAGCAAGCGCTACTTGCTTAAGACGCGGCCCTTTTTGATTCGGCTGCTTTATTCTTTTAGCCGGCTCCCGCAGGATTCGCGGATGACCAGTTCGGGCTCGACGACCACATTGCTCGTTTCGGATTGCGTGTTGATCAGGTCGAAGAGCAGCGAAGCGGCGAGCCGGCCGATCTTGTCCTTGTTTTGCCGGATCGTCGATAATGCGGGCGTCGTGTACTTGCATGCTTCGATATCGTCGCAACCGATGATCGCCACGTCCTGAGGAACCCGAAGCTGATGCTCCTTCAGTGCGCGCATGGCTCCGATCGCAAGAAGGTCGGAAGCGGCGAATACGGCCTGCGGCATGCGGTCTGCGGCGATCATTTTGTTGATCGCTTCATAGCCGCTCTCCTCAAAGAAATTATCCCCGTTGATGAACCAATTTTCGTTCACCGCCAACCCGAAGCTTTCGATCGCATCTTTGTATCCCTTTTCCCTGGTATTTGAAATGTCCGATTCGAGCGTGCTGCCGATGTAGCCGAGCTCGCGATATCCCTGCAGATAGAAATGCTCGACCACTTTATAGGACATTTTGTAATTGTCCGACATAATGTACCCGGAGCTCCGGCCTTTCAACTCGATATCGACCCCGATGCAGGGGATTTCGCTATAATCCAGCTCGCTGATGGAGGGCTCCACCTGCTGTCCCGTGACAATGATGCACCCGTCCACATTGAAATGCCGGCATCTTGCCAAATAATCTCCGTCCAGGGCATGCGATTTCTCGTTCGAGAAGAAGAGTAGGTCGTATCCCAAAAAGCCCATTTGCTTCTTAAAAGAGTTCAATACCTCGATAAAAAAAGGATGGGTGAAATCGATGTTCAGCTTGCCGGCGAAAATGACGCCGATCAAATTCGATTTCTTGGTGGCCAGCGTTTTCGCCGAATTGGACGGGACATAACCCGTCTGCTTCATAATTTCGAGCACTTTCGTTCTTGTATCTTCCGAAATATCGCTATAGTTGTTCATGATCTTTGAAACGGTCGAGACCGAAACCCCCGCCATTTTCGCGATCGTTTTAATATTTACCGACAAGGTGGCGTCCTCCTCTATTGGGACTAGCTTGTTTCAAGGTCTATTCTTTTACGAAACTATTTTCGTAATACAAGTTTACATGTCTATTTTTTGCAAGTCAATGATAAACCGCAGCCGCGTAATAAAAAAGAGGCCTTGTCGGGCAAGGAGGGGAGCGAAAGACAGCCTGTAGAAGGAAAAGCGGTATTTAATAGCGGGTAGCTTTATTGAAAAAAGGTCTTTACAAGGCAGGAAATCCATGCCATAATGTGTTCGACGAAACCGCTTTCGGTGATTTTTAGTTAATAATAGTATTCTGGCGAAAATTTACGAAAATTTTGATAAAATGATGTTTCGCCGGAAATGAAGCACGTGAAAGATCGACAGAAGGCCGGACGTCATTAATTTACAAAAGTAGGGGGTAACAAAATGATCAAGAAAATAACGGCCTTGGTGCTGACCGGGGCTCTGACGCTCAGCCTGGCGGCATGCGGCGGCGGCAACAACAACGGAGGGGGCGCGGCCACCGGGAATGAAGGCGCGGGGAGCAAAACCGCCGGCGACAAAAAGGTCGTGAAAATTCTTCACTGGAAGCAAGAAAACATCAACAAAGCGATGGAAGAAATCAACGCCGCGTTTATGGAGAAATATCCTGAGTACACCATTGAATATACGACGACAGGGCCGGACGACGAGTATAAACAAGCGCAAAGAGCGAGAATTACGGCTAACGACGTCGATATTATGGCCGACTTGTCCGGAATGAGACTTTCGCCGAAAGACTGGACGCCCGGCGCGAAAGTACCGGATTGGCAGCAATGGATCGATTCCGGACTGATCGCCGATTTGTCCGATCAATCGTTCGTGAAAAACTGGAACGCCAACGACATCGCTCAAGCCGGAACTTATAACGATAAAGTGTATGCGATTCCAACGGGGAAAGTCGCGATGTCCGGATTGTTCTACAACAAGCAAATTTTCGAAGACAACGGCCTTAGCGTACCTCAAACCTGGTCCGAATTCATTAAGCTTTGCGAAGATTTGAAAGTGAAGGGCATTACGCCGATCGGCGTGGCGGGTAAAGACGTATGGCCTTTGAAACTGCCGGTATTTGCGCTGCAAGCGAAAATACTGGGCGGCGGCGATCAGCAGAAATGGATCGAAGGCGTATGGAAGGGCGAAACCGCGTACAATGACGCCGAAGCCGTGGAAGTGCTCGAGAAGATGAAAACCTTGCAAGACAATTATATGATCGACGGCTTCATGGGGATCGACTACGCTTCGGCCCCGTCCATCTTCGCAACCGGCAAAGTCGCGATGCTGGCGGACGGGTCCTGGGATGCGCCGACGATCGCCACAGCGAATCCGGATCTGAAATTCGGTTATTTCCCGGTTCCGGCGACCGAAGATGCGGCGAAGAATTCCTCTTTCGTCGGTAAGTATGACGTAACCTGGTATGTGGCCGAGAAGGGACCGAACAAGGAAGGCGCTCTGAAATGGATGGAGTTCTTCTCCCAGCCTGAAAACTATACCAAATTCGTCAAAGCGGCCGGCTTTATCCCGACCCAGGACAATATCGCAACGGAAAGCGAGTTTATCGACAACGAAATCGCTCCGTATCTCGGCGATTTCGAATTGGCTTACGAAATTCTGATGATCAACCGCGAAAATGTCGGCGAGCATTTGGCTGCGGAGGGCGTGCATACCGAATACCTTGCGCCCGGCGGCGAATTCCAGTCGGCGAAAGAGCTCGCGGATGTTCAACAAAAAGAATGGGAAGCTTCGGCTCCGAAATAAGGAAGCTTTAAGTAAACCCAAAGAAGAACATTACTGCCCTCGGGGTCTGCGCAGGCAGACCCCGGCTTCATTTAAACGATTGGATCTGTGAGGTGAGAGAGATGTATCCATTTGGCAAAGGCTTCTCCAGATATGTGCCGTTTTTGCTGCTTTTGATCCCTTTGGGGTTATATCTGATTTTTTATTTTGGACCGTCCATGATGACGGTGATTTACTCTTTTACCGATGTGAAGAACATTCCCGGAAGCTCGATGAAATTCGTGGGTTTGGACAATTATTACGATTTGTTTTTTGCCGGAAACTCTGGAGAGCGCTGGCGCTCCATTCTAAATACATTGATCTTCATGTTTGTTGTCACGATCGTGCAGAACGGCGTGGCCTTATTTGTGGCGGTGCTGATTAATCAGCGCCTGCGCGGCGACTATTTCTACCGGGCCGTCTTTTTTCTGCCGGTTGTGCTCGGGGTTGCCGTTGTCGCCCTGATCTGGGGCATGATGTTCGACCCGCTCAGCGGACCGGTAAACATGCTGTACGATTGGCTGTTCGGATATAAGGATATGTTTTTCTCCAGCTTTACGCATGCGTTCGGTTATATTATATTTGTGCAAATCTGGATGTATATGGGTTATTCCATGCTTATCTTCCTGGCCGGGCTGCAATCCGTGCCGAAAGATCTGTACGAAGCCGGATATATCGACGGGACGACCAAATGGCAATCCTTCCGCCATATCACCTTCCCTTTGATCGCTCCGTCCTTTACGGTCAATATGCTGCTGTCGATCATCGGGGCGATGTCGACGTTCGACATCATTCTGGCGACGACGGACGGAAGATTCAACACGAGAACGATGGCTTACGATGTGTATAAGGAGACGTTCCGAGGCAGTCTGGAAATGGGTCTTCCTTCTGCGCTTTCGGTCGTCCAGTTCCTGATCATTCTCGCCTTTGTCGTGGTCGCCGTGAAACAGATGCGCAAAAGAGAGGTGGAGCAATAACCATGAAAAATTCCAGATCGTTTACTACACTCTCTTATGCCGTAATCGCGGTCCTGCTTGTGCTTTATATCATTCCGTTAATCCTAGTGCTGAACGTATCTCTTAAGTCCTACCCCGAGTACTTGCTGAACCCGATCGGATTCGTCAAGGATATTCAGTGGAGCAACTATGTAACCGCCTGGACGGAAGGGAACTTTGCAGGCTACTTTTTCAACAGCGTGATCTACACCGGAATCGCGACGGTATTGACCATACTCGTTTCCTTGCTGGGAGCTTTCCCGGTGGCGCGGAACTATGTGAAATGGAGCGGATTCATCTATTTGTTTTTCCTGCTGTCGCAATTTTTGCCGAACCCGATGGTCGCCCAGTATAAATTGATGCTGACGTTCAAGGACAGCCTGGAGTTTTTCGGTTACGACACCAAGCTTGGCTATATCATTCTCAAGACGACCGGAACGGGGGTCGTGTTTATGATGTTCGTCGGTTATATCAAATCGATCAGCCGGGAATTGGACGAAGCGGCCGGCATCGACGGATCGGGTTATTTCCGTTACCTGCTGCAAATTATTATGCCGCTGATGAAACCGGTGATTGCCACGGGGGTCATCCTTACGGCGATCGGCATCTGGAATGATTTTGTCGGACCGATCATGTATTTGCCGAGCAAGGCGAATTATCCGATTACGTTCGGGCTTAAGGAATTCAAGGGACAGTACGGCAACAACTGGCCGCTTCTGGCTTGCGGGATTACGATTGTGGCGGCGCCGCTCATCGTCCTGTACACGTTTATTCAGAAATATCTGGTGGATGGTGCGCTGGCCGGGGCCGTGAAGTCCTAATATATGAGAATATAATAATAAACGGAAGTTATAGGGAGAGGAAGTCCGCATGACTACGAAAAGCTGGATGTTTTATGGTGAAAACGGAGAATTCAAACTGGATCAGCCGGAAAGAAGCAGTTCCTTGTATTTTCCGCTGGTCAACGAAGCGGGAATGATGTCGTCAGTCACGCCGAATCTTCACGGGGAGATCACGTCGGGGCACAACACTTTTCTGATGGAGCCCGTATCGGTGATGGACCTGCATAATTCCAAGGCTTCGCGGAATTTCTGGGTCTTTGTGGACGGCTTCGGGGCTTGGTCCGCCTGCGGAAATTCGGCGAAGCAAAACGCGGCTGTTTTTTCGGGAACGGAGGAAACAAGTAGGCTGGAAGCCGGTTTTCTGTGGCATAAGTTGACCCGGGAGCACGCGGAGGCGGGCCTCCGGGCGGAAACGGTCAATTTTGTCCCGGTGACGGACGACAAAATTGAGCTGATGAAGGTAACCCTTACAAATACAGGCCGTAATCCCCTTCACCTCACGCCGACGGCGGCGATCCCGGTTTACGGCCGCTCGGCGGATGACCTCCGCGACCACCGGCATGTCACCTCCTTGCTGCACCGGGTCTTTACGTCCCGGCACGGGATTGAGGTGCAGCCGGCCCTATCGTTCGATGAGCGGGGCCATCGGATAAACAAAGTGACTTACAGCGTCATGGGGGCAACCGGAAACGGGCAGGCCCCTTGCGGATTTTTTCCGGAAACGGAAGAGTTTATCGGCGAAGGGGGCGCACTGGATTGGCCGCAGGCCGTCGTGTGCAATTTGAAGCCGCCGGTCGGCCCCGACGAGGCCTTGGAGGGTTACGAGGCGACCGGCGCGCTTCGCTTTGAACCGGCGGAGCTTGTACCCGGCCAATCGGTATCTTATGTAATCGCGATGCTGATTTCCGACGACCGGATCGACCGGGCAAGAATTGCCGGAGATTATTTGTCCGAAGCCCGTTTTGACGAATTGCTTGAACAAAATCGTGAATTCTGGACAAAAAAACTGGACACCGTTTCTTTCCACACAGGCGACAAGCAGCACGATCTATGGATGAAATGGGTGACGCTGCAGCCGATCCTGCGCCGGCTCTACGGGAACTCTTTTCTGCCGTATCACGATTACGGACGCGGCGGCCGGGGCTGGCGCGATTTATGGCAGGATTGTCTGGCCTTGATGGTGATGGAGCCCGAGGAGGTCAGACATCTGCTGCTGAACAATTATGCGGGGGTGCGGATTGACGGCAGCAACGCAACGATCATAGGCTCGAAGCCCGGCGAGTTCGTGGCGGACCGCAACAACATCCCGCGCGTCTGGATGGATCACGGGGCCTGGCCGCTGCTGACGACTCTGCTCTACATCCACCAGAGCGGGGATTTGGAACTGCTGCTGCAGACGCAGACGTATTTCCGCGACATGTTTACCGGACGCTGTAAGGAGAGGGATCTGTCCTGGACTCCGGAGCAAGGGAACAAGCTGCTGACCCGGAACGGCAAAGTCTATGAGGGAACGATTCTCGAGCATATCTTGCTGCAAAATATGACCCCGTTCTTCCATGTCGGAGCTCACGGCAACATCTTGCTGGAGGGCGCGGACTGGAACGACGGGCTGGACCTGGCCCCGAACCGCGGGGAGAGCGTGGCGTTCACCGCCTTTTACGCCAGCAACCTGATGGCGCTGTCCGAACTGCTGCTTGCGCTGCACCGTAAATCGGGGCAATCGTCCATTGAAATCGCCGAGGAAATGGCCGTTTTGTTCGACACCTTATCCGCCGCTCCGGTATCCTACGATAACATTGACGATAAGCGGGCGCTTCTGGACCGCTATTTTGGAATGGTCGGTCAGTGTGTCTCGGGGACGAAGGCGAAGCTGGACATCCTTCGGGCAGCCGAGGATTTGAAAAGGAAAGCTGAGTGGATGATCGGGCATCTGCGCCGGAACGAGTGGATCACAAGCAAGGAAGGCTACGAATGGTTCAACGGCTATTACAATGACGATGCCGAGCGGGTGGAGGGCGACCATCCCGATGGCGTCCGCATGACCTTGACCGGCCAGGTGTTCGGCATCATGGGCGGCGTGGCCACCGATGAACAGGTCGGTAAAATCACGGCGTCCGTAAACCGTTATTTGAAGGACGAAAACATCGGTTACCGTCTGAACTCCCGTTTCGGCGGCATTCAGCAGAACCTGGGGCGGGCGTTCGGCTTTGCCTTCGGACATAAGGAGAACGGCGCGATGTTCAGCCATATGACGGTCATGTACGGAAACGCGCTGTATAAGCGTGGTTTCGTCAAGGAGGGATTCGAAGTGTTGGAGTCCATCCGCAAGCTGTCCGCTGACTTTGAACGCAGCCGTATGTATCCGGGGATACCGGAATACATCAATGAGAAGGGACGGGGCATGTACACGTACCTGACGGGATCGGCCAGCTGGCTGCTGCTGACCGAGCTCACCGAAGTATTCGGCGTTAAGGGCCGCTACGGTGACCTGCTGCTGCAGCCGAAGCTGACGAAGGAACAATTTGACGCGGACGGCAAAGCTTCCGTTGAAACCTTGTTTGCGGGCCGGATGCTGGAGGTTGTTTATGTGAATCCGGATGGCGCCGAGTATGGCGACTACCGGATCAAGGAGGCGACGCTGGACGGGGAGCCGCTGGCGGGCGTAAGCGAGAAGCCGGAAGACGGACTCTTGCTGAGCCGTTCGCTCATCGAGGGGCTGACGGCGGGGCCGACGCATCGGATCGAAATTGTTTTGGGCCGTTGAATCGACGGGTCGGCGGATCGGCGTCGGACGGGTCAATGTCGGCGGGGTAATGATGAAAGGAAGTACAAGAGCATGGGTTATCAATTAAAGAACGAGAAGCTCGCCGTGCATATCGCAGGCGTAGGCGAGCAATACCGTGGGGCCCGCTTCGACTGGAGCGGGTTCATTACTGAGGTTACTTTGCTGGAAGGGAAGCATTCTTTTTGTGTGCCGGAGAGTCCGGTTCCCGGCAAAGGCACCGGCGGGGCGGGATTATGCAGTGAATTCGGCATCGATAAACCGCCCGGCTTCAGCGAGACCCCCGTCGGCGGGCAGTTCCCCAAGCTCGGAGTCGGCCTGCTCACCCGGCTTACCGACTGCGAATACCGGTTCTTCGAAGAGTATCCGGTGAGTCCTTTTGAGGTGGAGGTCGAAGAGGCAAGCCTAAACCTGGTGCGTTTTCGGGTGCAGCCCGAAGACTGCCGGGGGTATGCCGTCAGGCAGTTTAAAACCGTGGCGATCGAAGGGGATCGGCTGACGGTGCGATACGAGCTTCATAATGTCGGGAAAGAGCCTATTTACACCGAGGAATACTGCCATAATTTCTTTGGCATTGATCATCGGCCGGTAGGGCCGGAATATATATTGAAATTTCCGTTTGAACCGGCCCCTTGGGCCGACAGGGAAGAGACCATGGCAGGACTTGTGTTTGGCGCGGGGGAAGTCAGGTGGAGCCGGACGCCGGACAAACCGTTCTATTTCCGGCTCCCCGGCTTTGACGGACGGCGGAACCCTTGGATGTGGGAGCTCCTTCATCTCCCGAGCGGTGCAGGGGTTCGCGAACTCAGCCAATTTCCGGTGTCGTCCGCGGCGGTTTGGGGCGAGGGGCATGTCATTTCCCCGGAAATGTTTATTGAGGTGAACCTGGCACCGGGGGAACGTAAAACATGGGAGCGGGTATACCATTTTTTCACGAATTATAGTAAAATACTTTGACGTAATGAAGCGTTAATGTGTCAATTCTGCAAACCAATAGTTTTTGGCGAAATATCAGCTTGCTGGAAAATAGAATAGTTGCTATGATAAACCTTAAAACGTAGAACCTTACGAGACACGGAAGAGAAAGGATGGGGGAAGTAGTGAGTAAGAGAGCTTATAACTTTAATGCCGGACCGGCCGCTCTGCCGCTGGCGGTACTGGAACGGGCGCAAGCTGAATTTGTCGATTTCAAGGGTACGGGGATGTCGATTATGGAGATGTCCCACCGCGGCAAGGTATATGAAGAGGTTCACAATGAAGCGGCGAGCCGTTTGCTGAACCTGTTCGGCAATCCGCAAGGTTACAAAGTGCTGTTCCTGCAAGGCGGAGCAACAACGCAATTCGCCATGCTGCCGATGAACCTTCTGACCGAAGGCAAGACGGCAGGTTATGTGAAGACGGGAAGCTGGGCCAATAAGGCGATCAAGGAAGCCAAACTGATCGGAGATACGTTTGTCGCTGCGTCTTCCGAAGAAGACAAATACATGTCGATTCCGGATCTCAGCCAAGTGTCGCTTCCGGATAATGCGGCTTACCTGCACGTTACGTCCAATGAAACGATCGAAGGCACCCAGTTCCAATCCTATCCGGATACCGGCAGCGTGCCGCTCATCTCGGATATGTCCAGCGATATTTTGAGCCGTCCGTTCGATCTGACCCAATTCGGCCTTGTGTACGCGGGCGCACAGAAAAATCTTGGACCTTCCGGCGTAACGGTCGTTATTGCCCGGGAAGAATTGCTGCAAAATTCTCCGAAGCATCTGCCGACTTATTTCCGGTACGATACGCATGCGGAGAACAACTCGCTTTATAACACCCCGCCATCCTTTGCGATTTATATGGTAAATGAAGTATTGAAATGGATCGAGGAACAAGGCTCCCTGAAGGGCATCGAGCAAAAGAACCGTGAGAAAGCGGATCTTTTGTATCAAACGATCGATGCCAGCGGCGGATTCTTCCGCGGCTGCGCGAACAAGGCCGACCGCTCGATCATGAACGTGACCTTCCGCCTCGCGTCCGAGGAGCTGGAGAAGCAATTCATCAAACAATCGGAGCTGGAAGGCTTCGTCGGTCTGAAAGGCCATCGCAGCGTCGGCGGTCTGCGCGCCTCCATTTACAACGCGGTTCCTTATGAGAGCGTAAAAGCGCTGACCGATTTCATGACGGAGTTCCAGAAAGCGAACGGCTAAAGGCGAAGCGGTAATCGCCAAGTACAAGCGGCGGCGGAGGGCAACCTTCGCCCCGCTTTTTTTGTTATTCGCGCTTCCGTTTTTCTTCTGCTGCGGTTTTAGCCGATAAACTGGTATAATAGTAAAATGTGAGTTCAGAAAATATTCGAGGTGTTGATCAACATGGCATTGCATATTGTACTAGTGGAGCCGGAAATCCCGGCGAATACCGGAAATATCGCGAGAACGTGCGCGGCGACGGGAACCTATCTTCATTTGGTGCGCCCGCTTGGATTTCGGACCGACGACAAAACGATGAAAAGGGCGGGCCTGGATTACTGGTACGCCGTAAATATTGAATACCACGATTCCTTCCGCGAGGTCGAGGAGAAATACAGCGGCAGCCGGTTCTTCTTCGCGACGACCAAGGCGAAGCGGCGGTATTCGGATATTGCGTTCCAGGACGGCGATTTTTTGGTTTTCGGAAAAGAAACGAAGGGCCTGGCGCCGGAAATACTGGAAGCCCATCCCGAGACGACGATGCGGATGCCGATGACGGATAAGGTCAGATCGCTCAATTTGTCCAACTCGGCGGCGATCATCGTGTACGAAGCGCTGCGGCAGCTTGATTTTCCGGGGATGGAATAGACAAGCTTAAGCGCCGGTATGCCGGAAGGATTACCGACTTACTAACAACTTTTGGAGGGTACTGAAATGTCTCAATTGCATACGGAAAAACAAAAAATGCTGGCCGGTGAGTGGTACGATGCCAGCGATGAGCAGCTTACGGCGGAGCGGTTGAATGCCCGCAAGCTCACCCGGTTGTATAACCAGACCCGGGAGGATGAAAGAGATGAGCGGAAGACGATTTTGAAGCAGTTGTTCGGCGCCAGCGGCGAGCAGATTTATATCGAGCCGACGTTCCGCTGCGATTACGGATCAAATATATATGTAGGGAACAATTTTTACGCTAATTTTGACTGCGTGATCCTGGATGTTTGCGAAGTTCGCATTGGGGACAATTGCTTTATGGCACCGGGCGTACATATATATACGGCGGCCCATCCCTTGAATCCCGACGAACGGAACTCCGGAGCCGAATTCGGCAAGCCGGTTACGATCGGGAACAATGTATGGATTGGCGGACGCGCCGTCATCGTGCCTGGCGTTACGATCGGCGATAATGCTGTGATCGCGGCGGGGGCGGTCGTGACGAAGGATGTACCGGCCGGCGCGGTCGTCGGAGGAAATCCGGCCAAAATAATTAAATACGTTTAAGATTAGCGGAGCAGCAGGAATACTGAAAAAAATAGCGAAATATAAAAGGGAATAGGTATTTGGTTCTATTTTTACATAATATTTTTTTCAGGAGAGGTGTACTTATGAAACCTGCTGGCGTAGTCCGTAAAGTGGATCAGCTGGGAAGAATCGTCTTGCCCAAATCATTGCGCAAAAGATACCAGATGAATGAAGGCGACCCTGTCGAAATTTTGGTTCAGGGAGACCATATCATCCTGGAGCGATATCGTCCGAAATGCGTGTTCTGCGGCTCGATGGAACAAGTGAGCGATTTCAAGGAACGTTCCATTTGCAATCAATGTCTGGTTGAAATGAACCAGCTGACTTAGTCCATTAATTGATTCGTAACGTTAAGCCGTATCCGCACTGGGGCCGCTCTCTTGTCGCGCGCTCTGCGGATGAAAATAATAACATCCGCCAAATTCAGCCTGTAATAAATAAGCTTCCCGCGGGGGGAAGCTCATTTATTACAGGCCTTTTGTTTTGTCATCATTGTAAGCTGCGGTTAAGATACCGCACAGTAACATGGCGAACACGACGGTAATAATCCAAAATGTAACCGAAAAAGTCATGGTCAGCACCTCCGCGATAAGCTACTGCTCCTATTATAACCGTCTCTTTCCTAAAAATAAATCATATTATGAATTATTTCATAGACAAAAAGTAGCGATTGTGCATTGGGTTGTAATTGTTGTTATTTAAAAAACAAAAAGTGCGTCGGTACCGGCCGGAGCTGGCCGTCCGAAGGCTTGTTGACGACCCGTCCGTTGACGACGAGCGATGAAGAGCCGCCTCCATCGAGATTATAGGCGTTCTGGACGCCCATATTGAACAATTTACTTTGCAGCTCGGTCAGCGTGGCTCCGGAGCTGCCGTTCTCATCCCGTCCGTCGATGACGAGGACCAGCAGCTGATCGTCCTTGTAATTGCCGATCACCGTACGCGGTGCCCGGAGCGGCGAGGTCTGCCATTTTTTCGGGATCGCCGTCTTCACCCCGTTCTTCAGCAGTATCGGCACAAAGGAAGCCCCGAAGGAAGGATCAAGCTTGTCCAAATCGCTTTGCTTCTTAAATTTCCCTCCGATTAGTTTTCCCGATTTGCTCATTCCGACAAAAAACAAATCCTTATACGTCGGCTGAAAGCCGGTTAAGTATTTGCCGTTTAACATCGTGGTACTCAGCGGGTAACGTTTCCCGCCGGAATCGGCGAACCCGCCGGCATTGATCCCGGCCACCGCGCCATGCCGCTCCACCGCCCGGAGCGTCGTTTCGGCGCCGCCAAGCTTGTCTTTGCCGAGCGTCATTTTCATCGCATCGGGCGATTTCAGCTTGACCTTCATGGCATAGCCTTTGTATGTGCCCGGATTGACCTTGTACAATTCGATCCGGATCTTATCGCTTTGAATCGTCTGATAAGGCGTTCCCAGCTTCTTCGTAATCCGCTTGTTATATATGGTTTCCGGCTGCTTGGCGGTCTGCTGCGCGCTCGTCACGATCGCCGATATCGTCGTAGTCGTCATCTGGTACAGGTCCGTGGTTTCCTTGATTGAGGCGGCGGTCAATTTGGCGGCGCTCTCCGCGTTATCAAGCTGCTGGCCGATATTTCCCGCCATTTGCGGAATATCCGTCTCCGGGGCGAAGCTCTCCGGACTCCGGCTCCAATCGATGCCTCCGGCTCCGCCGATGAGCAGTGCGATGAGCAGGCCGAGCAGCGGTCCAGTCGCCAGCAAAAAGAAACGGTTAATTTGCTTGGCCGACGTCATCATTTCAGCAAATCCATCTTCTTCTGCAGCTCGGCGAGCTGTTTTTTGACTTCGTTCAGTTGGGTGTACAGCTTATTGCTGTTGTCCGTTTTGTCGGTCGTATTGTCTTTGGTGAATTCGAGCAGTTCATTGAACGTCTCCACTTTGCTCTCCAAAGTGCTGACCTCGCCGCTTAAGGCGGTCAATTGCGCCGTGTAGTCGGCTTTGAGCTCTTCCGTCCGGGCCTGCCATTTCGCATCCAACTCCGACATCATCGTTTCTTTTAAATGATTGCTGTATAAATAAGCGGATGCCGCGCCCGCTCCGATGAGCAATAGCCAAATCAGGATAATCAGTAACGGAGAAGTCCTCCGCCTTGTTCTGCGCGGAGTTTCGCTTGCGGGTTCCGCGGAATTGGTCATGTGAATCACCTCTGGGTTGTTATTACAAGACTACATTCTATCACGAGGTTCCTATTATCGCAAAAAAGACTAGATTTAGCCAGCCCGCGGCAAAATCCGCAAAAAGTCGCCGCAAAAATGGGGCTGAACCGCGGCTGTTGCCCGTCAAATTTGTCCTCGGGTACAATCGGCCTATGAAGCAAATTCTGGAGGTGCGATGATGGAAATATGGCTTAGTAGGATTGTCGATCATTTGCCGGGATTTTTGAAATCTCAAGTGGAGGACTGTCTGAAGGAAGGGACGTTTATATCATTTGCCGAAGCGGCCGGCCCTGAATCGTCTGAAGTAAGCGGGGGAGGGAAGCGCGAGAAGGAAGGGGACGTTGCATCGGCGTCGGGACGCCGGATCATGCTTGATCTGTTAAAAGATGAGGTTTGGCGGGGGGTGAAGCCCGCCGAAGCCGCTGAAGCCCCGGAAGCCCCGGAAGCCACCGAAGCCGAGAATGAAGGCATTCTGTGGATTACCCTGCCGCAGGGGCTGAATGCGGAGGCGCTGCTCCGGGCCTCGCTGCCGAAAGGGGTCGCCTTCCTGCCGGGTTCGCGCTATTCCGCTCCGGAAGGAAGCGAGGCGGCGGCGGTCGCAGCCGAAACCGCCGCCGGCAGCATAATCGGCCTTCGTTATGCGGGGCATAACGAAGCCTCGATCACCGCCGGCATGGCCCGGATCGCCGAGGCGCTGGGCGAATTTACCGCGCGCTCCGGGCCGCCGGAGGCCTGAAAGAGCTCCGGCTCTGCCTCAGAGCCGGAGGTTGTCTTCAGGCGGCGCGTCCTTACCGGGCGTGCGGCCGGCTGCCGCTTCCGCCCAGCCGTCGACGACGCCGCGGTACTGCGCCAGGCCAGCGGCTCCTTGCGGCGTAAGGGCATACCGGCCGCGGGATATCCGGGTGAACCAGCCGTAGTAATTTTTCTGCAGGATGTCGGCGGCGTTGCCGACGCCGCTCATCTCGCGAATTTCGCGCGGCGCCAGTTCGCCGCCCCCTTCGAGCGCCAGGGCGACGCGGAGCGCCTTTTCCCGGTAGGCGGTGACCAGCTTGGTACCATTGCTGCCGCCGACGTTGTAATCCCCGCTGCGCTCGTTGAATTCGTACAGCAGTCTGGAGGCCCGCCTTTTGATCACCTTTGGGGCCTGGAGGGCTTCCTTATCGCCGGGAGCGCAGAGGATTTCAACGAACGGAGCCTTCGTCTTGTACCGGGTGACGGTAATGAGGCCTAGTCCGAGCCTGCGGCACAAAGTCGTAATCTCGCTCCAGCGCTGATTGTGGGCTCCACGCTTGCTCCGGTTGCGCTCCACGGCGAGATAGACCTCGGAGCTTAGCCGCTGCCGCTCCAGTCCCTGCAGAAGCAGAGGAAGGTTGAACGTCTTTTTCATTTCCACAATCAGCGGCTCGTCGCTATCCGCCGAAACGCCGACCAAATCGCAGTGGCGCACTTCGCTTCTGACCGTGTACCCCCGTGCCTCGAAAAACGCCTTGAGCGGCGCGTACAGTTCCGTCTCATGCTGTACAGCCATCACGATCTCCCTTTGCAATAATCTATATAGAAAAATTATATCATATCCTCAGGTCAACTTATCCGCTCGCTCCGCATAATTATGTAATACCCTTTTTCCAAAAAACGCGGCGATTAGCCGCCCATTGACAACATGTGTAAGGTATTGCGTTACGTTATCCAAAGATGATGATGCTTGAGCCCAGATTTCAGCCAGGATCACTAACGGGGAAACAGAGTACACCAAGCGAAAGTACAGGAGGTACCTAACATGGACATTTTTGAACGTATAGCGGCATACCGGGCGGAAAGCGATTCGCTTGTCTGGAACGGCACATTCAAGCAATACATCGAGCTGCTCGCCAAAGACCCTACGCCGGCCATGACTGCCCATGCCCGGGTCTATGCCATGATCGAGTCTTACGGCGTGGAGGAAGTGAACGGCCGAAAAAGGTATAAATTTTTTGAGCAGGAAATTTTCGGGTTGGACCGCGCGGTGGAGAAGCTGGTGGAGGAATACTTTCACTCGGCGGCCAGGCGGCTCGATGTCCGCAAGCGGATCCTGCTGCTGATGGGCCCGGTCAGCGGCGGCAAATCGACGCTGGTGACGATGCTGAAGCGGGGGCTCGAGAAATTTTCGCGCACGGATCAAGGGGCCGTCTACGCCATATCCGGCTGCCCGATGCATGAGGACCCCCTGCATTTGGTTCCGCATGAGCTTAGACCCGATGTAGAGAAGGAGCTCGGCGTGCGGATCGAGGGAAATTTGTGCCCGGTGTGCCAGATGCGGCTGAAGACCGAGTATAACGGGGATATCGAGCGGGTCGCCGTTGAACGGGTGCTTTTGTCCGAAGAAGGGCGCGTCGGTATCGGCACGTTCAGCCCGTCCGATCCCAAATCCCAGGATATCGCCGATCTGACGGGAAGCATTGATTTTTCAACGATTACGGAATACGGCTCGGAGTCCGACCCCAGAGCCTACCGGTTTGACGGGGAACTTAACAAAGCGAATCGCGGTTTGATGGAATTTCAGGAAATGCTGAAATGCGACGAGAAATTTTTGTGGAATTTGCTGTCCCTTACCCAGGAAGGCAATTTCAAGGCGGGGAGATTCGCGCTGATCAGCGCGGATGAGCTGATTGTGGCTCATACGAACGAATCGGAATATAAAGCGTTTATTGCCAACAAAAAAAATGAGGCCTTGCAATCGCGGATGATTGTCATGCCGATTCCATACAATCTCAAAGTTTCCCAAGAGGAGAAAATATACGCCAAGCTGATCGGTCAGAGCGATATGAACCATGTGCACATTGCCCCGCACGCCCTGCGTTCCGCGGCGATTTTTTCTATTTTGACCCGGCTCAAGGAAACGAAGAAGCAGGGCGTCGACCTGGTGAAGAAGATGCGGCTGTACGACGGGGAGGAAGTCGAAGGGTACAAGGATGCCGACCTCAAGGAACTGCAGAACGAGTACCTGGAGGAAGGCATGTCCGGCGTCGACCCGCGCTATGTCATCAACCGGATTTCGAGTGCGCTGATCAAGCAGGATGTGCATTGCATGGGCGCGCTGGATATTCTTCGGGCGATCAAGGACGGACTCGACCAGCATGCGTCGATCACGAAAGAGGAGCGTGAGCGCTACCTCAATTTCATCAGTATCGCCCGCAAGGAATACGATGAGCTCGCCAAGAAGGAAGTCCAGAAGGCGTTTGTGTACTCTTTCGAAGAATCGGCCAAAACGCTGTTCGAGAATTACCTCGACAATATCGAGGCGTTCTGCAACTGGACGAAAATCCGCGATCCGTTGACCGATGAAGAGATGGACCCGGATGAACGGCTGATGCGCTCGATCGAAGAGCAGATCGGCATCTCGGAAAACGCCAAAAAGGCGTTCCGCGAGGAAATTTTGATCCGGATTTCGGCCTATTCCCGCAAAGGGCGGAAATTCGAATACAATCACCATGACCGGCTGCGCGAAGCGATCGAAAAGAAGCTGTTCGCCGATCTGAAAGATATCGTCAAGATCACGACTTCGACCAAAACGCCGGATGAAAACCAGCTCAAACGCATCAACGAGGTCAGCAAGCGGCTGATCGACGAACACGGATATTGCCCGGTATGCGCAAACGAACTGCTGCGCTATGTGGGTAGTTTGCTGAACCGCTAAAGCGGCGGATGCTTCCCGCGTAAAGTGTTTTATCGCCTGTCGATACAAGTTGTCGGCGGGCTTTTTTATGCCGGAATCCGGAATCCAAACCGTCAAATCTGGTTAATTTATTTGGGAAACTTCCAATTCCGAAGGAGGGGACTTGACCATGGGAAAAATTAATTTGGCGGTCATCTATTACAGTTCGACAGGCACTAATTATAAAATGGCCGGATGGGCGGCCGATGCCGGAAAATCGGCGGGGGCCGAGGTGAAGCTGCTGAAGGTGGAGGAGCTCGCTCCGCAATCGGCGATCAGCAGCAATCCGGCCTGGAAGGCGCATGTGGAGGAGGCCAAGGATGTGCCCGTCGCCACTTTGGACGACCTTGTCTGGGCCGACGCGATCATTTTCAGCATGCCGACCCGCTTCGGCAATGTGCCTTCGCAAATGAAGCAATTCCTGGACACGACGGGCGGCCTGTGGGCGCAAGGCAAGCTGGCCAATAAAGTGGTGAGTGCGATGTCCAGCGCCAGCAATCCGCACGGGGGCCAGGAAGCGACCATCTTGTCGCTGTATACGACGATGTATCACTGGGGCGCGATCATTGCGGCTCCCGGCTATACCGACGCGGCGACCTTTACATCCGGCGGGAACCCGTACGGAACAAGCGCCACGGTCGAGCAGGACGGCCAGATTCGGGAGAATCTGCAGGACGCCGTCGTTCATCAGGCCAAACGCACCGTCAACATCGCGGAGTGGATCAAAAACGGAAAGTCGCAGTAAGGCGATAGAGGTGCCGCGCTCCACGACACCCCTGCGAGTCTCGTGACCAAGGCGGTCATCGTTGCCAATACGGCAGGCCTAATACGGCCCGCGTGAGCCAGCCATGGGCTCACGGTGGGTGGACCCATGGCCACAACGATCGGTGAGTCCGGCGGCTAGCGCAAGCCTCGCGATTAAATTAACTGTATTTCCTACAGTTAATTTCCCGGAAATACCGCCTCGGCTGCAATTAACAGGAAAACCTACAGCTATTTATCTCCGTTCCGGGCTATTTGCCCGGAAGGCCGGAAATTAGCTGTAGGTTCTACAGTTAAATCGCCCAAATTTAATCAGAGGTTAAAATTAACTGGATATTTTCCAGTTAATTCGATTACTCTGATGCCTCTGTCGCCACTTACAATATCTTCCGGTAATGTTTTTCCCCATCGTAACTGAACAGCGCCGTTTTGTCCTCGACGACCGTCTCCAGATGAACCGGTCTTCCCCAGAGGCGGAAGACGTATGGCAGCGTCCGCTCCAAATATTTCAAATCCAGCTCAAGGCCTTCGTATTGGTGCTTGAGCAGCAGTTCACCGCTCCGGTGGTAATCGCCGTCCTTGACGACGATGTAAGGAGAGCCTCCGTTGACGCGGGAGGCAACCAACTGGTCGCGGATGTTTTCCCAGGACTTGTCGGTGATTTTCCATTCCGGTCCGGTCTTCTCGAAAATATACAAGTCCAGATCGCGGACTAGATCTTTGGTCAAGTAGCTGCGGATAAAGGAAATATCGGAGTCGAGCTCGCGGATCTCGAATATTTTCTCCCGGCCTTTGCCCGGTTCCCGGCCGAACCGGGATACTTCCTCCGCGGTCGGATGGTCCCAGCGCCGCTCGATGTCCTCGAATATTTTCAGTCCGAGATAGTAAGGATTCAGGCTGTGCCGGGAAGGTTGAACGACCGAAGCGTTGAGCTTGGCGAACTCGATCGTTTCCTCGCTGGTGAGATCCAGCTCGCGCAGGATACGCTGATGCCAGTAGGAGGCCCAGCCTTCATTCATGATTTTGGTCTCCATTTGCGGCCAGAAGTACAGCATTTCCTCGCGCAGCATGCTCATGATATCGCGCTGCCAATCCTCCAGCGTTTCGCTGTATTCCTGAATAAACCAGACGATATCCTTTTCCGGCTCCGGCGGAAACAGCCCGGATCCGGCCGATTTGCCTTTTCCCGCGCCGCCTGCCCCCGTCCCCAAATTGCCCCCGGACCCGCCTCCGGCTCCGGGCGCATCGAGCGCCCAGAGATCATCGTACTTTCCGAACCGGGGAGGCTCCTGCCGCGATTCTTTCGCCCGGCGCAATTTCTCTTCCATCTGCCGGCGTTTGTCGTAGCGCATCGGTTTGATAAGCTGCGGGTCCACGTGCTCCTGAATCCCCAGCACCGCATCGATGAAGGCTTCGACGGTTTCGGCGCCGTACGCGAGTTCATATTGGCCGATCCGCTCCGCGGTCGCGGACATGCTCTCCACCATATCGCGGTTGGTGCCGCTGAAGCGCATATTGTTTTTGAAAAAATCGCAATGGGCGAGCACATGCGCAACGATCAGCTTGTTTTGGATCAGGGAATTGCCCTCCAGCAGGAACGCGTAACAGGGGTTGGAGTTGATTACCAGCTCATAGATTTTGCTTAAGCCGAAATCGTACTGCATCTTCATCTTGTTGAACAATTTTCCGAAGCTCCAGTGGGAGAAACGGGTAGGCATCCCGTAGGCGCCGAAGGTGTAAATAATATCGGCCGGACAGATCTCATAGCGCATCGGGTAGTAGTCCAGTCCGAAGCCGTCGGCGATTTCCATGATTTCCGCGATCGCATATTCCAGCTCGGCAAGCTCGTTGGTCACGATACCTCCCCCTCTTCGCGTTTGTGGAAAAACCGCTTCAGCGCCGAGTACACTTCGGCTTTTTCCTTAATGACATAGTACATGAATCTTTCCTGCTTCAAATTCCGGTAAGCCGACATCAGCGTGCTGCCTCGGTTATACTGGTTGACTTCGCCGTAACCGAACAGGTTGCAGCGTTCAAGCAGCTCGCCGATCAGCCGGATGCAGCGCTCGTTGTCGGAGGTCAAATTGTCCCCGTCCGAGAAATGAAAGGGGTAAATATTGTAGCTGGATGGAGGATAGCGTTCGTCGATGATTTCCAGCGCTTTTTGGTAAACCGAGGAGCAGATCGTGCCCCCGCTTTCGCCGCGGGTAAAGAAATCCTGTTCACTGACTTCTTTGGCCTCCGTATGGTGAGCGAGGAAAATAATTTCCACCTTCTCGTACTGCCGCCGCAAAAATCGGGTCATCCAGAAGAAAAAACTGCGGGCGCAGTATTTTTCGAAGGCTCCCATACTGCCGCTTGTATCCATCATCGCGATGATGACCGCGTTCGATCTCGGCACACGGACATCTTCCCAGGTCTTATAGCGGAGATCGTCGGGAGAAATCCCGTGGATGCCCGGTTCTCCCGAGGTGGCGTTGCGGCGGAGGTTTTCCAGAATGGTCCGCTTTTTGTCGATGTTGGACATCAGCCCTTTTTTGCGGATATCGTTGAAGCGGTAGGAGACGGTCTCCATCTCCTCTTTGTCCTTATCCTCGATAAAAGGAAGCTCCAGCTCATCGAACAGCATATCCTCCAAATCTTCGATGCTGACTTCCGCTTCCACCACATCGGCTCCGGGCTGGTCGCCCGCCTTGCCGCCCTTACCCGGCTCCTTGGCATTATCCTGCGCCAGCACATCCCCTACCTCGCTGTCCCCGTCGCCTTGGCCGACATGCTTTTGCTTCTGAAAATTATGGATAAAGCGGTATTCCTCCAAATTGCGGAGGGGGACCTTGATGATTTGTTTACCGTCCGACATGATAATGTTCTCTTCGGTAACCAGATCCGGCAGGTTCTGCTTAATGACCTCCCGCACCTTTTCCTGGTGGCGCTGCTGATCCTGATAGCCTTTGCGGTGCAGCGACCAATCCTCTTTCGAGACTACGAAATTAAATTTATTCGGATCATATGACGACAATAATACGCACCTCCCCACATGGCTTCCTAGAACGGCGAGAGTAGTTGTAAATAAAGTATATTCACGGGGAGTCGCGATATGTGAGCGCGGCGGGCGGGGCAATCATTGAAAGAGTGCGCGCATAAAGTATAATCTTTGCTTTCTCGACAAAAATAGGATTATGCTCCTGCGCCTCTGTTCCTTAATATCGGGAATGGGTTTAGAACCGGGAAATGGCGGGTATGGAAGACAAGAAGATCTTTCCAGAAAGGAGATAGCCGCATGACTAAAAAAGCGCAGCTTCCGCTGCAGACCTTAAGTCTGGTCGTATCGTTCATGGCCTGGGTGCTGCTCTCTTCTCTGATCACTTACATAAGCGCGGATATCCTGCTGACTTCGGGACAAACGGCTTGGGTTACGGCCATTCCCGTGATTCTGGGTTCCCTGCTGCGGATTCCGGCCGGTTTTCTGACCAACCGCTATGGCGCGAGAATATTGTTCACGGCGAGCCTTGTGATTCTTCTTGCGCCGGTGTTCTATTTGAGCCGGGCCGATTCGTTCGCTGATCTGATCGTCAGCGGCTTTTTTCTGGGAATCGGCGGGGCGACCTTTTCCATCGGTGTAACGTCGCTGCCGAAATATTACCCGAAGGAGCGGCAAGGAACGGTCAACGGGGTTTTCGGCATCGGGAACATCGGTACCGCGGTATCGACCTTCGGAGCTCCGCTGCTCGCGGACCGGATCGGCTGGGCGGCGGCCTTGAGATGGTTTCTGGTGCTGCTGATCCTGTTTGCCCTGCTGAATTTACTGCTGGGCAACAGACACGAGCAGAAAATACGTCAATCCTGGCTCAACCAGTTCAAGCAAGTATACAAAATCGACAAGTTATGGTTTTTGAGCATTTTTTACTTTATTACCTTCGGTTCCTTTGTCGCCTTCACGGTTTATTTGCCCGGCTTTCTGGCTGGTTATTTTGAGTTGAGCAAAGTGGATGCCGGCCTGAGAACCGCGGGCTTTATCGCGCTGGCGACCCTGCTGCGTCCCGTCGGCGGCTTGCTGTCGGACAGATCCAATCCGTTTATCGTCCTGATGTTTGTATTTGCCGGTCTAACCGTGTCCGGCGTGCTGCTCTCATTTGGACTAACGATGCCGCTGTTCACGTTCGGCTGTCTGCTGGTCGCCGTGTGCGCGGGGATCGGCAACGGGGCGGTATTCAAGCTGGTTCCGCTGTATTTTGCCAAACAAGCCGGCATCGCGAACGGCATCGTTTCGGCGGCCGGCGGTCTCGGCGGATTTTTCCCGCCGCTGCTGCTGACGCTTTTGTTCGATTTGACGGGCCATTACGCCATCGGTTTCATGGCTTTGTCCGAAGCGTCACTCGCCAGCTTTGTTCTCGTGCTGTGGGTTTATTTCACCGAGAGGCTGCGGCTGTGGGCGGAGATTATGATTCTACCGCGGACGCTGTTATGGTGATGGATGCCGGCGGCATCATTCAGACCGTCAACAGCGCGTTTTCCCAAGTAACCGGGTATCCACGGGAGGCGGTGCTCGGCAAAAACCCGAACATCTTGAGCTCGGGCTACCACGATAGAGCTTTTTAACAAGCGTTCTGGGACAGTCTCAAGTCCGCCGGACGCTGGCAGGGCGAGATCGTCAACCGGAAAGCGGACGGGGAGATCTTCAAGGAATGGCTCTCGGTGACCGCCATGACGGACGGCCTGGAGGGGTTAAGCATTACGTCGCGATCTTCAGCGACATGACTCAAGCGAAATCCGTATCCCTATCCAATGGGGATGGGCAACGCTTAAACAATAACCAGGGAAGGAAGTGAAGCACGATGTCGGGACCTGCATTGCGGCATGTCGACAGCCATTCTTCCATTCATGAGGCTGCATTGGAAGAAGCAAGGGAATTGACGGAGTTGTTTGAACGCAGCTTGCGGAAAGGCGAACAGGATAAGGCGCTCGAACTGGCATATGTCACGGTGGAGCATTGGGAAACAAGAACCCTGCAGCATGCGTTAAGCGAAGAAGAGGGCTTGTATGTGGAGGCGTTGGAAATCAAACCCGAGCTTGCCGGCGTCATTTTCGCTTTGAAGCGGGATCACGATTTGCTTCGGGAAATTGTACATGAAATTAAAGAATTGCTCGCGACCGGCAAGGCTACGGAGGAAATTCTGAGTCGGTTCCAGGCCTTGATCGTCGTCGATCTGCTGCATAACCGCGATGAAATGGAGATGCTGGAGCGGCATGTGGAGGGACATTACGATGAGCAGCAAGCCTTATAAGCTGGCGGCGATGCTGCCGGACAAGCCGTTGCAGCTAGCGGAACCGGCACTGTACCGGCGGCTCGTCAGCGAGCTTACGCCGCTGCATTTGCATCCGTTCGACGTGAAGGCCGGTGCACGAAGTGACCCGCAAGGGGTCACCGTGTATTTAAGATTCGGAGAAGAACTGGGGCAAGTGGTGAGCGAAAGATTCACCCGGGAACAGATCGATGCAGGCGACCCGGGCATCCGGGCTTTTTTTCAAGGGGCGGCGCAGGCGATGAAAAAAGCACTGATCGCCGATTATTACCGGATGATGAAGCCGGAGGTTTAAAGGGTACCGTATTCACATTTCTATCTTAACGAAAGAAGGCGAACGCGATGAACCAGGCGGAGATGGAAGCTTTTGTGCGGCAGGACCGGGAGGATCTGCTCGCCGTGCTAGAAATGCGCTTTGGCGTGATTTCGGCGGCGATCAGAGACGAAATCGGCGGGATTTCCAGCTTGAACGATTTGCAGCGGCTGATTCTTGCGGCCTGCAATGCCGCCGACTGGAGCATATTTGCCGAGGAGCTTGAAGCCGGCCGGGGAACATTCAAGCTGACCGGGGAACGGTTCAATCCGGCCGGAAATTCCACCGCGAAAGGAGCGTCCCTGTGAGCGAGAAACAGAACAAGCTGCTCGCGGCGCTGAAATATCTGAAGCGCGGCGAAACGATCAATGACGGATGGACCGAAGAAAGCCCGCGCACGCGGGACTGGGAAGGATTGTACCGCGGGCGCTGGCAGCACGACAAGGTCGTGCGGTCGACGCACGGTGTCAACTGTACCGGCTCATGCAGCTGGAATGTGTTCGTCAAGGATGGAATCATTACTTGGGAAACGCAGAAAACGGATTACCCGACCACGGGCGCCGATTTTCCGGAATACGAGCCGCGGGGCTGCCCGCGCGGCGCCAGCTTCTCGTGGTACACCTACAGTCCGATCCGGGTGAAATACCCGTATATCCGCGGCGATCTGCTCGCGATGTGGCAGGAGGAAATGGCGATCGTCCAGGATCCGGTCGTCGCATGGGAGAACATCGCCGGGAATCCGGAGAAGCGGGAGCGCTATGTCAAGGCCAGAGGGAAAGGCGGCTTTGTGCGCGGAGATTGGGATACGGCCTGCCAGATCATCGCCGCCGCGACGATTCATACCATTAAGAAATACGGGCCCGACCGCGTCGTCGGCTTCAGTCCGATCCCCGCCATGTCCATGGTCAGCTACGCCGCGGGTACCCGTTTTCTGTCTCTGATCGGCGGAACGATCCTCAGCTTTTACGACTGGTATGCCGACCTTCCCCCGGCCTCGCCGCAGGTGTGGGGCGAGCAGACGGACGTGCCGGAGAGCGGGGACTGGTACAACACGAAATATTTCATTATTTGGGGTACCAATATTCCGCAGACCCGCTCGCCCGACGCCCACTTTATGGTGGAGGCCAGATATAACGGCACCAAGATCGTCGGCGTCAGCCCCGATTATGCCGAATACGAGAAATTCGCCGACATTTGGCTGCCCGCCAGAGCGGGAACCGACGCGGCGCTCGCCATGGCGATGACGCATGTCATTCTCAAGGAGTTCTATGCGGATCGGCAAATCCCCTATTTCCAAAGCTATGTGAAAAAATTTACAGACCTGCCGTTTCTGGTTCTATTAAGGGAGCATGAGGCGGGCGGCCTACGCTCCGACAGGTTCCTGCGGGTGTCGGATCTCGGAGGCGAAAGCGAACTGGCCGAATGGAAAACCGTGCTGTGGGACGCCTCCGCAGGCCGGCCGGAGATCCCTAACGGCAGCCAGGGCTTCCGTTGGGATCAAGGCAGCGATTGGAATCTCGATCTTACGCGCGGGGACGGCAGCGCGATCGATCCCCAGCTGTCGTTTATCGACGACGCTGACGCAACGGAGCTCGTGGATTTTCCGTACTTTGCCGAACAGGACGGGGCTTGCGTTCAGCGCGGTGTGCCGGTGAAGTATATCGAGGACGCCGCCGGCAAGACGCTGAAGGTGACGACCGTCTATGATCTTATGATGGCGCATGCCGGCGTCGGGAGAGGACTGCCCGGCGATTACCCGGCGGATTACGACGATATGAAGCCTTATACCCCGGCCTGGCAGGAGGCGATTACGGGCGTCAAGAAATCGCAGTGCATCCGGGTGGCGCGCGAGTTTGCCGAAAACGCGGCCGCTACCGGCGGGAAATCGATGATCGCCATGGGCGGCGGGACGAATCACTGGTTCCACAGCGACCAGATTTACCGGGCGATCCTGAACCTTGTTTTGCTCACGGGCTCGCAAGGCGTCAACGGCGGCGGCTGGGCCCACTATGTGGGCCAGGAGAAGGTCCGGCCGCTGGAGGGCTGGCAGCAGATCGCCTTCGCCGGCGACTGGATCAAGCCGCCCCGGCTGCAGAACGGCACCTCGTTTTTCTACTTTGCCACCGAGCAGTTCCGCTATGAGGCGAGGGAAGACAAAGACCAGGAAACACCATGGGGCGGACGCTACAACAAAATGCATCCGGCGGACGTCAACGCGCTTGCCGTCCGGCTCGGCTGGCTGCCTTCCTTCCCGCAGTTCAGCCGGAATTCGCTCGAACTGGCGAAAGAGATCCGCGAGAAGGGTTTTACCGACGACGGCGAGGCCGTCCGGGAAGCGGCCAGAATGATCCGGGAAGGGGAGGTCGATTGGGCGATCGAGCATCCGGACGATCCGAACAATTTCCCTCGGGTGTTCTTCAACTGGCGCTCGAATTTGCTCGGGGACAGCGGGAAAGGCCATGAGTATTTCGCCAAGCATTTGATCGGGGCGGAGAACTCGGTACTCACGGACACCAGTCATTCCTGGCAGCCGGAAACGGTGCATACGAGCGAGATTCCTCCGGAAGGCAAGACGGATTTGTTCGTCAGCATGGATTTCCGCATGACGAGCAGCGGGCTGTTCTCGGACATTGTCCTTCCCGCCGCAACCTGGTACGAGAAGTTCGATTTGAGCAGTACGGATATGCATCCGTTTGTGCATCCGTTCAATCCGGCGATTATCCCGCCGTGGCAGAGCAAGAGCGACTGGGACGCGTTCCGGGAAATCGCCAAGACATTCTCCAAGCTGGCGGAGAAGCATCTTCCCGCCTGCGAGGATCTTGTCATGACTCCGCTGGGCCATGACAGCCCGGACGAGGTCGCCCAGGTCAACGGGGTGATCCGCGACTGGCGAAAAGGCGAGACCGAGGCAATTCCGGGGAAAACGATGCCGCATTTGCTGTTTGTGCAGCGGGATTACCCCAATGTGTACGGCAAGATGATTGCGATCGGCCCTAATATCAAGAACGGATACGGGGCGAAGGGCGTCAAAATCCCCGGCGACAAGGTTTACGCCCAATTGATGGAGCGGCTCGGCGCCTCGAAGCGGGAAGGCATCGGCAAAGGCCAGCCGGACTTGTATGAGGACAGACAAGCGATCGAAGCGATTCTGCTCATGTCCGGGGCGACGAACGGGGAGCGGGCGGTGGAAGGCTGGCGCTCGATGGAAGCCAAGACCGGCAAAAGCCTGGCCGAAATCGCGATGCCCCGCGAGGAGGACGCTTTTACGCTGCTCGATATCACCGCCCAGCCCCGGCAGGCCATCTCCGCTCCCGTCTGGAGCGGGCTGGAGAAGGACAACCGCAGGTATTCGCCGTTTACGCTGAACACGGAATACGGCGTCCCGTGGCGGACGCTGACCGGGAGACAGAGCTTCTATCTCGATCATGAGATGATGCTCGATTTCGGCGAAGCGCTGCCGCTTTATCTGCCGCCGCTGAAGCATTTTCCTTTTCTCAAAGGTGAAAAGGAAGTGCCCGAGAACGGCAAATCGCTGACGATCCGCTATTTGACCCCGCACCAGAAGTGGGGGATCCATACGATGTTCACCGACACAAATCAAATGTCGACGCTGTTCCGCGGCTGGCAGGTGGTGTGGATGAACGAGAAGGACGGCGCCGCCATCGGCATCAAGGATAACGACTGGATCGAGGTATATAACCGCAACGGTGTAGTCGTGGCCCGAGCGGTGCTGACCTACCGGATTCCCGAAGGCGTCGTCTATATGTACCATGCGCAAGACCGGACGCTCGGCGTACCCGGCACGCCGATTACGAAGCAGCGCGGCGGCACGCATAACAGCGTGACCCGGATTACGCTGAAGCCGACCCATATGATCGGCGGGTATTCCCAATTGAGCTACGGATTCAACTATTACGGGCCGACCGGGAATCAGAGGGACACGCTGACCGTCATCCGTCCGCTGAAGGAGGTAGATTGGCTTGAGGATTAAAACGCAAGTCGCCATGGTCATGAATTTGGACAAGTGCATCGGCTGCCATACCTGCTCCGTTACGTGCAAGAATACCTGGACCAATCGGCCGGGGACGGAATACATGTGGTACAACAACGTCGAGACGCGGCCCGGTCCCGGCTACCCGAAGGAATGGGAGAACGAAAGAAAGTACAAGGGCGGCTGGGTACTTAGAAACGGGAAATTGGCGCTGAGGGCGGGAGGACCGATCACGAAGCTGGCCAATATTTTCTACAATCCGAATATGGCGAGCCTCGACGATTTCTACGAACCCTGGACTTACGATTACGACAACCTGATTCATAGCCCCAAGCGGAACCATCTTCCGGTTGGTCGCCCGGTCTCGATGATTACCGGGGAATATATGGACAAGCCGGAATGGGGGCCCAACTGGGACGACGACCTCGCCGGCGGGAGCGAAATCGTTCCGCTCGATCCGAATGTCCGAAAGCTGCAGGAGCATATCGCCATGGAGTACGAAAAGACGTTCATGATGTATCTGCCGCGGATTTGCGAGCATTGCCTCAATCCGTCGTGCGTCGCTTCCTGTCCGTCGGGAGCCCTGTACAAGCGCGAGGAGGACGGAATCGTGCTGGTGGACCAGGAGGCGTGCCGGGGCTGGCGGTTCTGCATGAACGGCTGCCCTTACCATAAGGTGTATTACAACTGGAACACGCATAAGGCGGAGAAATGCAATTTCTGCTATCCTCGTACGGAAGCGGGAATGGCCACGATCTGCTCGGAAACCTGCGTCGGAAGAATCCGCTATATCGGCGTCGTCTTCTACGATGCGGACCGCGTCAAAGCGGCCGCTTCGGCGGAAGACCCGCAGGACTTGTACGAATCGCAGCTGTCGGTATTCCTCGATCCTTTCGATCCGGACGTGATCAAGGAAGCGCGAAAAGCGGGAATCAACGATGCCTGGATCGACGCCGCCCAGCGGTCGCCGATCTACAAGCTGGCGATGAAGTGGAAGGTGGCTCTGCCGCTGCATCCGGAATACCGGACGCTTCCGATGGTCTGGTATGTGCCTCCGCTCAGCCCGATTATGAATCATATCGAGGAGGACGGCCTGCGGAGCGATCACTATATTCCGGCCGTGGATCAGATGCGCATCCCGATGGAATATCTTGCTTCCCTGCTGACTGCCGGCGACACATCGGTCATCCGGCAGGTGCTGCTGAAAATGACGGCGATGCGCGTGCATATGCGCAATCGCACCGCCAACGGAAGCGACGATTTGAAGCACGGCAAACTGCTCCAGGAGGCCGGGATCACAGTGGAGGAAATCGAAGAAATGGCGAGGCTGTTTGCGGTCGCCAAATACAACGAACGCTTCGTGATCCCGACCGCAAGGCGGGAGATGGACGGCGAGCGGGAGCTGCACTACAAGCAGGGGGCCTGCAGTATCGAATCGATCACGCCGTCCGATGCCTTCATGTCGCATCTTTTTGCCCGGGAGGAATAAGGATGGAAGACAAACGAATCGCGTTGGCGGTCTGCGCCAGAATGTTGGGATATCCAGAGGAAGGTTTCCATGCCGATAAAGACGAGCTGTTTGCCGCACTAAGGACCGGTATAGGCGATTCCGGCCTGAGACGGAGGACGGAACGGGCGCTGGAGCCGCTCTATGGAGTTCTTTTAAAGGACCTGCGGGAAACGTATGTGTGGACCTTCGATTGGAAGGAGAAGACCGGGCTCTATCTGACCGCCCATGAACTGGGGGACAGCAGAGAACGCGGGGCCGCGCTCATCCTGCTCCAGCATATCGTCAGGGATGCGGGCTTTCGCCCGGCGGAAGGCGAGCTTAGCGACTATATCCCGATGCTGCTCGAACTGCTCGCGGCAAGGCCCGACAATGTCCATGTCCAGGCGCTGGAGCTGCGGCTCGCCGCCGCCGTGAAGGAGATCTCCGACCATTTGCCGGAGGACAGCCCCTATAAGGGCCTCTTCGGCCTATTGCTCGGCGACGTGTTCCCGCCGCTTAGTGAAGAGCAGATCATGAAGCTGACGAGCAAGCGGGAAACCGCGGACCTGGATGAGCTTCCGTACCCGATCCTGTTCGGAATAAACGAGAGTCCGTCTGAGCAATGCGGATTTGCGGCATATAAAAAGTACGATTGAAAGGAATGGAGGTTCATCGATGACCGGTATTTTCTGGTGGGTCGTGTTTCCGTATATTTCATTGGCGGTAATGATTTTAGGTTTGCTGTACCGCTTCGCCTTTCGTCAGGTAAGCTGGACGGCGCCCTCCACAGAGATGTTTGAGAAGAAATGGCTGAGAGTTGGCTCGACGGTGTTTCACTACGGGATTATTTTCGCGTTCATCGGCCACATCATGGGCGTATTGATTCCACGAAGCGTCTATCACGCTATGGGAGTTTCGGACGAGACCTATCACGTGTTTGCGATAGTTGGCGGGGGCATCGCCGGATTAATGGTCGTCTTCGGCCTCGTGCTGCTGTTGATCCGGAAAATGACCCACCGGCGGGTACGGGCCCATGCGAGCTTCGGCGATTATTTCGCCGTCGTTCTGGTGCTGATCGTCGCGGCGATCGGTACCTATATGACCCTGGTCTACAACACGACCGTCGTCGCTTACGAATACCGCACCACCATCGGGCCGTGGTTCCGGAGCCTGTTTGCTTTGAATCCGCAGTATGGGCTGATGGAAGGAGTTCCTTTCCTGTTTCAGTTGCATATTGTGCTTGCGTTTCTGCTGTTCGCGTCCATTCCGTTCACCCATCTTGTCCATATGTTCTCCTTGCCTGCACGATATCCCGCGAGAGCTCCCCAGCAGTACCGCTCCAGGGTCGGCTACCGGAAACGCGGCAGGTCGAGAGTATGAATATGAGTGTGGATCAACGGCCGGCCAATACGGAAGAATCCTCCCGGATGCGACGGCACCGGGAGGATTCTTTAAATGGATTTCGTATACAAGATGCCGATCGTCTTGGCGCCGCAATGGCTGGAAATGACGCAGCCCGCGTTGGAAACGGCGACTTCCCTGGCGCCGGTCTTTTCGCGGAGCGCCTGCTCGAGCCGGACGGCATCCTCGTCCGCCAGGGAATGGGTGACGAAAATCAGGTCGTTGTCCATCTCGGATACCCGGCTAAGCGCGTTGTTCAGGAGCTGGTCGAGCGCCTTCTCCCGGCTGCCGCGGATTTTATAGGCCGGCGTCATTTTGCCGTCGATGACCTTGATCACGGGACGAATCCGCAGCAGGCTTCCGACAAGGTTTTGCATACCGGAGCAGCGGCCGCCTTTGTACAAATAATCGAGGGAATCGATGACGAATTCCGTCTCGACCTGCGGCCGGACGGCCTCCAGCAGGCTGACGACCTCCTTGACGGTTTTGCCCTCTCCTGCGGCCCGGACCGCCTTCATCACCTGAAGCCCGATTCCCGTGGACAGGTTGAGCGAGTCGAACACCGTCACCCGGCCTTCCGGGAATTCCTCCGCGGCGATAAGCGCGTTCTGGTACGTGGACGACAGTTCCGAGGATAAGCTTATGTAGAGGATGTCCCGACCTTCGGCGACAAACGGCGAGAAGGCTTGCATGAAGTCGGACGGCGACGGGGCCGCCGTTTTGGGCAGCTTGCCGGTTTCGTCCACCTTCTTGTAAAGCAGCGGCGTCTCGAGATCGAGGCCGTCGCGGTAATTGGTGTCTCCGAATGTCACGTATAACGGGACGATGCCGATATCATATTGCTGTATCCACGCCGTCGGCAGGTCACAGGTACTGTCCGCGAATATTTTGATGGCTTGCATAGGGAAGACCTCCTTAAATGTTCGGTGAAGCCGATGCTTTAACCGGGAATCTTCTTGGCATACATAATGGCAACGGTATGAGGCCCGCAATGGCTGGAAATGACGCAGCCCGCCTCGGACAGCGCCACCTCGCGCGCGCCTGTCCGCTCCCGGAGGATCGCGGCGAGGCTGAGCGCCTCCTCTTCGGCCATCGTATGGGCGACGATGATCAGGTCGTTGTCCATTTCGCCGACGTCCGCGAGCGCATTGTCCAGCATCTGCTGAACGGCCTTCTCCTTCCTGCCCCGCACCTTATAGGCGGGAATAATATTGCCGTCAACGAGCTTTAATACGGGCCGGATTTGCAGCAGGCTGCCGATGAAATTTTGCATGCCGGAGCAGCGGCCGCCCTTATACAAATATTCCAAGGTATCGATGACGAATTCCGTTTCGACGTGCGGCCGGACCGCTTCCAGCATGGCGACGATGTCCTCCGCGGTTTGTCCCTGCTCGGCGGCCCGAACGGCCTTCATTACCAGCAGTCCGATTCCGCTGCACAAAGTCAGCGAATCGAGCACATGCACCCGGCCTTCGGGAAATTCGGCCGCGGCGATCAAAGCGTTCTGATAGGTAGAAGAGAGCTTGGAGGACAAGCTGATATAAACGATGTCCCGACCGGCCTCGATATGCGGCGTAAACGCATCCATAAAATCCTTCGGTGAAGGAGCCGTCGTTTTCGGCAGGCGGCCGTCCGCCTCGACTTTGCGGTAAAGCTCCTGCGGTGTAATATCGAGCCCGTCTTTGTAGGTTTTATCTTCAAATACGACGTACAGCGGAATGATTCCGATATCATATCGGCTGATCCACGCTGCGGGCAGATCGGAGGTGCTGTCTGCGTAAACTTTGACCTTTGACATAATTCTCTCCTTAGACTTATGAATATCCAGACTATATTTTATCAAAAAGTTCATCTATTTAACATCACCTGGCCGGACTCGCTCTATGACCGCTTCCGGCAATAAAAAATCCCCGCAGCCCGGCGCAAAACCTTGGTGAGGGGAACTCGGCTTATATAGCATATCGATGTTTCCTTTTAAATTGCAATGATGCATGATATAAACTATAAAAGCAAACGATTTAATTTTCGAAACTCGGGAGGCGAAAAGTATGCAACGAAAATTTGCCGTAACCGGCGCCTTTTTTATGCTGGCTTCAGTCGCGTTAGGGGCTTTCGGGGCCCATGTGCTGGAACCGTTAATCGGCGAAAAGGCGGTCGGCACTTATGAGACCGGGGTTCATTACCATATGATCCACGGGCTGGCGATGATTCTGACTGCCTTTGCGGCAGGGCTGGGCGGGGAACCGAAGCGGCTGCTGTGGGCGAACCGCTTGTTCCTTGCGGGCATCATCCTGTTCTCCGGCAGTTTGTATCTGCTTGCCGTCACGGGCTGGAAGGTGTTCGGGCCGATCACCCCGCTGGGCGGCGTCTCATTTATCGCCGGCTGGCTGATGTTTGCGCTCGCTTTTTTGAAAAAGTGACGAATGTTGTACCTTATTCGGTGATATCGATGACCTCGCTTAACTTGAAGGTGTATACCTGCTTTTCGTCCACATGATAAACGTTGATCGTGTAAGTTTCGGGAAGGAAGTTCAGCACCCGGCAGGGGATGCTGACGCGTTCTCCGTTCCGGTTGACCAGCAGGCGCACGAGCCGGTTATTGGTGATGTACGTTTTAATCCAGGTTTCAAATTCGCCGCTTTTAGCGATTTGTTCAAAATTCCCCAGTCCCTCCCGGGCTGGGGATGATTTGGATGCGGTCTTCGCTTTCGGGTTCGGGTCTTCCGGGAGCTTTTTGGTTTGCTCGGCCGTGGTCAGCCGTTTATAGGATTTCGAGATCAGGGACTGCTTCCTGCTGGCCAGCAAAGATTCGATAATCGTACCCAGCTCGATCCCCGAATTGATTCTGTAATCGATAATGTTCTCTCCGTTGTTTAGCACCTGCAATAAAGACTGAAGCGCTTTCGCGTTGGATTCGTTTTTTACAAGAATTTCCACATTGAATAAAAATCCTAAATTTTCCTCATTTTTGCTTTCAGTTTGCTTGTTCATAATGCCCCCAAAACGCTAGTTAATAATATTGACCTAAACATCATACACCGTAGGCGGTTTCAAGGATAGACCCAAACTGGGAAATTTCCGCATCGCGGCGTGCGCATATGAAACTCGAAGGAAAAAGTGAGGCTCGTTTGCAACTATTTTCACTTTTTTTGGAGAAATCGGGTTATAATAAAGGGGACAACAGATTTGTTTCGGCAAAACTTGGTCCGGGTAAATTTTAGAATATGGCGCATTCTATTCTTTATCGAAAGCGAGGGTTTAAGATGGCAAAAGCAGACTCGAAATCTTCAAACAAAACGAAAAAATCCAGCTTAGAGCAAGTGCTTAATGAACAAGTCGCAAATCTGAACGTGCTGTACGTAAAAATCCACAATTATCATTGGTATGTTAAAGGGGACAATTTCTTCACACTGCATATCAAATTCGAGGAGCTCTATGATGAGGTCGCCGAAAAAATGGATGCGGTGGCGGAACGGCTTCTGACGATCAAAGGAACGCCGGCGGCTACGCTGAAGGAATACCTTGAGCTGGCTACCATTCAAGAAGCGACCGGGAATGAAGATCCGGCGGCGATGGTGCAAACCTTGATCGAGGACTTTGCGACGCTGTCGGAATCGTTCCAGGAGGGCATCGAGCTGGCCGATCAGGAAGGAGACGAGGCGACCAGCGACCTTTTGACCGGATTTAAGGGCGAGATTGAAAAGCATATGTGGATGCTGCGTTCGTATCTTGGATAACGTCATGATGCGGTAGCGACGGAGTCAGGCTTGGCCGATAAACGGCCAGGCCTGCTCTTTGTTTTCGACAATTTCCGTAAAAGCTAAATCTCTGTGACAAATACAATGGTCCAAGCACACCTTCTTATGCTCCTTTACGTTGATTATGCATAAAAATTGGTTTAGAATGAACAATGAAATGAGAATCACTGAGAATCAATTGGTTTATTAGAATAATTCTAATTAGAGAATTATTGTGTTATAATGGCTTCAAATCAATGTTTGATTTTTAAGATAAATGGAGGGAGCAGTAAATATGGCTACACATTTCGTTGTGGAAGGACTTAAAGCGACAGTTGAAGGCAAGGAGATTCTGAAAGGGATCGACATTGAAATAAAGGGCGGAGAAATTCATGCGATCATGGGACCGAACGGGACCGGGAAAAGTACGCTCGCTTCCGCATTGATGGGGCATCCCAAATATGAAGTAACGGACGGCAACGTCAGCCTGGACGGTGAAGATGTACTGGAGATGGCCGTCGACGAACGCGCCCGCGCCGGCCTGTTCCTGGCGATGCAATATCCGAGCGAAATCGCGGGAGTCACGAACTCGGACTTCCTGCGCAGCGCGATCAACGCGCGCCGCGGCGAAGGCAACGAAGTATCTTTGATCAAATTCATCCGCCAGATGGAAGGCAAGATGAAAGAGCTGGAGATGAATCCGGAATTTGCCCATCGCTATTTGAACGAAGGCTTCTCCGGCGGGGAAAAGAAACGGAACGAAATTTTGCAAATGATGCTGCTCGATCCGAAGATCGTTATCCTTGATGAAATTGACTCGGGCCTTGATATCGACGCGCTGCGGATCGTAGCGAACGGCGTCAATGCGATGCGTAGCGAAGAGCGCGGCTTCCTGATCATTACCCACTATCAGCGTTTGCTGAATTACATTACACCGGATTACGTCCATGTCATGATGCAAGGCCGTATCGTGAAGTCCGGCGGTCCCGAACTGGCCGAACGCCTGGAACGCGACGGATACGATTGGGTCAAGGAAGAACTCGGCATTGCGGATGAAACTGTCGGTCAAGAAGCCTAATCGGAAGGAGGAGAACAAAGATGACTACACAAACTGTTCTTCCGGTGGAACCGGATAACCTCCGAACCGCTTCCCAAGCTAACGGAGAGCCGGCCTGGCTGACCGAAAGCCGCGTCAATGCCTTGCGGCTGGCCGGAGAACTGGAATTGCCCAAACTGGAAAAGATGAAGATCGAACGCTGGGATCTGAGCAACTTCGGATCGCTCCGCACGGGTCGTCCCGAAGCGAAACAAGAGCTGCCCGAAAGCGTGGCCCAGCTCGTCGATCTAAAAGATAACAGCAGCCTGATCGTGCAGCGTAACAGCGCGGCGGTATTCACCCGCCTGGCTCCCGAGCTTGCGGCGAAAGGCGTTATATTTACCGATCTCGAGACTGCGGTACGCGAGCACGGCGACCTGGTTAAGCCGTATCTGCATGCGGCCGTCAAACCGGAAGAGAATCGCCTGACCGCGCTGCACGCGGCGCTTTGGAACGGCGGCGTATTTCTCTACGTGCCAAAGAATGTAGAGGTTGACGTTCCGCTGCAAAGCATCTTCCTGATCGACGACGCATCGGAGGGATTTGCTCCGCACGTGCTGATCGTCGCGGATACGAACAGCTCCGTCACCTATGTCGATAACTATATTTCCGGTCAATATGACGGAAAGATCGTGCATAACGGCGCGGCCGAGGTCTTTGTCAAAGCGGGAGCCAAAGTGCAGTTTGCCACGGTGCACCATTTGAACGAGCAAACGACGGATTTGATCAACCGCCGCTCCGTCGTCGACAACGACGGCAGCATCGAATGGATCGTCGGGGAAATGAACGCCGGGGATTCCGTCAGTGAAACGCTGTCCCTGCTGAAAGGCAACGGATCGGTATCCGACGCGAAGGTCATCGCGGTCGGCGCAGCCGCCCAGAAGTTGAACTATACGACCAAGGCGATTCATTTCGGCAAGAGCTCGGAAAGCCAAATGATCACCCGCGCGGTCATGCGCGAACAAGCGACGGCGATCATTAACGGGATCACCAAAATCGAGAAGGGCGCCACCAAGGCCAACGGGCAACAGACGGAAAGAGTGCTGATGCTGAGCCCGAAAGCCCGCGGGGACGCCAATCCGATCCTGCTGATCGACGAGGACGACGTGCAGGCGGGCCATGCCGCATCCGTCGGACAGGTCAACCAGGAGCAAATTTATTATTTGATGTCGCGGGGCATTTCCCGCGAGCAGGCTGAACGTTTGGTAATTTACGGCTTCCTTGCTCCGGTCGTGTCGGATATTCCACTGGAGCAACTGCAGCAACAATTGCAGAGCCTGGTGGAAAGGAAGTTAGGACAATGAACGCGGAGCTGATTAAAGAGCAGTTTCCTATATTAAATCAGGAAATCAACGGGCATCCGCTCGTGTATCTCGACAGCGCGGCCACCTCGCAGAAGCCGCGCGCGGTGCTAGAAGCATTGCAGCGTTATTATGAATTGGATAACGCGAACGTACACCGCGGCGTCCATACGCTCGGCAGCCGGGCGACGGACGCTTACGAAGGCGCCCGGGAAAAGGTCGCCCGTTTCATTGGGGCGGCCCGTACCGAGGAGATTATTTTTACCCGGGGAACGACGACCTCGCTTAACCTGGTGGCTTCTTCTTACGGCCCTTCGGCCGTCTCCGCCGGGGACGAAATCGTCATTACCCCGATGGAGCATCACAGCAATCTGATCCCGTGGCAACAGCTCGCGAAACGGACCGGGGCGGTGCTGAAATATATTCCGCTACAACCGGACGGCAACATCGCGCTGGCGGACGTGAAGAAGACGGTTACGGACAAGACGAAGATCGTTGCCACCTCTTACGTCTCCAATGTGCTCGGCGTGGTCAACCCGGTGAAGGAGATCGCCGAGATCGCCCACCGGCACGGAGCCGTGATGGTCGTGGACGGAGCGCAAAGCACGCCGCATATGAAGGTGAACGTCCGCGAGCTGGACTGCGATTTCTACGCCTTCTCCGGACATAAAATGTGTGCTCCGACCGGGATTGGAGTACTATATGGTAAGAAGCATCTGCTGGAATCGATGGAACCGGTCGAGTTCGGCGGCGAAATGATCGACGATGTAGGCCTCTACGAATCGACGTGGAAGGAGCTCCCATGGAAATTCGAAGGCGGAACACCGATCATCGCCGGAGCCGTAGGGCTCGGCGCCGCGATCGATTTCCTCGAGGAAATCGGTCTGGATGAGATCCACCGGCACGAAACGAAGCTCGCCGCTTATGCGATCGGCCGTTTGTCCGAGATTGAAGGCATTACCGTGTACGGCCCGCGCGAACGCGAGGTCGGTCTCGTGACCTTCAATCTGCTGGATGTCCATCCGCATGACGTGGCTACCGTGCTTGACGCGCAGGGCATCGCCATCCGGGCGGGCCATCACTGCTGCCAGCCGCTGATGCGTTGGCTTCAGGCGAGCGCAACGGCCAGAGCCAGTCTGTATTTGTACAACACGGAACAGGACATCGACCGTCTGGCGGAAGCTTTAATCCAAACAAAGGAGTACTTTGCGTAATGCAATTGGACGATTTATACCGCCGCGTCATTATGGATCATTATAAAAATCCGCGCAACCGCGGAAAGTTTGAAGACGGAGGCCTCACGGTCGACCTGAACAACCCGACTTGCGGAGACCGCATTTCGCTGCAGCTCAAAGTCGGGGACGGCGTCGTGAAGGATGCCCGGTTCACCGGGGAGGGCTGCTCAATCAGCATGTCCTCCGCTTCGATGATGACGGAAGCCGTCAAGGGCCGTACTTTCGAGGAAGCCATGGATTTGGCGAACCGCTTCTCCTCGCTGATGAAGGGCGAGCAGGTGGAGTTCGATGATTACGAGGATATCGAAGCTTTATCGGGCGTCAATAAATTTCCTGCCCGCATCAAATGCGCTACGTTGGCATGGAATGCGCTCAAGAAGGGCATTAACGAAGGATAGGAATGATTACACTAAGGAGGTAATGCAGCCATGGCAAAAAAAGCGCCTGAGTTGGAAGAGTACAAATACGGCTTCCGTGATGAGCACAAGGCGGTTTTTCAAACGGGCAAAGGTTTGACCCGCGAAATCGTAACGGAAATTTCCCGTATTAAGGAAGAACCGGAATGGATGCTGAACTTCCGGCTTAAATCGCTCGAACAGTTCGAAAAGATGCCGATGCCGCGTTGGGGCGGAGATCTGGACGATCTTGATTTTAACGATATTCAATACTATGTAAGACCTTCGGAGAAGCAAGGAAAGACCTGGGAAGAGGTTCCGGCGGAAATCAAGGAAACGTTCGACAAGCTCGGCATTCCCGAAGCGGAGCAGAAGTTCCTGGCCGGGGTATCCGCGCAGTACGAATCCGAAGTCGTATACCACAGCATGCAGAAGAACCTGGAAGATCAAGGCGTCATTTTCATGGATACCGATACCGCGCTCAAGGAGCATCCGGAAATTTTCCGCGAATACTTCGGTACGGTCATCCCGGCGGCGGACAACAAGTTTGCGGCCTTGAACAGCGCCGTATGGTCGGGCGGCAGCTTCATCTACGTCCCGAAAGGTGTTAAATGCGAGGTGCCGCTGCAGGCTTATTTCCGGATCAACTCGGAAAACATGGGCCAATTCGAACGGACGCTGATCATCGCCGACGAGGACAGCTTCGTGCACTATGTGGAAGGCTGCACGGCGCCGATCTACAGCACTAACTCTCTGCACAGCGCCGTCGTTGAAATCGTCTGCAAGAAGAATGCCCGCGTACGCTACACGACGATCCAGAACTGGGCGCCGAACATCTACAACCTCGTGACCAAACGGGCGGTAGCCGAAGAGAACGCCACGATGGAATGGGTTGACGGCAACATCGGCTCCAAGCTGACGATGAAATATCCGTCGGTCATCCTGAAAGGCCGCGGGGCGAAAGGCAGCGTGCTGTCGATCGCGGTGGCGGGCAAAGGCCAGCACCAAGACGCCGGGGCGAAAATGATCCACCTGGCGCCGGACACGACGTCGACGATCGTTTCCAAATCGATCAGTAAGCACGGTGGTAAAGTAACTTACCGCGGTCTGGCTTCCTTCGGACGCCAGGCGGAAGGCGCGAAATCGAACATCAAATGCGACACGCTGATTCTCGATAATGAATCGACTTCCGATACGATTCCATACAACGAGATCATGAACGACAATATTACGCTGGAGCATGAAGCCACCGTATCCAAAGTGTCCGAGGAGCAGCTCTTCTACCTGATGAGCCGCGGTCTCTCCGAAGCCGAAGCGACGCAAATGATCGTCATGGGCTTCATCGAGCCGTTCACCAAGGAACTGCCGATGGAATACGCGGTAGAAATGAACCGCTTGATTAAGTTCGAGATGGAAGGCAGTATTGGGTAAGGAAAAGCTAAGCGTATCAACTGTTTTCGGATCGTTGTTCAGTCTGTGATACCGAATTGATACCGATTAGTCGAATACGCTCATGACTTCGTGTTTCCGCTCTACGTAGAGATGACCGTAGGTATTGGCGGTTTGCTTGATATCGTCGTGCCGCATCAGCTCCTTTACGAGATAGATATCTACGCCTTTGTTTATGAGGTATGAGGCGTAGCTGTGACGCAAGTCATGTATTCGTAATTCCGGAAACACACGTTTAAAATGTTTGTGGAAGTGGGAATAGTGGTATGGGGCCACTCCACCGAATACAAACATATTATCATTGAATCCGTAGATTTTTTCTGCGGATTCTTTTTTTATGTCTTCGAGCATTTCGCCGATGAAGCCAGGGAATGGTACATACCCAACACTTCCCTTGGTTTTTGGTGTAGTAGATTCACGTGTAGTTATGTCAAGCGTCTTATTCACATGAAGTTGATTCTTCTCAAGATCTACATCAACCCATGTTAGGGCCATGCCTTCCCCAACACGCAGACCTGTGTAAAACAACAACCGGGCTAGCGCTTTATAATGCAAGTGCTCAAGCCCAATTACACGACTTTCAAATTCTTCGCGCCTAATGAAATTTATCTTTGGCCTCACTCGCTCGATGGAGCCGGCTGCGAGCGTGGGATCCACTTTCAGGCCAAAAAATTTGATTGCATGATTTATTAGAACTTTAAAATTACTATACACAGTTCGTGCGCTGTTAAGTGAATCCATTGTTGTCTCCAGATGAGTTTTAAACTCTAACACTTGCTCCAAAGAAGTATCTTTAACTTTAATGCGACCAAACCTCGGCTTGATATGAAGATTATATTCATTAGTCCGGCGCCGGATGGTTTTTGGCTTTAGCTTTGTATGCTTAATATTGTGTTCAAAAAGCTCATCAAAGGTCACATTGTCGCTGTATTGTTTAACTGCATTTGTTAGGAACTCAGCTTCGGCTAGTATAGCATCCTTTCGCTGCTTAAACCCTCTTTTCATCTTCTGTTGTGGACGACCGTAGATGTCCTTGTATCGGACTCTAAAGAAGTAGGTTTTTCGTTTTTCGTCCTTGTAGACTGCCATTTTTTCGCATCACTCCAAACGTATGTTCTATTTTAGGGTATATTTAAACAGCCTTACGGCTGGAAAGCGCAAGTTTACTCGAACATTTCAGCAACCCCAAGGGGGTCGAAATAAATTATGTAATTATTCCATTCAGCATAAACCCCGAATTTGTTTCGATAGCGGTCAATGCTTGCTTGCAAAAACTCTTCAGTAACATCAAGATATTCAGCGATTGCGTATCGTCCTTTAATCTGTGCATGAAAGGCTTGTACAATTGCAGACAGAGGGACGAGCCTTTCATAGCCCCATTGCCTCGCCCGTAGCTCTTGTTGTTGATTCTCTAGTTTGCTCTGATCTGTGATATCGCCAACGGTCTTGTGATAATGTCCCATCTCTTCAACCAAAATGCATTTACGCTCCCGGTCGGTCTCCAGATTTTTATTGAGCAGTATCATTTCTCCTGCACTCGAATCGATGTATATCCCCTTCAACCAATCCGGGATTGCTGCGCGATCTTCAAGCATGATCGTAACCTCTTGCTTTAACTCTTCATAGCTAATCATCCAGTCATCTCCCGTTGATTACTTATCGTTTTTAGCGAGAGCGATTTTCATAGCTAGTTTAATCTGTGCGAGTTGCTCTTCAGTTAAGGGACCGTCGTGGCCGACCTGGTGAGCGGCCAGGGTGAGAATTTCTTCTTCTGATAAATCTACTTCACTGTGTTCGAGCGCGGCTAGTTTTCTTTTTTCGTTTTTTTCAAAGGTGCCATTAAGTTGATTTGCTTGACGCATGAAAGCCATGACAAGAATATTCGGATCAATACTCAGAGCTTCTACCAATTGGACAATTAAACCACCTTCTTTGAAATCCTCATCACGGTGTATATAAGTATCTAAATTTTCTAATGTATTTTTCGGAAGCCCTGTCTTTTCAGATAGTTCGTCAATAGTCATATTTAGCTCAGCCATCCGCTGTTCAATTATCGCTTTGGGTGACTTCCCCAGGATGTAATCAAGTGAAACATTAAAATAGTCGGCTATGATCTTAAGAGCGTTCACTTGAGGATTTTTTGTCCGACCATTAATTATTTGTGTCAGGGTCGTGTACGGAATATCTGTATCTTTTGAGAGTTTAAGCCTGGTTATTTTGTTTTTCTTCATCAGTGCTTCTATTTGATCTCCTATTTTCACTTCGAACATCCCTTCTCACATATCTCACAAAAAATATTTCTCATATGAGATATATTAACTCGTGTCAGTTAATTAGTCAAGCAAAATGGAGAAATGTGGAGTAAATCATATTTATTTGCGAAGAAAATAACTCATATGAGTAAATACAGACCCAGATTAGCTTATATGAGATATTATCTTGTTTGAGTTAATATCTCGCATGAGATATTATTGTTTTCAGGAGGTGAATCTAAATGGGAGCAACGATTAAAAACAACGTAGACGCTCTGCTGGCGAGAAAAGGTTGGACTCGATACCGACTCAGTAAAGAAAGCGGCGTGACCATGTCCGTCATCTACAGTTTGGGCGCTAAAGAATCGGGCCCCTCTGCTGAGATACTGTTGAAGCTGGCTAACGCACTTAACTGTACCGTTGACGAGCTCTTAAAAAGCCAAGAAAGCGAGGTAGCCCAATGAATCAATTGCAAATCATTAACCACAACGGCCAGCGCGTGCTGACGACAACGCAGCTTGCCGAATCGTACGGAACGGAAGTTCAAATCCTCACAAACAATTTTAACCGTAATAAAGCCCGTTATACGGAAGGTAAGCATTACATCGCCCTTGAGGGCCAAGAGAAACGGGATTTTCTCAACCTACATCAAAATGATTTAGGTTCAAAAAACGCCGTCGTCCTCTACCTTTGGACCGAAAAGGGAGCCTGGATGCATGCCAAATCTCTCAACACGGATCAGGCTTGGGAAGCTTACGAGATGCTGGTGGATGATTATTACCGTGTGAAATCTACGCTTCCTCAGATGTCTCCCGCCGAAGTGCTGGCGGGCGTCGCCAATCAGCTTGTTGAGCAGGAGCGCAGATTGGTTGCGGTCGAGTCAAGGCTTGAACAGGCCGAGAAGCAACAGGACGACATCAAGGACATTCTCGCGCTTAATCCGACAGACGCCCGGAAGAAGGTTAATCAGCTTCTCAATAAAATCGCGCAATCCGCTGGCGGTGTTGGTTCCTATCAGGACGTGCGAACTGAGAGCTATAAAAAACTGGAGGAGCGGGCGCGGTGCGATCTGGCAAAGCGGGTGACGAACAAGAAGTCGCGGTTGGCTCTTGAAGGAATGGCAAAATCAAAAATCGATAAGATCAACAATTTGGACGTGATTTTTGAAGACGGCAGGCTGGCTGAAATCTATTTTGCCATCGTGAAGGAAATGGCTGTTGCAAACCGGATTGAGGTCGATGCTTCGTGAAATCCCCTCATTACTACACCTCAAAAGAGGTTCAGCAGCTTCTCGGGCTCGGCACGCTCCGTACAGCGCAACTCCGTATCAAATCGATGAACGAAGAGCTGCAGGCGAGAGGCTATTGGGTTGAACGGGGGAAGGTTCCGAGGAAATTCTTCCACGAACGGTATCCTTACATTACAGAGGAGGTAATCAGCCCATGACGATCTACATCAACCCGATCCACCGTCGTCTCGCCGAGCTGACGGAAAAGGCCCAGCGCCTCGGCGGTTACCCGCATCTAAGCCCTATGGAGCTTTACGAGCTTTTTGAATGTCTGGACGCCAACCTTAACCAAATTCGTAAGATCGACAAGCTGAACGGCCTGTTCACCGCAGCCTGGGCGGCCGGCGACTTCGAGTGGTTGGTTGAACTGGAACAACGGGCCGTAAGAGAACTGAAAGGAGGATGACCATGGAGGACGCTAAAGAAATCGTCGACTATTGCGCCAACGAGGCATGCGGCGCGGAGATTAACATCGGCCAGCCAGTCTACAAGGTAGGCCATGAGCTGGTCTGCTGCGGGCGCTGCTTGGTGGCAAAGCTCGGAGCCAAGACAGTGGATCCGCTCCGGTTACTTGGGTGGTGGACGTTATCAACACCGAGTCGGACCAAATCTACCTGCACCAGGTCGGTAACGGCAAGACGCTCCAAATGAGCCTAGAGCACTTCGAGGCGCTATACCGAAAGCACGGCGTTCCGGCCTAGTTGACACAAATAACGTTGCAAGGGAAGGTGATTGAATGGCTACTAAAGAACAGAAGATCAAAGCAATACAAGAAATGCGAAACGACCTAATAGTCAAATTAGAATACGATGAACTAGATCAAGCTGAAA